>NZ_JBLVPW010000011.1:0-172111 GCF_048286715.1 Flavobacterium kochi
TAATAACCAAGTAAATTTGTACAACGAAAGATACTTACCCCCATAGTAGTCATTCAAAATACATAATTAAGTTGCATTTCGTATTTGCCGTTAAGTACAGAAAAAAACGCTTAACTGGAAATTTGGATCAAGACATCAAACAAATAATGTTTAATATTTCAAAACAAAAAGGCTTTACAATTGATACGATGCAAACCGATGTAGATCATATCCATATTTTAATGGATATTGCCCCTAGATTATCCGTATTTTATGTAATGCACCAGCTAAAACAAATTGCTACTTTTAGAATTTACCAAAAACATCGGTCTTTTCTAAAATTACATTTTTGGAAAGAGAATACCTTTTGGTCTGGGTACTTTTTTTTTCTACTGGAAATGCATCCACCGAAACAATTCGAAAATATATTGAAACACAGGGGTAAGCACTGTACGTTCGCTTACATCCCCGAGCCTAAAGGCATCGGGGTTTTACGCTCAAATAGATAAATTATATTACTTCTTTTAACATAAACTTCTAAACTGTTCTATTGAAAGAATAAATCAAAATGGTAACTTTGCTTTTTTGCAAAAATTATGTTAGACAAAGACAATACCATTGAAGTTCAAGGCGCTCGCGTTCACAATCTTAAAAATATAGATATTTCAATTCCCCGTGAAAAACTGGTCGTTATTACCGGTCTTTCGGGCTCTGGAAAATCCTCCTTAGCTTTCGACACTATTTATGCCGAGGGGCAGCGCCGCTATGTAGAAACATTCTCCGCTTATGCACGGCAATTTCTGGGTGGTTTAGAACGTCCCGATGTGGATAAAATTGACGGGCTTTCACCAGTAATTGCCATTGAACAAAAAACGACCAGTAAAAGTCCTCGTTCCACCGTAGGAACAATTACTGAGATCTATGATTTCCTTCGTTTGCTTTACGCCCGGGGTGCTGATGCGTACAGCTACAACACCGGAGAAAAAATGGTTAGTTATAATGATGAACAAATCAAAGATTTGATTATTCAGGATTTTAAAGGAAAACGCATCAACATTTTAGCTCCGGTTATTCGAGCGAGAAAAGGACATTATGCAGAGCTTTTCCAACAAATTGCAAAACAGGGTTTTCTTAAAGTTCGGGTGAATGGTGATATACTGGATATTACTTTAGGAATGAAATTAGACCGTTATAAAACACACGATATAGAAATTGTAGTGGATAGAATGGTGATTGATGATACCCCTGAAAATGAAAAACGGCTGACTGAAAGCATCAACACAGCGATGCATCATGGGGAAAATGTATTAATGGTTTTAAATCAGGATACGAATGAAGTACGGTTTTTCAGCCGAAATCTGATGTGTCCAACTACCGGAATCTCCTATCAAAATCCTGAACCCAATTTATTTTCTTTCAATTCTCCAAAAGGCGCTTGCGATCATTGCAATGGTTTAGGAACGGTAAATGAAATTAATACAAAAAAGATTATTCCAAACCCGAAATTATCGATAAAAAATGGCGGTTTTGCTCCATTGGGAGAATACAAATCATCTTGGATTTTTAAGCAATTGGAAATTATAGGAGAAAAATATGGTTTCAAATTGACTGATGCCGTGGAAAACATTCCGGAGGAAGCGATGGAAATGATTCTGAATGGGGGAAAAGAAAAATTCACCATTAACTCTAAAGATCTGGGAGTTGCCAGGGAATATAAAATTGATTTTGAAGGGATTTCACATTTCATAAAAAACCAACATGACGAAAGTGGTTCCACAACTATAAAACGTTGGGCAAAGGAATTCATGGACGAAATAAAATGTCCTGTTTGTGAAGGTTCCCGTTTGAAAAAAGAAGCAATGTTCTTTAAAATTAATGAAAAAAATATTGCCGAATTGTGTGATATGGATATTTCAGATTTAACCGCCTGGTTTTATGATTTAGAAAACCATTTATCTGATAAACAAAAAATTATCGCTACTGAAGTAATCAAAGAGATTAAGGACAGACTGAACTTTTTAATGAATGTAGGTTTGGATTATTTGGCTTTAAGCCGAAGTTCAAAATCACTTTCGGGTGGTGAAGCACAACGCATTCGTTTAGCTACTCAAATTGGTTCCCAGTTAGTTGGTGTTTTGTATATTCTGGATGAGCCGAGTATTGGCTTACACCAAAGAGATAACGATAAATTGATTCATTCTCTGGAACAATTACGAGATATTGGAAACTCCGTAATTGTTGTAGAACACGATAAAGACATGATCGAACGTGCTGATTATGTGATTGACATCGGACCAAAAGCAGGAAAATATGGAGGAGAAATAATCAGCAAAGGAACGCCTGCCGAAATACTGAAACACCATACCATAACGGCGATGTACATGAATGGTGAAATGAAAATTGAAGTTCCTGCAAAACGTCGTGAAGGAAATGGAAAATTCTTAAAACTGACCGGGGCAACAGGAAATAACCTGAAAAATGTTTCGATAGAATTGCCTTTGGGCAAAATGATTTGTGTGACCGGAGTTTCCGGAAGTGGAAAGTCAACCTTGATTAATGAGACGCTCTACCCTATTTTAAACGCATATTATTTCAATGGCGTCAAAAAACCACAGCCGTATAAAAAAATTGAAGGATTGGAACATATCGATAAAGTGATTGATATTGACCAAAGTCCTATTGGAAGAACACCCCGCTCGAATCCGGCAACATACACCGAAGTTTTTACCGAAATCAGAAATCTGTTTACGATGACCTCTGAAAGTATGATTCGGGGTTATAAAGCAGGACGGTTTAGTTTCAATGTGAAAGGCGGTCGCTGTGAAACCTGTGAAGGTTCTGGTGTACGAACCATTGAAATGAATTTTTTGCCAGATGTGTATGTGGAGTGCGAAACCTGTCAGGGAAAGCGGTTTAACAGAGAAACTTTGGAAATTCGATTCAAAGGAAAATCCATTTCAGATGTGTTGAATATGACAGTGGATGAAGCGGTTCCATTTTTTGAAATGATTCCGAAGATCTACAGAAAAGTGAAAACCATTCAGGATGTTGGTTTGGGATATATTACCCTTGGTCAACAAAGCACTACGCTTTCTGGTGGTGAAGCACAGCGCATTAAACTGGCGGGAGAATTGTCTAAAAAAGATACCGGAAATACTTTTTATATTCTGGACGAACCCACAACAGGCTTGCATTTTGAAGACATCCGTGTATTAATGGAGGTAATCAACAAACTGGTTGATAAAGGAAATACGATTTTGATTATAGAACACAATATGGACGTGATTAAACTGGCGGACTACATTATAGACATTGGTCCTGAAGGTGGAAAAGGTGGCGGACAGCTCATCGCCAAAGGAAGTCCCGAAGAAATTATAAAAAATAAAAAGAGCTATACAGCGCAGTTTTTGAAAAAAGAGTTACTTTAGTATTCAGGAGCCTTAACTCTGCTTGAAACACGATCCTTTCGCTGCCATTTTCACAGTAAGGAAAGAGGTGAAAGACAGGAGATAGCTGCTAATTCCTCAAAAAAGGAATCATAAAATAGTTACCAATTTTAGAATAGAAAAAATGAGATTAGAAGATTTTGATAATGACGAAGATAAAGTTATCCAGGACAGACTGAAAAGAAAGACCTGGAACGAAATAAGAACGAATGACAGTTGGGCGATTTTTAAAATCATGGCTGAATTTGTGAATGGTTATGAGAGTATGGGACGTATAGGACCCTGCGTTACCATTTTTGGTTCTGCAAGAACAAAGCCGGAAGATGCTTATTATTTGCTTGCTGAAAAGATCGCCTATAAAATAAGTAAAGCCGGTTATGGCGTGATTACTGGCGGAGGTCCGGGAATTATGGAAGCAGGAAATAAAGGTGCACATTTGGGAGGGGGAACATCGGTGGGACTGAATATTGAATTGCCATTTGAACAACACTTCAACCCGTATATCGACAGCGATAAAAACCTTAATTTTGATTATTTCTTTGTTCGAAAAGTGATGTTCGTTAAATATTCTCAAGGATTTGTCGTGATGCCGGGAGGTTTTGGAACCATGGATGAACTGTTTGAAGCGATGACTTTAATACAAACTAAAAAAATTGCGAAATTCCCAATAATATTGGTTGGAACCAGCTTTTGGTCAGGATTAATCGAATGGATAAAAACGGTTTTAATAGAAAAAGAACACACCGTAAGCGTTGAAGATCTGAATCTGTTCAAGATTGTGGATACTGAAGATGAAGTGGTTGAGGTGTTGGATAAATTCTATAAAAAATATGATTTAACCCCGAATTTTTAATTAATAAGCTGTCTCACCGACAGCTTTCTTTTTTCAGTTAATTTTTTAAGATAGTTTTATTACGTTTTAGCCCAATAAATAAGTATATTTATTTTTTATAATTTTAATGCCAACACTTGAAATCATTATTTAAAATCGTATTTTATGTTTTTGTTTTACTACTGTCGATAAAACAATATGGACAACATCATTCCAAAATGATTGTTGAATTGAATTCAGAGAGTAAGACATTAAATGTTCAGCAAGAAATTACTTTTCTTAATCAGTCAAATGACACCCTGACTTCAATTGTTTTAAACGATTGGAACAATGCCTATTCTGATAAAAATACTCCTTTGGCCAAACGTTTTTCGGACGAGTTTTATAGAGGTTTTCATTTGGCTAAAGAAGAAGAACGAGGAAGTACAAATAATTTAACCATTATTGATCCAAATCTGTTATTTCTTACATGGGAAAGAACGGATAATAATCCAGACTATATTGAAGTTAAATTAAGAGAGCAATTACTTCCTAATCAGAAAACCACGTTACATCTTACCTATATTTCAAAAATTCCAAGTGATAAATTCACCAAATACGGATTTAATTTTAAAGGCGAAATGAATCTTAAAAACTGGTTTCTTACTCCTGCCCGGTACGAAAACCACGATTTCATCCGCTACAGCAACAACAATTTAGATGATATTGCCAATGCTGTTTCCCGTTATGATATCGAGCTGAAAATACCTAAATATTTAGATCTTACCACTGATTTAAATAGTAGTTTGCCAAGCAAGACTGGAAATTTTTCAAACTATAAATTGTGGGGGAATAACCGAACTGATTTTAGTCTTTTTATAGAACCAAAATCCAGTTTCATTAGTTTTAAAAATACTAGTGAAGTACTGACGAATCTCAAAGAAAATAAAATAAGTGCCATTCAAAAAGCAGTTATTGTGCACCGTGTAACGGATTATGTAAATACGCTTATTGGAAAATATCCACATGAAAAGATACTAGTTTCTCAAACTGATTATGAGAGAAACCCTTTTTACGGACTGAATCAATTGCCTTCCTTTTTAAGTCCCTTTACAGACGAATTTATTTTCGAGATTAAATTTCTGAAAACCTATCTGAATTCCTACTTAAAGACTAGTTTGCGTTTAGATCCAAGAAAAGACAACTGGATTTACGATGGGATTCAAGTGTATGCCATGATGAAATACATTGATGAAAACCACCCGAATACCAAAATGTTTGGAAGTGTTTCAAAACTTCGATTATTAAAAAGCTATAACATAACCAACTTAGATTTTAATGAGCAATACAGCTATTTTTATATGCTAATGGCTCGAAAAAACTTAGACCAGCCACTTGGTGATCCAAAAAACAGTTTAATAAAATTCAACGAACAAATTGCCAGTAAATACAGGGCCGGGTTGAGTCTAAGATTTCTGGACGATTATTTGGAGCATGAGGAAGTAAACAATAGTATTCGTCAATTCTATGTCAAAAATAAGGAAAAACAAGTTTCGAGAACCGATTTTGAAACAATACTAAAATCCAATGCGGACAAAGATATTAACTGGTTTTTTAAAACAATAATCGGTTCACGCGAAATCATTGATTACAAATTTACAGGTGTTTCAAAAACACAGGACAGCATTACATTTTCTGTAAAAAATAAAACTAATGTTTTGGTTCCGGTTCCTGTTTATGGACTAAAAAAAGGGGAAGTAGTCTTTAAGAAATGGCTTGACGCCCCTGACTTAGACAGCACTTTTACGGTGGAGAGAAAAAATGCAGATAAAATCGTTTTGAATTACAGCAATGAAGTTCCAGAATACAATTTAAGAAATAACTGGAGAAAATTAGAAGGTTTTTTTCCAAACAATCGCCCTGTTAAATTTGTATTTATGAAGGATTTGGAAGACCCTTATTACAATCAGGTGCTGTACGTTCCTTCCCTTACCTATAATTATTATGATGGACTTAGTCCAGGATTAAGGCTTCATAACAAAACTATTTTAGACAAGCCCTTTATATTTGATATCAACCCCGCTTATTCTACAAAAACAGATAATTTGTCTGGTTCGGCCGCTTTTTCAGCCAATCAAAATTATAGAAACAGCGCGCTGTACAACGTAAGATATTCTGTATCTGGTTCCTATTTTCATTATGCGCCAGATGCCTCCTATCTTAAAATAAATCCAATGGTTCAGTTACGAATCAGGCAAAAAAACTTTAGGGACAATAGAAAACAACAGATCATGTTTCGTCAGGTATTGGTGAATAGAGAAAAGAGCGCCTTAGTTATTGACAATGCAACGGAAAATTATTCGGTTTTTGATGCAAAATACTTCAATACAAGAACTGAGGGCACCAATCATTTAAGTTTCATGTCTGATGTGCAACTATCCGCTAATTTTGGAAAAATTGCGAGTGAAATAGAGTACCGAAAATTATTTGAAAATAATCTACAGATTAATTTGCGATTGTATGCCGGTAGTTTTTTATACAATACAAGCGCTTCAGACTTTTTTAGTTTTGCATTAGACCATCCAACCGATTATCTATTCGATTATAACTATTATGGGAGATCCGAAAGCAAGGGTTTTTACAGCCAGCAATTTATATTGGCCGAAGGCGGCTTTAAATCAAAGCTGGATACCCCTTTTGCCAATAAATGGATCACTACGTTAAACGGAAGTTTCAATATTTGGAATTGGCTGGAACTATACGGAGATATTGGCCTTATTAAAAATAGAAACCAAAATGCGAGATTCGTCTACGATAGTGGAATTCGCCTGAATTTAGTAACAGACTATTTTGAGTTGTATTTTCCTATATATTCTAATAGAGGATGGGAAATCGCGCAAAATAACTACAACGAAAAAATACGATTTGTAGTTACATTCGCTCCAAAAACATTAATCAATCTTTTTAATCGAAAATGGTTCTAATCCAACATATAAACCAGCACGTGTTGAATTATTCTTAAAAAAATAACCATTTAGATACACATAATAAAAAAATACATATGCTAAATAGAAATTGACTACTAATAATTAAATTATATTTCTTTTAAGGAATTATGAAAATAGCTAGTTTTTAATTAAATTTGCAGCACAAAGTTATACTTTCAATTATGATAAAAGAAAAAATCAATACTACCCTGACATTTGAAGATTTCAAAACTGAAGTATTAAGTGACTATAAAATAGCAACAATTAGCAGGGAATGTAGCCTGTTAGGACGCAAAGAAGTATTGACCGGGAAGGCTAAATTTGGAATATTTGGTGATGGTAAGGAAGTGCCTCAGTTAGCCATGGCGAAAGCCTTTAAAAATGGAGATTTCCGTTCCGGTTATTATCGAGATCAAACTTTTATGATGGCCATTGGTGAATTAACCATGCAACAATTTTTTGCGGGCTTGTATGGACATACTGATATTGAACAAGAGCCAATGTCCGCAGGAAGACAGATGGGCGGGCATTTTGCAACGCATAGTCTGAATGAAGATGGAACCTGGAAAGATTTAACCAAGCAAAAAAATTCAAGTGCTGACATCTCTCCTACCGCAGCACAAATGCCCCGATTATTAGGATTAGCGCAAGCATCAAAAATATACCGTCAAGTTTCAGGAATTACCAATGCAGCAAATTTTTCTGTCAATGGTAATGAAATTGCTTGGGGAACAATAGGTAATGCCAGTACGTCTGAAGGATTATTCTTTGAGACTATAAATGCTGCCGGTGTTTTACAGGTGCCTATGGTTATGAGTGTTTGGGATGACGAATACGGTATTTCCGTTCATGCCAGATATCAGACAACTAAAGAAAGTATTTCTGAAATTTTAAAAGGATACCAACGAGAAAATAACACCAACGGTTTCGAAATACTAAAAGTAAAAGGTTGGGATTACGCTGACTTAATTGCCACTTATGAAAAGGCCGCTACTATCGCCCGTGAAAAACACATTCCGGTTCTCATTCATGTAAACGAATTGACCCAGCCACAAGGACATTCCAGTTCAGGATCTCATGAGCGATATAAAGACTCGAACCGATTGGCATGGGAAAAAGATTTTGATTGCCTTCGTCAAATGAAACTATGGATGATAGCTGTCAATGTCGCCTCTCCGGAAGAAATTGAAGCGATTGATTTACAAGCTAAAAAAGATGTTTTTGAAGCTAAAAAAGCGGCATGGAATGCTTTCATTGAACCTATAGTTGAAGAACAAATAGAGCTGGTTTCTTTACTGCAAAAAATAGCTCTAACAAGTAAAAATAAAGAAAGGATACTAAAACTAATTGCTGATTTAAACAGTATAAAATCGCCTTTGAAAAAAGAGATTCTTGTCACTGCCCGAAAAGTGTTGCGTTTAGTACTAAACGAAAAGGGTCAGGAAGAACTATCGCTTTGGATCACTTCGTACACCAATAAAACCCAACAAAAATTCAGCAGTAACCTATTCTCTGAGACGGACTTAAATGTATTTTCAGTAGAGAAAGTTGTACCTGAGTATTCCGAAAATGCTAAAGAGGATACTGATGGCCGCATGATTTTGCGTGACAACTTTGATGCTATTTTTACAAAACACCCTGAGACACT
Source organism: Flavobacterium kochi (assembly GCF_048286715.1). Lineage (NCBI taxonomy): Bacteria > Pseudomonadati > Bacteroidota > Flavobacteriia > Flavobacteriales > Flavobacteriaceae > Flavobacterium > Flavobacterium kochi. The sequence goes on from NZ_JBLVPW010000011.1 coordinate 8,872, forward strand.
AATTTTTGGTGAAGATGCAGGAAACATTGGTGATGTAAACCAAGGCTTAGAAGGAATGCAGGAAAAATACGGAGAACTTCGTGTTGCCGATGTTGGAATTCGTGAAGCGACTATCATTGGTCAGGGTATAGGAATGGCATTAAGAGGTTTACGTCCTATTGCTGAGATTCAATATTTGGATTATTTATTGTATGCTATTCAAATCATGAGTGATGATTTGGCGACATTGAGATACCGTACTGTAGGAAAGCAAAAAGCGCCTTTAATCATACGCACCCGTGGTCATCGATTGGAAGGAATCTGGCATTCTGGTTCTCCAATGGGAATGATTATAAATGCGGTAAGAGGAATTCACGTTTTGGTTCCAAGAAACATGACTCAGGCAGCTGGCTTTTATAACAGTTTATTGGAATGTGATGAGCCTGCCTTAGTGATCGAATGTTTGAATGGCTACCGTTTAAAAGAAAAAATGCCGTTGAATTATGGCGAATTCAAAACACCAATTGGTGTTGTGGAAACGTTGAAAGAAGGTACCGATATTACACTGGTTTCTTATGGTTCCACTTTAAGACTGGTACAACAGGCTGCAAAAGAGCTTCTCGAGGTCGGTATTGATTGTGAGATTATCGATTTACAGTCTTTATTGCCTTTTGATGTCAATCAGGATATAGTAAAAAGCGTAGCTAAAACGAATCGCCTTTTAGTAATTGACGAAGATGTTCCAGGTGGCGCTTCGGCATATATTTTACAACAAATTATAGAACAACAAGATGCTTATAATCATTTAGACAGTAAACCTCAGACTTTAACTGCAAAAGCACACCGACCAGCTTATGGCACGGACGGTGATTACTTCTCTAAACCATCTACAGAAGATATTTTTGAAAAAGTATATGGAATGATGAATGAAGTAAATCCTTCGGAATATCCAACTCTGTATTAAAACGTAATTATTTATAAATTGAAATCCCAATCTAATTTTAGGTCGGGATTTTTTTATTCTAACTAATCGTTTATTTTAAAAATTAAAATAGTAAATTGTGAATCAATTCAGTAGTCAGTAACCAAAATAAAAAATAAGATGAAAAAAATAACATTATTTTTAGGAATACTATCCATCCTTGCCATTGTTTCCTGTAAGAAAAAAGACGACAAGCCTTTTCCTCCTCAAGTGGAGACTTCAAATGCAAAAACAACTTCCACTCCCGCAGTTTCTGGAGAAGTGAAAGACAGTACCTCTATAAAAGTAGGTACTGATGGTGTAAATGTTACTACTAAAGACGGAGCTACTAAAACCAGTGTCAATGTTTCTGGAGGTGAAGCAAAAATTGAGATTAAAAAGTAACATTCAATTATTCTCTTAATTAAAAGTTATAATGCCAATGTAAATTTTTTATGTTGGCATTTTTTATTTTATTTTAAACCTTATTAAAAAACAATAGAAAATGAACACTTTGGAAACTATTTTAAAAACCATACAAAATGTCAAGGTGCTAGATGATTCCATCGACTATAAAAGTTATTTTCCTTTGGATTTATCAACTCTTAATATTGAATTATCAAAACTGGATGTTAGTAACTCCATTGATTTCGAAAAATATATTGAAAATTATTTAACAGCAAGCAAAACACAAGTCGCTTTTGGAGGATATAACGAAGAACGCAATTTATACAAACGAAGCTCCGTTTTTAATGACCCTAAAACAGAAGAACGGAATATTCATATTGGATTAGATTTATGGACAAAAGCTGGGACTCGGGTATTAGCTGCTGTTGATGGAACCATTCACAGTTTTAATTACAATGCTGGTTTAGGAGATTATGGTCCAACCCTAATTTTAGAACACAAAATAGAAAATCAATTTTTTTATACTTTATACGGTCATCTCTCGTTAGAAAGTATTAGTGAAATTGCAATTGGGGCTATTGTTAAAAAAGGACAACAAATAGCGACTTTAGGCAATTCAGTAATTAATGGAGATTATTCACCACATTTACATTTTCAAATTATAAAAAATATCGGAGATAATTTTGGAGACTATCCGGGAGTTTGCAGCAGAAGTGATTTGGATTACTATCTAGAAAACTGTCCAGATCCTAACTTATTATTAAAAATTACATAAATTATGAAAAAGATAATTCTCATACTAAGCATCATTTTGCTTAATGGTTGTAAATCTAAAACCGTCGTTGCTCCTGTACCTGAAGAGGCCAAGATAGTAAAACTAACATTTTCTGAAGTCAGTGAATCTCAAAAAGACAAAGCTTATCAATTAGGCAAAAGGGTACTGATGACTTGCAATACTTCCAAGTTCAAACCTTTTAACGAAAGTGAAGCAACAGCTTCGGTTATTAAAAATACAACCGAAGAACGATTGACAAAAACATGCACCCGATTCCGTCAATATTATGGCACTTTCAAAGATTTACAATTAGTTGAAATCTATAAAAATAACAGTGACCAAACCACTATTTTTCGTTACAAAGCACTGTATACAAAGAAAGTTGCCAACAAAGAACTTCGCGTTTCAATCAATCAAGAAAACAAGGTTTCGTCTATTAAATCACTTGATTGGGTAGATACTTTTCAAAACAAATAAGTCATTCCGCAATGGATCGCTGCAAGAGTTTTAGCAGCAGATAGGGGTGAAATTGTTCAATGATTAAATGAAACTCTTTTTATATGTTTAAAAAAATAATTAAAGAAAGAAACACCATTGCTATTCACTGCGGTTATATCGCCAAAATTATAGTAGCGCTTTTTAAAAACAGTCGAAGAGTTAGCAACTAGAATGTTATGACCTTTTATCCAAAATTATTGATGCATTTTTAGGCATCAGATAAGATGTTAGCTGTTTGATTCTCTCACTCTCCATCAAGAATACATCACAAAATACTGCATCTAACCTATTTCCGTTTTTCATCACAGCTTGAACTGCGCCTTCAGCAATTACAATATTATCCTCTTCAACTATTCTAAGAATTTGAATCGTTGGAGCACCGACAAAGTTTTCGTTCTCAATTTCTTTAGCAAACTCTTCTTTGCCAACATGTCTATAGATTCCTGCCATTTCCCAAACAATATCTTCAGTTAAACAAGAAAGGATTTTCTCATGATCGTTTTCTATAAAACCTTTCATATATTTTTCTACAATCTTTTTATTTTCTGACATACAATTAAGGGTTGATTATTAATACGGTTTTCTTACGCTTGCAGCTAACATTCCCTTCTACATGAGGATTGGAACTAAAACAAGATTTATTTTTTGGTTGCCACTAAGCTTCCAAATACAAAACCTTGAAATTATTTCAAGAATAGTGCTTATCCCGCCAATACTATTTTATAGAACGAAAAGGCCTCTTTGTCGTCACTTATTTGTAAATTTAAAAAATAAAAAATGATAATCAGATGTAATTGTATTAAAAACAAACCTCATTTGAATTACTCTTTTTTCTCCGAGCCCTCCATTATTAAAGCTATATTGCAATTAATAATGTGTGAATTATATAACTTTATTCGTAAGTTATATAAGTCTTTCTAGCGAAATATATCCGATTTTTACATAATCTGTTAAAAAAAATAATTTGAAACTATACATCAAATACATGGTCAGTAATCGCTGTAAAATGGCGGTAAAAGAGGAATTGAAAAAACTTGGACTACACTTCATTGTTGTTGATTTAGGCGAAGTCGAAATCATGGAAAATATTTCTATGGATCAACGGGGGAAACTTAAATTGTCACTATTAGATTCTGGACTTGAATTGATGGATGACAAGAAAGCGATGCTTATTGAGAAAATAAAAAATGTGATTATTGAAATGGTCCATCATTCCACTGAAAATATAAAAGTGAATTTTTCTGATTATCTAAGTGAGAAATTAAACCACGATTATACCTACTTGTCCAACTTATTTTCGGAAGTGCAAGGAACAACAATCGAGCAATTTATCATCTCCCATAAAACGGAACGGATAAAAGAATTAATTATCTATGGCGAATTGAACATTACTGAAATCGCCTGGAAAATGAATTATAGCAGTGTTGCTCATCTCTCTAGTCAGTTTAAAAAAGTTACGGGACTGTCCCCTTCCCATTTTAAACAATTGAAAGACAAAAGACGAAATCCAATCGAAGAAATTGGAAATGTAAATGAATAAATTGTAAAGTACAGTATGCACAAATCTCAATATACCAGAAATTTAATTGAAGCCAATTTAGGTCCTTTCGTTACTATTAGTTCTGAAGGAAAAATTACGGATGTTAACGAGGCATCGATAAAAATTACTGGACTTTCACGAGAAGCATTAATAGGTACCGATTTTTCTGATTATTTTACAGAACGAAATAAAGCTAAAAAAGGATACCAGCAGGTTTTTGAAAAAGGATTCATCGCCAATTATCCGCTGACAATAAAACATAAAAACGGAAAATTAACAGAGGTTTTATACAACGCTTCCGTTTATAAAGATAAAGAAGGAAATATTCTTGGAATTTTTGCAGTGGCAAGGGATATCACATCTGAAAAATTAGCTTCACAATATCCTCTTAGTCTGATTGAAGCAAGTCTTGATCCATTGGTTACCATCAATACCTATGGCAAGATTACGGATATGAACGAGGCATTGGTGAACATTACGGGCATCTCCCGGAAAGAACTTACCGGGTCAGATTTCTTTGATTATTTTACCGAAAAACAAAAAGCACGGGAAGTCTATCAGGAAGTATTTGAAAAAGGATCTGTCGCTGATTCTCCCCTTACCCTCAGACATAAAAACGGAAAATTGACTGATGTACTATTCAACGGTTCCGTTTATAAAGACAACCAGGGAAATGTACTGGGAGTAGTTATTGTCGCAAGAGATATTGCCGGACAAAAATGGGCATTAGATTTGCAAATTGCTAATAAAGAGCTCGCTTTTCAAAATAAAGAAAAAGAAAAACGCGCTGCGGAACTCATCATTGCCAATCATGAACTACTATTTCAAAACGCCGAGAAGGAAAAACGGGCTGCTGAATTGGCAATTGCTAACAAAGAGCTTGCTTTTCAAAACGATGAAAAAGAAAAACGAGCTAATGAATTAATCATTGCCAACAAAGAACTCCTCTTTCAAAATGATGAAAAAGAAAAACGAGCAGCTGAATTAGCAATTGCTAACGAAGAACTTGCTTTTCAAAACGATGAAAAAGAAAAACGAGCGAACGAATTAATCATTGCCAACAAAGAACTTCTTTTTCAAAATGATGAAAAAGAAAAACGGGCAGCAGAATTAGTTATCGCCAATAAAGAACTTGCTTTTCAAAACGATGAAAAGGAAAAGCGAGCTGACGAATTAATTATTGCCAACAAAGAGCTGCTATTTCAAAATAATGAAAAAGTGAAAAGGGAAATTGCAAACAAAGAGCTTGAAGAATTAAGCTACGCAGCAAAATTAGCTTCACAATATTCTCTTAGTTTGATCGAAGCAAGCAGGGATCCTTTGGTCACAATAAATACCAGGGGGAAAATTACCGATATGAATGAGGCTTTGGTTAATATTACAGGTATCAACCGTGCAATATTGATTGGTTCTGACTTTTTTGATTATTTTACGGAACCGCAAAAAGCCCGTGAAGTCTATCAGGAAGTATTTGCTGAAGGTTCAGTTGCTGATTCTCCGCTTACCCTTCGCCATAAAGACGGAAAATTAACAGATGTATTGTTCAACGGTTCTGTTTATAAAGATGATGGAGGAAATGTATTGGGCGTGGTAATTGTTGCACGAGATGTAACGTCACAAAAATTAGCCTATCAATATGCAAGAAGTCTTATAGAAGCCAGTCTTGATCCGTTATTTACGATTAGTCCGCAAGGAAAAATTACCGATATGAATAATGCATCGGTAAAAGTAACCGGAGTCACCCGGAAGCAATTAATCGGGACAGATTTTTTTGATTATTTTACAGAACCAAAAAAAGCACGTGCAGGTTACCAGGAAGTTTTTGACAAAGGTTTTATTGCCGATTATCCACTAACTATTAAGGATCATAAATCAACCGACATATTATTAAATGGTTCCGTCTATAAAGACTCGCAGGGAAATGTACTTGGAGTTGTTGTCGTCGCAAGAGACATAACTGATCAAAAAAGAATTGCTACTGAATTGATTGAAGCAAGAGTTTTTGCTGAATTAGCTACTGAAATTGCAGAAGAAGCAAAAATTAATGCAGAAAGTGCCACTATTATTGCTGAAAATGCAGTAAAGGCAAAACAGCAATTTTTGTCCAATATGAGTCATGAAATTCGTACGCCGATGAATGCTATTATTGGATTTACAAAAGTGGTGCTAAAAACCGATTTGTCAACGAAACAAAAAGAATATTTAAACGCGATAAAAATGAGTGGTGATGCATTAATCGTGCTTATCAACGACATACTGGATTTGGCAAAAGTAGATGCCGGTAAGATGACATTTGAGAAAACACCCTTCAAAATGAAGTCTTCCATAGCAGCGATGCTTCATTTATTTGAAACAAAAATTCAGGAGAAAAATTTAAGTCTGGTTAAGGAATATGACAGTAAAATTCCCGATGTTCTCATAGGTGATCCCGTTCGTTTGCACCAAATTATTTTAAATTTGGTAAGCAATGCCGTAAAATTTACAACAAACGGAAAAATTACGGTAGGGGTTCATTTATTGCATGAAGATGAAGATAAAGTAGTTATCGAATTTGCCGTAACAGATACCGGAATTGGTATCTCCGAAGATAAAATAGGTAAAATATTTGATAATTTTCAACAAGCATCCAGCGGTACTTCAAGATTGTACGGAGGAACAGGATTAGGGCTGGCCATTGTAAAACAATTAGTAGAACCACAGGGAGGCAGTATTCGAGTAAAGAGCACCGTTAATATAGGCTCTACATTTAGTTTTACCTTAAGTTTCCAAAAAACGAATGCTGATGCTGAATTAGAAAATGAGCTGATGGAATTAGATACAGAAATAAAAAATATAAAAGTGTTAGTGGTTGAAGATATTCCTCTCAATCAATTATTGATGAAAACACTATTAGACGATTTTGGTTTTGATCGTGATATTGCCGAAAATGGTAAAATAGCCATCGAAAAACTAAAAGAAAAGGACTACGACATCATTCTGATGGACTTACAAATGCCTGAAATGAATGGATTTGAAGCTACAGAATACATTCGTAAGACCATGAATTCAAAAATCCCAATTATCGCTTTAACGGCTGATGTCACTACAGTTGATTTAGATAAATGCAAAGCAGTCGGAATGAATGACTACCTCGCAAAACCAGTTGATGAGAGACTATTGTATAGTAAGATAGTTGGTATCTTAAAGAAACCAAAACTTACAAAACTCAGTGCGAAACTGAATGAAAACCTGGATAAAAAAGATGCTACCAAGAAAAAAATAAGATGCATTGATCTGGTGTATTTAAATCAAAGAACAAAATCGAATCCGACTTTAATGATGGAAATGATTTCACTTTATTTAGTGCAGACACCTCCTTTACTCGATACAATTAAACAAAGTTTAGCAGATCAAAACTGGTCTTTATTAGGTGCAGCGGCACATAAAATGATTCCATCTTTTTCAATAATGGGAATCAGTCCTACTTTTGAAAACATAGCAAAAAAAATTCAGGAATTTGCAAATACACAAGAAAAAGCTGAAGGAATAAACGAATTAGTGTTTCAGCTTGAAGAAGTTTGTTTACAAGCCTGCATTGAATTACAAGAAGAATTTAATATAATTAAAAATACCATATAATGAACAATGACAAAAAAGTGAAAATATTTCTTGTAGATGATGATGCACTATTTTTAAAATCTTTAGAAATTGACTTTCTGGAGAATGCTGATTTTATAGTGGAAACCTATCCTACCGGGGAACTTTGTATTGCAAATTTATCCCATAATCCTGATGTAGTAATATTAGACTATCAGCTCGACGGGATTGTAGAAAATGCGATGAACGGACTTGAAACTTTGGATAAAGTGAAAGCTTTCAATCCAGAAATTCCAGTTGTAATGTTGTCTTCGCAGGATAAAATTGAAGTGGCCATAAACTGCATGCATCACAAGGCATTTGATTACGTAGTAAAAAGTGAAACTGCTTTTGTTCGCTTGCAAAAAATAATCACCGCTATTTTTAAATACCAAAAAATGGAAAAAGAATTAAGTTGGTATATGGATCGTATGTAACCTATTTTACAGTATAGCTCTATTTAAATTTCATCAATAAATTAGATTACTCACTCCTGGTTTGGTCAAAATTAAAACCAAATTTATTTAAAAAAAATGCGGTATAAAGACACATCAGATCTGGAAATTTCATTGTTATTGGAAGCCATCTATCGGAAATATGGTTATGATTTCAGAGAGTATTCCCAAGCTCATATCAGGCGTAGGATCATGAACCGAATGGCACTATCGGGATTCGAAGATATTTCTCAAATGCAATCTCAAGTTTTAAACAATGAAGCATTTGCGACCGAACTTTTACAGGATTTATCAATAACAGTAACCGAAATGTTTCGTGACCCTGCTTTTTATAGATCCGTACGAGAAAAGGTCATTCCTATTTTAAAAACGTATCCCTTTATAAAAATATGGCATGCTGGCTGCGCAACAGGTGAAGAAGCCTATTCTATGGCTATCCTTTTGCAGGAAGAAGGTCTGTATGACAGGACCACCATCTATGCTACTGATTTTAACCAGTTGGCTTTGAACCAGGCAAAGGAAGGAATTTTTTCGAACAAAATGATAAAAGAATACACTCGTAACTATCAGTTGTCGGGAGGAAAAGAATCATTTTCAAGCTATTATACTTCTAGTTATGATAACGTTATAATGAATCAATCATTGAAAAAAAATATTGTTTGGGCCAATCATAATTTGGTAACCGACAGTGTATTTGCTGAAGTAAACTTGATACTATGCCGAAATGTGTTAATTTATTTTGGTAAAAATTTACAAAACAAAGTCCAGACTCTTTTCTGCAATAGCCTCGTTAATGGCGGCGTTTTGTGTTTGGGATCTAAAGAAAGTTTACGATTTACCGATTTATATGAGAAATATATTGAGTTGGACACAAAACAACGCGTATTTAAAAAGAAATATTAAAAATGTATTATGAAGCAATTGTTTTAGGGGTTTCTTCCGGAGGTATGAATGCTTTGAAAACCATATCCTCAGCCTTGCCCGCAAATTTCAATACTCCAATTATAATAGTACAGCATTTAAGCGCTCATTCCGATAGCTATTGGATAAACCTATTAAATGAAAAAAGTCCTCTTAATGTAAAAGAAGCGGATGAAAAAGAGAAAATAGAAAAAGGTACCATTTATATTGCTCCGCCAAATTATCATTTGTTAATTGAAAAGGATAAAACATTTTCCCTAACAATAGGCGAACGTGTAAATTTTGCAAGACCATCCATTGATGTATTGTTCGAATCGGCAGCCGAAGCCTATACCAACAAATTAATTGGAATGGTGCTTACAGGGGCTAATCATGACGGTACAAAAGGTATCAAACGAATAAAGGAATGTGGGGGTCTGGCCATTATTCAGGACCCAAAAACAGCAGAATCCCCGTATATGCCAAAGTCAGCAATAGATGCTATTGAAGCTGATTATATTCTGTCGTTGGAGAATATTGTCGCATTGCTGATAAAAATGGATCAACAAAAAGAATAATTTCAACAAACTTTACAAATATTATAGAAATGGAATTGACCCTTGGTAGAAAAATAGTTTTAGGATTTCTCGCTTGTGCTGTGGTGCTTTTAGGAGTTGCGATTTTCTCTTTTAAAAACAGTGCTAAATTTGTCGCTTCAAATGCCCTGGTAAATAATTCCAATCAGGTATTATATGAATTAGAACAAATACTGATGTCTTCCGTTGATGCTGAAACAGGCGTACGAGGTTACGTCATTTCGGGCGATGATGATTTTTTAAAACCTTTTACAACTGCTAATACAAAAGCAATCGAGCAACTTGATAAAGTAAAAGAATTAACAAAAGACAATCCTAATCAGCAGAAGAACATTGAGGAACTTGCAAAAGAACTCAAAATGCGGTTTGATAATTTAAACGAATGCATCTCCCTTCGCAAAAAGGATTTTGAAAAAGCCAAGGAATTTGTTGCTTCAGGAGAAGGAAAACAAATACAGGATGAGATAAGAAAAACAATCGATAAGGCTAAGGAATCAGAACATATTTTACTTACTGAAAGAATACAAACCAGTGAAGACGATGCCAGCAGGTTTAACATAGTTTTTGCCTTTTTATTGTTAATTATTGTCATGATACTTGTCGTGGTGTACACCATAGTTGCTGCAAACTTAAAAGCTCTTAAAAGTTCCGAGTCAGAAACTGCCAGCAAAAACTGGTTGCTTACAGGCAACTCCGAACTTAATGAAAAATTAATAGGAGACCAAAGTATAGCACAGTTGGCAAACAGTACCATTAGTTTTTTATGCAATTACCTGAAAGCCAATATAGGAACCGTATACCTATTTAATGACAAAGAAAATACCCTTATACTCACCGGTAAATTTGCCTTTTCGCCTGCTAAAGACACTAAAGAAATATTTAAATTAAACGAGGGATTAATTGGTCAGGCCGCGTGGGAACAAAAACAAATTTCTTTAACAGCTATATCAGAAGATCAAATACGCATTACTTCATCCATTTTGAATGCAAAACCAAAAAATTTGCTCATCACACCTTTTTTGCTTGAAGGTAAAACCATAGGTGTAATAGAAATAGGTAAACTTACTGATTTCAATGAAACGGAGAAGGAATTCATCAGTGTTTCTATGAACAGTATAGCTATCAGTGTTAATACTGTACAACAAGCTGAAGAAAAAGAAAAAAGAGCAGCAGAGCTAGCCATTGCCAACAAAGAATTGGCCTATCAAAATGACGAGAAAGAAAAAAGGGCAGCAGAATTAGTAATTGCCAACAAAGAATTAGCCTATCAAAATGACGAGAAAGAAAAAAGAGCGGCAGAATTAGGTATTGCCAACAAAGAACTTGCGTATCAAAATGACGAGAAAGAAAAAAGGGCAGCAGAATTAGGTGTTGCCAATAAAGAACTTGCCTATCAAAATGACGAGAAAGAAAAAAGGGCAGCAGAATTAGGTGTTGCCAATAAAGAACTTGCCTATCAAAATGACGAGAAAGAAAAAAGGGCAGCAGAATTAGGTGTTGCCAACAAAGAATTGGCTTATCAAAATGACGAGAAAGAAAAAAGAGCGGTAGAGTTAAGTTTTGCTAACAAAGAACTTTCGAACCAAGCTGAAGAACTTCAAATACAGCAGGAAGAACTCAGACAACTGAATGAAGAATTAGAACAACAGGCGCAAAATCTGAAACAACAACAGGAAGAATTGCAAATGACCAATGAAGAATTGGAAGAGCAAACCCAGTCATTGGAGGAGAAAAACAAGGAAGTTGAAGCTTCAAAAAATGACATTGAACTAAAAACAAAACAACTTGAGATTAGCAGCAAGTATAAGTCGGAATTCCTTGCAAACATGTCTCATGAGTTGAGAACACCTCTTAACAGTTTGCTTATTCTGTCAAAAGATTTATCAGAAAACAGAAAGAAAAATCTGGACGGTCTTCAGGTTGAAAGTGCCGAGATAATCTATAAAAGTGGTCATGACCTTCTTGTATTAATTAATGAAGTACTGGATCTCTCCAAGATTGAAGCGGGAAAAATGTCCATTACCATTGAAAAAATAGCACTGAAAAACGTTACAGATAATCTTCTTCGTGATTTTAAACATCAGGCCGAACGGAAAGGATTGAAGCTTGTTTGCAAATTAGCAACCGTTATACCCGAATTTATCCATACTGATTCGCAACGTTTAAATCAAATACTGAAAAATCTTATATCCAATGCCATAAAATTCACTGAAAAAGGAAGTGTAACTTTAAGCATTACTCCAAATACAGCAACTACTTTGAACATTTCTGTTACTGATACAGGGATTGGAATATCAGAAGACAAACAAACGGCCATATTTGAAGCTTTTCAACAAGCCGAAGGTGGTACCTCGAGAAAATATGGAGGTACAGGATTAGGACTTTCCATTTCACGTCAACTTGCAAAACTATTGGAAGCAGAAATTAAATTGAGCAGTGAATTAAATACGGGATCTACTTTTTCTCTTATTATCCCGCTTGAAATACATCCTGAACAGGAGCCGGTCAACACAGTAACGATAAAACCTATTTTATATACAATACGCTCCAATGATGCCAGCTATCTCAATTATGCTACCATAGAAGATGATCGGGCTTCAATAAATAGGGATGACAAAATAGTTCTCATTATTGAAGACGACAGGAATTTTGCTGCTATACTTTTAAAGCAAGCCAACAAAAAAGGATTCAAATGTCTGTCGGCTGCCACAGGAGAAGATGGTCTGTTACTTGCATCAAAATACAAACCCCAAGCCATCATTCTTGATATGGGTTTGCCAGGAATCAGTGGACAACAAGTATTACACGAGTTAAAAGCAAATCCAGCCGTAAGACATATACCGGTGCATATTATTTCGGCAAATGATCGTTCGATAGAACCAATCAGAGAAGGCGCTGTAGAGTATCTGATGAAGCCCATATCGAAAGATGGTCTGGAAGAAGCCTTCAACCGAATTGAAAATTTTGTCAATAGAAAAATAAAAAACCTGCTGATTATTGAAGACAATGAAAATTCACGAAAAGCAATCAAAATACTCGTTGGTGGTGGGGATGTACAATGTTTAGAAGCAGCAACAGGCAAAGAGGCCTTAGCAATGTATGAGCAAAACAGCATCGATTGCATTATATTGGATATTGGTTTACCCGACATCAGCGGTTTTGACCTTATCCATAAACTGGAGGATATAAAAGGTCACACTATGCCCCCTATTATTATTTACACCGGAAAGGAACTGACAAAAGAAGAAAATAATCTACTTCAAAAATATGCAGAGAGTATTATTATAAAAGGCATAAAATCAGAAGAACGATTACTGGATGAAACCGCCCTTTTCCTTCACCGAACGATTAGCAATTTACCGAAATCGAAACAAATGATTATAAATAATTTGTACGATAAAGAGGCAATATTTCATTCAAAAAAAATATTACTGGTAGATGACGACATGCGAAATGTTTTTGCGTTATCCAAGATATTGCAAGAACGCGGAATGCACGTAATAAAATCCGAGAACGGAAAAAATGCATTAGAGATGCTGGATATACATGCTGACATTGATCTGGTATTGATGGATATTATGATGCCTGAAATGGACGGCTACGAGGCAATGAAAAGGATTCGGTCTCAGGTGAAATTCAGGAACTTACCTATTATTGCGCTCACCGCAAAAGCCATGAAAGATGACAAACAAAAATGTATCGATGCGGGTGCCAACGATTATATAACCAAGCCTATTGATGTGGAACGATTACTATCATTGATGCGCGTATGGTTAAGTAAATAGATAGAACGTCATTGAGGTGGTATATCCCCCGATGTCATTAATATAAACTTGTTTGTTGGTTTTCCAACATTCAAACTTTTATTTTACAATTGAAAATGAAAATAAACAGCCCTGTTAAAATTTTATTAGTCGACGATTTGCCTGAAAATCTGTTTGCGTTGGAAGTAATTCTTTCTAATGAAAATTATTTATGCGTAAAAGCAAATTCCGGTAATGAAGCATTAAAAATTCTGCTGCACCAACAAGATTTTGCCATCATATTAATCGACGTACAAATGCCGCTGATGGATGGATTTGAAACCGTAGAATTAATCCGCCAAATCGAAAAATTGAAACATGTTCCGATTATTTTTTTAACGGCCAGCATGGATAATTCGCTGCACGTTTTCAAAGGGTATCAGGCGGGCGCAGTTGATTATATGATTAAACCGCTTTCACCAGAAATACTAAAAGCAAAAGTGGCTGTCTTTGTAGATTTGCATAAGAAAAATCAGGAATTATTAGTTCAGGCAGAACAGCTGAAAAAACTTAATACCGATCTGACAGCCCAAAAATTACTTTCTGAATATTCTCTTAGCCTCATTGAAGCAAGTCATGATCCTTTATTTGCAATTAGCCCGGAAGGGAAAATAACCGACATGAATAATGCATCGGTAAAAGTAACCGGCGTATCACGAAAAAAATTAATCGGAACCGACTTCTTTACTTATTTCACTGAACCACAAAAGGCCCGTGAAGTATATCAAAAAGTGTTTGAAAAAGGATCCGTTGCCGATTCTCCGCTGATACTCCGCCATAAAAATAATACATTGGTTGATGTATTATTCAACGGATCCGTTTATAAAGATGAGAAGGGAAATGTGCTGGGAGTTGTTATTGTTGCCAGAGATGTAACAGATCAAAAAATAATTGCAACACAATTAACTGAAGCTAAAGTTTTGGCTGAATTAGCCACAGGAATTTCTGAAGTAGCAAAAACAAACGCGGAAAAAGCCACTTTCATAGCTGAAAGTGCCTTAAAAGCAAAACAGCAATTCTTGTCGAATATGAGCCATGAAATTCGTACACCGATGAATGCCATCATCGGATTTACAAAAGTAATACTGAGAACTGATTTGACAGATAAACAAAAAGAGTATTTAAATGCTATAAAAATGAGTGGCGATGCATTAATCGTACTTATTAACGACATACTCGATTTGGCAAAAGTAGATTCCGGTAAAATGACATTTGAGCAAACACCTTTCAAAATGAAGTCTTCCATCTCATCCATGCTTCATTTATTTGAAACAAAAATCCAGGAAAAAAATTTAAGACTCATATCGGAATATGACAGTACTATTCCCAATGTTCTTGTTGGTGACCCAGCTCGTTTGCACCAAATTATTTTAAATCTGGTAAGTAATGCCGTAAAATTTACTACAGAAGGGAAAATTACGGTAAGCGTCGATTTATTACATGAAGATGATGATAAGGTAATTCTCAAATTTGCGGTAACCGATACCGGAATCGGTATCTCCGAGGAGAAAATAGGAACAATATTTGAAAATTTCCAGCAGGCAACCAGTGGAACTTCAAAATTGTACGGTGGAACCGGACTAGGTCTTGCCATTGCAAAACAATTAATAGAACCACAAGGAGGTAGTATTCGTGTAAAAAGTACCATTCATGAAGGTTCCACATTTAGTTTCACGTTACCTTTTCAAAAAACAAATGCCGCTGTAGAATTGGAAAAAGAACTGATAGCATTAGATACCGAAATAAAAAACATTAAGGTACTGGTGGTTGAAGATATTCCGCTCAATCAATTATTGATGAAAACACTTTTGGATGATTTTGGATTTGCTCGTGACATTGCTGAAAATGGTAAAATAGCTATTGAAAAACTTAAAGAAAAAGACTATGATGTTATTCTTATGGATTTGCAAATGCCGGAAATGAATGGATTTGAAGCTACAGAATATATTAGAAATACGATGAATTCTACAATTCCAATTATTGCATTAACCGCTGACGTAACTACTTCTGATTTAGCAAAATGTAAAGTGGTAGGCATGGATGATTACCTTGCTAAACCCGTTGACGAAAGACTATTGTACAGTAAAATAGTGGGTGCCCTAAACAAATCGAAACTTGCAAAAATCAATGAAATTTTGGAAGAAGAACAGCTTACAAGTAAAAAACTAAGATGTATTGACTTGCTTTATTTAAATCAAAGAACCAAGTCGAATCCCAAACTAATGATGGAAATGATATCCTTATATTTAGCACAAACGCCACCATTGTTAGACACAATAAAACAAAGTTTGGCAGATCAAAATTGGCATGTATTAGGTGCCGCAGCTCATAAAATGATTCCGTCTTTTTCAATAATGGGACTCAGTTCTGATTATGAAAATATGGCAAAAAAAATTCAGGAATTTGCAACAGTACAAGAAAAAAAGGAAGGAATACAAGAATTAGTACTACAACTTGAAGCAGTTTGTTTACAGGCTTGCAGCGAATTAGAGGAAGAGCTTAAAATAATTAAAAAAACCATCTAATGAATCTTTGTCATCATGCTCTTTATTTATATTCCATATTCATTGGCGCAATAGGCAATAAATCATTACTATTTATAAATTTATAAAACATATTTCTTACTTTTAAACAAATATTGTATTACATTTCTAATTATAAGATGTCACCAGACCCAGGATGTAACAAAAAATTTATAGTCAATCCTATAAATTAAATACCCATTTAATATATTATGAAATCAGCTAAAAAATCCACTCCGAATAAATTGACACCAGAAAAGGAAAACAAAAAAAACTCCTTTACTGTTGTAGCCATCGGCGCATCAGCCGGAGGACTCGAAGCTTTTAGCCTTTTATTAAAAAAATTACCAGCTGACACCGGTATGGCGTATATTTATGTCCAACACCTAAGTCCTGACCATAAAAGTTTACTGACTTCAATTCTTTCCAAGATTACAAAAATGAAAGTGCAGGAAATTGATAACATGGAAAAAATGGAACCCAATAATGTTTATGTAATTCCACCCAATAAAGTTATTGAGGTAATTAACGGACACATTCGATTGCTTCCCCGCATTAAAAATAACATTCCGAATCTGACGATCGATCTTCTCTTTTCCTCGCTTGCCGAAACTCATAGAGAAAATGTTATTGGAGTGGTTCTCTCCGGTTATGCCAGTGACGGTATGATTGGGCTCAAAGCTATTAAAGATGCCGGAGGAATAACCTTCGCACAGGATGATACAGCTCAAGCCAGTAGTATGCCAAATGCGGCTATTTCTTCAGGCGTAGTGGACTTTATATTATCTCCTGAGGAAATTGCGTCCGAATTAGTGCGCATCAGTAAAAATGGTGTTCCTATAAATGAGGCTAAAGAAAAGGAGCAAACAAAAGAAATTACTGTTGTAAATAACAACTACGATATAAATACCATTTTTGAATTATTGCTCAAAGAAACTGGTGTGGATTTTAGCCACTATAAAATGCCCACTATTAAAAGGCGAATAAGCCATAAAATGCAGCAACATGGAATAAAAACGATACAGGAATATGTACAGCTTTTACTCAAAAAAAATAATGAAATTGAAATTCTTTACACCGACTTGTTAATTAATGTGACCAGCTTTTTTAGAGAAACAGAAACCTTTCAATTTCTAAAGACCACTCTTTTACCAAAGCTTATAAAGAGTAAAACAGCCGAAGAAACACTGCGAATATGGGTTCCGGCATGTTCTACAGGGCAGGAAGCCTATTCTATTGCAATGATTATTGCCGAATTGCAGGATAATAAAACGGATAAAATCCCGGTCCAAATTTTTGCAACTGACTTAAGCGAAGAGGCTATAAGAGAGGCACGCAATGGAGAATATTCCCAAAGTGATGTGGAATCTATTCCTAAAAAATATTTGTCTCGTTTTTTTACTAAATTGGGTGATAATTACCGTATTGTTAAAGAACTTCGTGAAATGTGCATATTTGCACCTCACAATATTTTACGAGATCCTCCTTTTTCGCGCATGGATTTTGTAAGCTGCTGTAATCTCCTAATTTATTTTGATTCAGCCGCCCAGAAGAAAGTCTTCGCATCTCTACATTTTGCATTGAATGACGGAGGGTACTTAATGCTAGGTAAAGCAGAAAGCATCGGAACAACCTCCCAGCTTTTTACTCTGATAAATAATAAATTTAAAATCTATTTCCGAAAAAATAATTTGGGCGTGAGAAAGATACTTGAATTAACACCTCGCTTTACACGTACAACGATATCCAGTAAAAAAACAACTACTCCTTCTAAAAGCGTAAGTGTAAATCAGGAAAGTATTGAAAACGCCATTGATTCAACACTTCTCTCCATTTATATGCCGGCATGTGCAGTAGTTAACAAAGACATGGAAATCCTCCAGTTTAGAGGTCCTGTCTCTTCTTACCTTGAACATACATCGGGTAAAGCCAGCCTTAATATTTTAAAAATGGCCCGACCGGAATTTGCTTTTGAACTCCGCAATGCGATCAATAAAGCAATCGAAACAAAGCAATCTGTGTACAAATCGGGCATTGAAATAAAAATCGATTCCGTTTTACGATTAATGTCTTTTGAAGTTAGTCCCCTAAAAATTGAGTGGGAAGAACCTCTGTTACTCATTGTTTTTAAGCCACAGGAAGCGATAGAAAAATTTATCGAATCTGATTCAGTTAAGAAAAACACTGCAACACTCAAAGACTTAAAAATAAAAAAACTGACTGAAGAACTGAATACAACGCGCGCTGAAATGATTGCTATCATTGAAACGCAAGAAAATATTTATGAGGAATTACAGGCCGCAAATGAAGAAATCGTGTCCTCAAACGAAGAATTCCAGACCTTGAATGAAGAATTGGAGACCTCAAAAGAAGAAATCGAAGCCACTAATGAAGAGCTTGTTTCTACCAACCAGGAATTACAGATGCGCCATGATTTATTAACCGAATCACATGAATATTCAGAAGCAATTATTGCGACCATTCATGAACCAATGCTTATTCTGAATAAGAATTTCCATGTAATATCAGCCAACACGTCTTTTTATAAAAAATTCCTGGTTAATAAAGAAGAAACCGAAGGGAAATTGTTATTTGATTTAGGAAATGAACAATGGAATATTCCAAAACTCCGTGAGATCCTAAATGAAATAATTGCCAAAAATAGTAGCTTCGAAAATTTCGAGGTTACCCACACTTTTTCTGAAATAGGAGAAAAAATAATGTTGCTCAATGCACATCTTATTGTTCAAAAAGTTAATAGCGAACAATTAATCCTCCTTGCTATTGCTGATGTTACCGATATAAGAAAATTGGCAATCGAACTTCAGGCAAAAGAGAACATCGCTTTAGTTGAGCAGCTTGAGGCGGAGAAAAAAGCATTAAAAAGGATTCAGGACAGTAAAAAATACTACCGTAACCTGATTCAGAGTTTACCTGTAGCAGTTTATACCTGTGATAACAATGGATACATACAGTTATACAATAAAGCGGCCGTCGAACTCTGGGGGCGTAAACCTGAGATTGGTAAAGACCTGTGGTGCGGTTCCTTTCAAATTTCAAATACGGATGGCTCTTCTCTTCCTTTAGACCAATGCCCTATGGCAATAGCGTTAAAAGAAGAACGCGCAGTGCTGGAGCAGGAAATTATTGTTGAGCGGCCTAATGGTGAAAAACGTTTTGTACTGCCGAATCCGAGGCCAATTTTTGATGAAGACGGAAAATTATCAGGTTGTATTAACACTTTAATAGATATTACGGACCAAAAAAGAATCGAATCCGAATTAATAGAATCAAAAGTATTTGCAGAACTGGCCACTTTAATAGCCGAAGAAGCAAAAAGTAAAGCAGAAGAAGCCACGCGAACTGCGGAAGATGCAATGAAAGCAAAGCAGCAGTTTTTATCAAACATGAGTCATGAAATCCGGACTCCCATGAATGCAATTATTGGATTTACCAGAGTGATCTTAAAAACAGATTTATCAGAAAAACAAAAAGAATATTTAAATGCAATTAAATTGAGTGGTGATACATTAATTGCATTGATTAATGACATACTCGATTTAGCAAAAGTAGATGCAGGTAAAATGATTTTTGAAAAAAAACCTTTCAAAATGGCGGTTTCCATATCTTCAATGCTCCAATTATTTGAGACAAAAATTCAGGAAAAAAATTTAAAATTAGTTGTCAATTATGATAAAAAAATACCTGATGTACTTCTTGGGGATTCTATTCGATTGCATCAGATTATTTTAAATTTGGTAAGTAATGCAGTGAAATTTACCTCAAAAGGTAGCATTCTGGTTAATGTCAATTTACTGTTTGAAGATGAAGAAAAAGTAATTATAGAATTTGCAATTACCGACAGTGGAATTGGCATTCCAAAGGATAATATAGATTTAATATTTGAAAACTTTCAACAGTCCACCAACGGAACTTCCAGTCTATATGGTGGGACTGGTTTAGGGCTGGCCATCGTGAAGCAGTTAGTAACATCACAAGGAGGAAGTATCCGCGTCAAAAGTAAAATTAATGAAGGTTCTACTTTTAGTTTTACTTTACCTTTTCAAAAAACAAAAAAACGTGCTGAGTCAGAAACTCATTTAATCGGATTCGATACAACAGCCACAAAAAACATAAAAGTATTGGTCGTAGAAGACATGGCGCTCAATCAACTCTTGATGAAAACAATATTGGATGATTTTGGATTTGAACAGGATATTGCTGATAATGGAAAAATTGCCATCGAAAAACTACAGGCAAAATCGTATGATATTGTTTTAATGGACCTCCAAATGCCGGTAATGAATGGATTTGAAGCCACCGAATACATCCGTAATACCCTGAATTCAAAAATCCCGATCATCGCACTGACTGCTGATGTTACCACCGTTGATTTGGGAAAATGTAAAGCAGTGGGTATGGATGATTATATCGCTAAACCAATCGATGAAAAATTATTATTCAATAAAATTGTTGAGTTAACAAAAAAGGCCTAAAAACAAAAACGTTTCCAACGATTATTGTAAAACCCAATCTACAAAAATACCGGTGCCATTAATCTTCATTATCAACAACCTGAAAATGTGTTTTCACTTAAGAAAAGTGTAATGCTATAACTTTTGCCTGTAATCCTATAACATAGTTAAGGATTAAGGATTCACCTTTGTTTTGTGATAAATAAGTCACTAATTAAATAACAAAGTTATGAAATTTAAAAATGCATTACCTACTCTAGCCATACTACTTGTAGTTTTTTTGACTGGCTGCACTAACGAAATGAATGAGGATTCAACCTCTAATGGGGCTGCAGTTGCAAAATCCAACAATCCAACTTCTGCTATAAATGCCGTTAATGAAACGTATACTATAGCGCCAGAAGTTGGTTCATTGACTGGAGTAAATCTTGGTATTGCAGGAGATTTTGCGATTCTGTCAAAAACAGGAATTACAGATGTATACAAATCAGCTATTACCGGTGATATAGGTTCAAGCCCAATAACGGGAGCTGCCATACTAGTAAGATGCACAGAAGTAGTAGGAACAATCTATACTGTTGATGCAGCGGGCCCACTTCCTTGTAGTGTAACGAACGCAACACGATTAACGACAGCGATTGGTGATATGCAGACCGCATATACTGACGCGGCAGGACGAATTAATCCTGATTTTCTAAATTTAGGAGCTGGAAATATTGGTGGAAAAACACTAACGCCAGGGCTGTATAAATGGACAACTGCGCTAAATATTCCAACTGACATAACTATTTCCGGTAGTCCAACTGATGTTTTTATTTTTCAAATAGCCGGAACCCTTAAATTGAGTTCTGCCGTTAGAATGACATTAACCGGAGGCGTACAAGCCAAAAATATTTTCTGGGTAGTTTCAGATGCTGTTACCTGTGGAACTACTAGCCATTTTGAAGGAAACATATTAGGAATGACAGGTATTAATTTACAGACTGAAGCAACAATAAACGGAAGACTTCTGGCACAAACAGCAGTAACATTGCAAATGAATGCTGTTACTCAACCGCAATAGATTAAAAAAAATTAATTTTCAAAGAGGCTGCCCGTATAGTCTTTTTTTATTTCAAGACGGGGACAGACAAATGAATAAAAGAGCGGTGCTAAGTAAGCAGCCGCTTTTTTATTGTCAGAAAACAGCATTGCAAAGACCAGGGGTTATCCCTGTAAAAATCACCCTTACAACCATAACCACTTTAAGACAAACAACTTACCTTTATATTACTAAATTATTTCGTACATTTATTCTTCCAAGGAATTACACCTAATTACGGCGTTTTATTTTATTATTGAGAGTGATGCCGTAACAGAAACATTCATTAAATACTATTTTCAATAATTATAAATCAATAAAACTTCACAAAATGAAAAAAACAACCTCACTACTTTCTGCAATCCTGCTGATGATGGCAGTCCTTACCTCCTGCCCTTCATTCGGACAAATGAAAATGGGAAGCAAAAAAACAGTTTCGGTAGCAAGCGCTGCCACGCTGCGAACAAACATGCGAAAACTTTGGGAAGACCATGTAACATGGACTCGCAATGTTATCTTATGTCTTGTGGATGAACTTCCCGGAACTGATCAGGCAGTAAAGCGGCTGCTCCAAAATCAGGTTGACATTGGTAATGCTATTAAACCATACTACGGAGAAGATGCCGGAAATAAATTAACAAAATTACTCAAGGCACACATCAACATTTCAGCAGAAGTAGTCAATGCGGCAGAAGCCGGAAACACTGCTGCTCTAAATAAAGCTAATAAAAGCTGGTACGCCAACGCTGACGAAATATCAGAATTTCTCTGCAAAGCAAATCCCAAATGGGCTTTAGCGGATATGAAAATGATGATGAATGACCACCTCAAACTAACTACCAATGAAGCAGTACAACGCATCAAAAAAAATTATGATGCTGATGTTATTGCTTACGATAAAGTGCACAATGAAATTCTTGAAATGTCAGACATGCTTGCAGATGGCATCATTAAACAATTTCCAGAAAAATTTAAACCAAGAATCATTACAAAATCTTCAAAATAAAATTGAATATTATTTCAATAAAATTCATATCGGCGGAAAACAAGCAAAGTCATGAAGGTAAAACAAAAAAATATAAAAATACCTTTTGCAAAAAATGAATTTAATTAGAAAAGCCAAGCTTTTATAAACCAGAGAGAAAGATAGCACAATCTTTTTCCGAACTGCACTATTACATCGTATTGAATATGTGAATAATATAACTTATTTTTTAAATTATATAATGCTTTCTTGAACCAGCCGGAATACTTTTACTTAACATCTAAATCATTTTTTATGTCGTTATTCACCGTATTACTTGTACTGATTATTGTAGGCTTTCTGCTTTGGCTTGTCAATACCTATATTCCAATGGATAGTACAATAAAAAAAATATTTAACATTGTTGTGGTGATTGTTGTGATTATTTGGCTTCTCAAAGTATTTGGACTTTTCGATGACCTGATGGGAATACATGTATAAAAATCATACCGCATTATTCAAATAGCGGTTCTGAAATCGAATCGTCTCAAAACAATAATCCTGATGAAAAATTAAATTTAAATAAATCTTAAAACTAAAAATTATGAATCTTAAAAGAATCTTTGGGGCGTTACTTACCGCCCTCGGAATTGGTGGCCTTATTTACACTGCAGTTATCTTTGCTGATACTTCAGGCGAAACGAGAGATGTTAAATCGCTAATTATTTATGGTGTACTCGGTATCATTTTCTTCGTTTCCGGAATTAGCTTAGTACGTACAACAAAAGATGAATCATAGCCCAGTTTCTCTCAGTCCGGTTATAGTAATGCAAAATAGATTTGATCAGACTTGCATAAAAAGATTCTGATTACAATTAATCCCCAACTTTTCTTCAAGAAATGGGACGGATTCCTCCAAATGGAATACTGACAAGTGTAGTACAAAATAAATCTCTCTGAATTTAAAAAAGTTCAGAGAGATTTTATTAAAAATTTGATTCTTTATCAAATTTATTTACTGAAACTCCATTTATTCCTGACTTTTATTTTTTTAAATTTCACTTAAAAAATCAAATTATTTTATTTTTCAACCAAAAAAATTTGATTTCCAAATCTTAAAGACAAAAAAAGTATCAATACATAAAAATGGGAATCATGTAACTCTTTATAAGAATTATATAACACATTTTACGAAAATTAATCTCAACTTAGTATCCTGAATATTAAGCATATGAAAAAAACAATCAACATTCCGAAAATAAATATTGTTACGTTCAAAAAGAAAGAAAAAATTAATTTTCCAGGCCATCCTATTGATCCTCCTATAGAATATGCTTTTAATAAAAATGACCATAAACTGATATTCATCCAGAGAATGTTTCAAAATAAAAGAACCAATTGGTAGCACTTAAAGGAATAAATATAAAATTATACTATGAAAATAGCCGTATTTAGTACCAAACCCTATGATCGCGAATACCTTGATCGGTTTAATATTGGAAATACACATGAACTAATCTATTTTGAAGCACCTTTAGATGCCGATACTACAAATTTGGCTATAGGATTTGAAGGCGTTTGCATATTTGTAAATGATAAAATCGATAAAAAAGCAATTGATAAATTATCGGATATTGGAATTAAACTTATTGATTTGCGTTGCGCAGGTTTTAACAATGTAGACCTTGAAGCTGCTGCAAAACAAAATATTAAAATACTGAGAGTTCCAGCCTATTCTCCGCAAGCCGTTGCAGAACATGCTGTAGCATTAATTTTGACTTTGAACAGGAAAACGCATAAAGCCTACAATAGAGTTAGAGAAAGTAATTTTTCATTGGAAAATCTGACCGGATTTAATCTTTACGAGAAAACGGTAGGTGTAATCGGAACAGGAAAAATAGGCGCTGCTTTTTGCCAAATAATGTTAGGTTTTGGATGTAAAGTCATTGCTTATGACATAACGAAATCCGAGAAATTAATAGCAAAAGGGGTCAAATATAAAGCATTGAACGAAGTAGTTGAAGCCGCTGATATAATCTCCCTCCATTGTCCGCTTACTGCCAATACAAAACATCTTTTTAACAGTGAAGCCTTTTCTAAAATAAAAAAAGGGGCTATGCTTATTAATACCAGCCGAGGCGCCTTAATTAAAACATCAGATGCAATTGAAGCATTAAAAAAAGAACAATTAGGCTATTTAGGAATAGACGTTTATGAACAGGAAGAGAATCTGTTTTTTAATGATTTGTCTGAAAGTATCGTTAAAGATGATTTAATAGAAAGATTAATGGCTTTTCATAATGTTTTGATTACACCCCATCAAGGCTTTTTTACCAAGGAAGCATTAAACCAAATTGCTTTAACTACGTTGAAAAATTTTACAGATTTTGAAAATAGATTACCATTGGAAAATGAGGTGAAACTATAATACTAAAACATGATTAATTGTTGAACTCGCCATGCAATTATGGCGGAGAACAAAATAGCGAATAGGATAACTCTTTAATTAAAAAAGAGGTTGTTCAAAAAAAAGAATTTGATTGCGAAATAATAATGCAGTGGAATAGTTTATAACTGTTTTTTTTATAAAAATCAGCAAAATATAAAACGTACGAATGACAGCGATTTATTTCTGATTAAAAATCAAATTCTTTTTTTACAACCTTTTTTTATGCAAATATGTGAAAGTTGTAATTCATTGTTTAAATTCTGTAAAAGATTAAACAGTTTTAAGACTCAACTTTACACTTTTTAAAATTATACAACAATTAAATAGACACAAATGAAAAGTACAATCACCAAAACTGATAAAGGTAGAGGAAATTCAGAAAACAATATATCGGAGACAAAAGAAAATTGCCGCAACATTTTTGTAGAGGAATTAAAAGAAATTTACTTTACTGAAAAATCGCTTATCATATCCATTCCCGTAATGATTAAAAATGCAGCAACTGATGAATTAAGGGATGCGCTCCAAGTGCACCTGCAATTTACGCAAGAACATATACAACGGTTAGAATTTTTCTTTACTTCTATTGGCCAAGGTGATATTATGTTAAAATACGAAGCAATGTACGGATCAATCGCGCCAGGAAAATAAAATAAATAGAATTTAAATTATTCTAAATAACAAAAAATATATCTCCTAAATTACTAATATAGGCAAAGAAGTAGGCACGAAACGCATTCATTGGTGTTAGCAATCTTTCAAATCCTATATATATATATATAGGCTTGATTATAATAAAAACAATCATACAATTTTGTTAGATAGTATTCTTTTCTGATTTGCCAGATTGGCGAAACGACATCAAGAACATAGGAGCTTTCCAATCTTCCGCCCATGACCAACGAATTGGTACACGAGCTTAATAACGTTAATCAAATCTAAAAAAAGAATGTTATCTAACTTAATTTTTGGAGCGTAATTTAAATAAGATCCGCACCAATTTTAATGAAAGTGACATGCTGCATTTTATTTATTAAGAAATGCTTAGAGGATCTCGTCTAAAAATTATTGTACCAACGAGAAATATAAAACAAAGCTTTATTAATTCTCAAAGTGGATCTCCTGAAAATAAAAAAACTATCCAAATAGATAACAGATTACGCCTTAAATTCTTAGAAACGATTGTGCTTCGTTGGAATGATTTCTAAAAGAAAACATCCTAAAACCAATTGCTCAACTTGGAAATTTTCAATTATCATGGGTTTATTTCATGATTTATACGTCATTTTAACAAGTATTTTAAATCCGTAAGTCATTAAATATAATTACCTTTATAATAGCAATCTAAGAACAAAAAACATGAAAACATACGAACTATTTATACAAAAAAAAGTAGGTTCCTTAACGTTGAAAAATAGAATTGTTATGGCACCTATGACAAGATGCAGGGCTATTGATAATATTCCTAATGAACTGATGTCCGAATACTATAAACAACGTTGCAGTGCTGGATTAATAATAACGGAAGGTACATCACCATCCCCTAACGGTCTTGGATATGCCAGAATTCCCGGAATCTTTAGTGAACTTCAAGTGCAGGGCTGGAAGAAAACAACAACGGCAGTTCATAAAAATGGAGGAAAAATATTTGTCCAATTGATGCACTCCGGACGAATTAGCCATCCCCTTAATATGCATAAAGATGCTCATATCCTTGCCCCTTCCCAGATAAAAGCGGCTGGACAAATGTGGACTGACCTGAAAGGACTGCAAGACTTTGTTGTTCCAAAAGAAATGACCCCTCAGGAAATTTTGCATGCCAGGACAGAATATGTTGCCGCCTCAGAAAATGCTTTATTTGCAGGATTTGATGGTGTGGAATTGCATTCGGCTAATGGTTATTTATTAGAAGAATTCCTTTCGCCTGTAAGTAACATCCGTACAGATAATTACGGTGGAAGTATTGAAAACCGGTGTCGTTTTGTGATTGAAGTGGTAGCGGCTGTCGCAAATGCCATTGGAAAAGAAAAAACGGGTATCCGCTTATCTCCTTATGGAGTGGCTAGTGATATGCCTCACTATCCTGAGATCAACGCCACTTACGATTACTTATCGAAAGAACTCAATAAACTGGACATAGCCTACCTACATCTTGTAGATCACTCCGCTATGGGGGCGCCCCCTGTTCCTTTAGAAATTAAAAAATTGATACGCCATAATTTCAAAAACGCCCTGATTCTTTGTGGTGGCTATGACAGGGAAAGCGCTGAAGCGGAAATTGAAAGCGGACTTACAGACCTCATCGCTTTTGGTCGTCCGTTTATTAATAATCCTGATCTGGTGGAACGATTCAAAAATAATTGGCCTTTATCACAAGATCTTGATACCGATTTATTTTATACTGCTGACGAGAAAGGATATACTGATTATCCGGTTTATAAAGAATAAGCTTGGCTGTAAACAATGTTTAAAAATCCATTCAAATCAAAGTCAAAATGAAAGATATATCCCAATTGTTAGCTTTATTAGGCGATGAAAAAGATTCGTTATTGAATCATAGTTGTAAAACTATTTCGAAAGATCAAATGCATTTACCTAACCCATCTCATATCGATAGTATTTTTTTGCAAAGTAATCGCAATGGGCAAACTATTCGAAGTTTGACACAGCTATACGACAATGGCCGGCTCAGCGGCACGGGCTATATTTCTATTTTACCTGTGGATCAAGGCATTGAGCATACCGCAGGAAGTTCTTTTTCTCCAAACCCCATTTATTTCGATCCGGAAAATATCGTAAAATTAGCCATTGAAGCAGATTGTAATGCAGTGGCATCTACCATGGGCAGTCTTGCGATGTTATCCAGAAAATATGCCCATAAAATTCCGTTTGTGGTAAAACTCAATCACAATGAACTGATGACTTACCCCAATAAATACGATCAAATTTTGTTTGGGAGTGTCCGAGATGCCTGGAACATGGGAGCAGTGGCCGTGGGTGCAACCGTTTACTTTGGCTCCGCCGAATCGGACAGGCAAATTATAGAAATAGCAAAGGCTTTTGAAGAAGCCCATAATTTGGGTATGGCGACAATTCTTTGGTGCTATGCCAGAAATGATGGCTTTATAAAAGACGGTATCGACTATAATACAGCGGCTGATATTACGGGGCAGGCCAATTATTTAGGGGTTTCGATTCAGGCGGATATTATTAAACAAAAATTACCAACTGGCAATGGTGGTTTTACGTCGATAAAATTTGCCAAAACAAATCCGGATATGTACACCAAATTAGCCAGTGACCATCCTATAGATTTATGCCGCTACCAGGTAATGAATTGTTACTCGGGACGCATCGCTATGATTAATTCAGGCGGAGAATCGAAAGGTGAAACCGATTTGGCAGAAGCTATAAAAACAGCAGTGATAAACAAACGTGCCGGCGGAGCCGGAATGATTATGGGAAGAAAAGCTTTTCAGCGGCCCTTTAGTGAAGGCGTAAACCTCATCAATGCAGTACAGGAAATTTACCTGGCAAAAGAAGTTTCAATAGCTTAATCTTTGATTTATAAATATTTCACACTTCTAATCTTTAGATTGTCATCTAAATCGTAAAGTCTGGGCGTTCCGGTAGGAATGCTTATTTTGACAATCGCTATCGGGCTGATATTTTCTAAATACATCATTAAAGCCCTGAGACTATTCCCATGAGCCACTATCAAAATATTTTTACCGGATTTTAGCTTTGGCTCCATTTCCTGCTTATAATAGGGTACAATTCTATTGTAAGTATCTTCTAAACTTTCACCATCAGGAGGACGAACTTCATAACTTCTCCTCCATATTTCCAACTGATTTTCTCCATATTTTTTTGCTACTTCTGCCTTGTTAAGTCCCTGTAAACTTCCATACATTCTTTCGTTTAATGCTTCATTCTTAATGACAGGAATATGAGTTTGTTGCATTGTTTCTAAGATAATTCTTAAAGACTCTCCCGCTCTTTTCAATCCTGAAGTGTAAGCACAAGAAAAATTGAGGTCTTTTAACCTGATTCCTGCAAGCTTTGCTTCCTCTTCTCCCAAAGAAGTCAGCGCTACATCCAGATTTCCAGTAAAACGATTCTCCAAATTATAAGCAGACTGCCCGTGCCGAATAAGTGCCAATAAAGCCATATTTTGTTATTTACTGTTTCATTTTTAGAGGAAACATTACTAAACACGCAAAAAAAAATTAAATAATCCTCAAAAAAACATAAAAACTAATGCTCTTTTATAGCATACCAATATCGGTATTATAACGGTAAAAAACTATTAATCTATTTTTATTAGACAAAAAAAATCATGCTTATCAAAAACTAAAGCATCGGAAAACAAATTATAAAATACTGATTATAAATACCATATAAGTATAAAAAAAGGCTTCGTGTAATTTATTTTTGTAAATTTATAATGCTATTCGTTAGAAATACAATCCAATTAGAAGTGAACCCTTTTTTAGGTGAAACAGAATAAAGCGGTCGAATATTAACACAATAGAAACGCTCCAAAATGAATACTCTCGACACAAAGAAATATTTATTTTCAAAAGGAATTGATTCCTATTTAGAAGGCGTTCACAAAGGCTATCAATTTACAATTCGTTTTTTTAAAGAAGCATTTATACTTCCTTTTCATTGGCGTGAAATTATTAATCAGTGTTTCGAGATTGGATTAAAATCCCTTTCTCTAATAACATTGACCGGTTTTATTGTAGGTGTTGTTTTTACAAAACAATCACGGCCTTCATTGGAAACTTTTGGAGCAGTTTCCTGGTTGCCATCCTTAATCGGGATCGCTATTGTTAGAGCTTTAGGGCCATTGGTAACAGCACTTATTTGTGCAGGAAAAGTGGGTTCCAGTATCAGTGCCGAATTAGGTTCCATGAAAGTTACGGAGCAAATTGAAGCGATGGAAGTTTCAGCAATTAATCCTTTTAAATACTTAGTGGTTACCCGGGTAATTGCTACAACAATTTCTATCCCCGTACTGGCATTGTATTGCAGCTTTATAGGGCTACTGGGTTCGTATTACAATGTTCATAATGAAGAGATGACAAGTTTGGAAATTTTTTACAAAAATGCTTTTTCTAATATTTCTTTTCTGGACATTTTTTCATCGGTAATCAAATCTATTGTTTATGGATTTACAATAGGAATTATAGGCTGTTACAAAGGTTTTTTTGCAACACAAGGAACCCGTGGCGTTGGCAAAGCAACCAATCAAGCAGTTATACTTGCCATATTTCTTATCTTTTTTGAAGAGGTTGTCATTGTACAGGTGGTTAATTGGATCCGATATTTTTAAAGATGGAAAAAGACAAAATACAACATAGTATCAATAAAGAAGAATCCGTTATAACCATCAAAGGATTGTATAAATCCTTTGGCGAACTGGACGTTTTAAAAGGCATTGACTTAAACATCTACAGAGGCGAAAATATAGCCGTTTTGGGCAAATCCGGCTCTGGTAAATCAGTATTAATCAAAATTATTGCGGGTTTATTAAAACCTGACAAAGGAGAAGTAACCGTATTAGGAAAAAAAATTACTGAATTAAATGGGAAAGAATTAGATGAACTGCGGCTACGCATTGGCTTTTCATTTCAAAGCAGTGCTTTATATGACAGTATGGATGTCTATCAAAATCTGGCATTTCCATTAACTATGAATGTAAAACACCTCACTCGAAAACAGGTAGATTATGCAGTAGAAGAGGCATTGGATGCAGTGGGTTTAAAAGATAAAATAAACGAACTTCCTGCAGACCTTTCCGGAGGACAGCGCAAAAGAATAGGCATAGCCCGTACTTTGATTTTAAAACCCGAAATAATGTTGTATGACGAACCTACATCAGGTTTAGATCCAATTACGTGTGCTGAAATCAATACGCTTATTATCGCGGTACAACAGCAATATAAAACCAGCTCCGTTATTATTACCCATGATCTTACCTGTGCAAAAAATACCTGTGACCGCATTGCCATGCTAATCGATGGTACGTTTTCGAAAGTAGGAACATTTGAAGCCGTTTTAAGCACAGATAATGAACAGGTCAAACAGTTTTTCGCTTATAACTTTATACAGTAAACCATGAATGAATCACCAAATAAACGCGCTGTAATTGTAGGTCTTTTTATTTTTTTAGGATTAGTATTTCTAATAGTTGGGATTCTAATGGTAGGCAATTTGCATGAAACCTTCAAAAAGAAAATGGAGCTGGTTGCGCTGTTCGATAATGTAAATGGACTGCAAAAAGGCGACAATGTTTGGTTTTCAGGTGTAAAAATAGGAACGGTAGGCACTATAAATATCGATAGGAAAACGCATGTTTTGGTGAGCTTAGAAGTGGAAAAAAAAGCACAAGATTATATTCGCAAAGATGCGAAGGCTAAAATAAGTACCGATGGACTCATAGGAAATAAAGTCATCGTTATTTATGGAGGCACTCCGCAATTCAATGCTGTCAAAGAAGGAGATACTTTAGCGGTTGAGAATTCATTTTCTACAGAGAATATTTTGAATACTTTACAGAAAAACAATGAAAATCTGTTGGCAATCACAACTGATTTTAAAACAATCAGCAAAAAGCTAACCACAAGTGAAGGAACCGTTGGAAAATTACTGAACGACAACACCTTGTACAACAATGTAAATTCAGCGACAGTATCACTTAATGATGCTTCCACAAAAGCAAAGCAACTAATCAGTTCCCTGAATGATTTTAGTTCTAAACTAAATAACAAAGGAACTCTTGCCAATGAATTAGTAACCGATACAATCGTTTATAGTTCGATAAAAAAATCAGTTTTGCAATTACATCGAATTACTGAAACTGCTAATTTATTTGTGAATAATCTCAAAGAAGCAGGCAATAATCGCAACACTGCTATCGGTGTTTTGTTAAACGATGAGGAATCAGGAGCTAATTTAAAAAAGACCATAAAAAATCTGGAAAGCAGTTCTGAAAAACTAGATGAAGATCTTGAGGCGGTCAGACATAACTTTTTATTGAAAGGCTATTTTAAAAAGAAAAACAAGGAAGCTAAAAAGAATGCGATGGAAAAATAAAATGTGAGAATCTTGTAAATTCTTTAAAAAGTTATGTAACATTTCCTCTTCCCCCACTTCTCATCTTTGCAATATGAATTTTTCAGTGTTGATCTCTCGTGAATTTAAAAACGCAAAGACAAGAATTTAGAAATTTATCGCTATTAAAAACACTATTTTAACGTAAATAAAATTCAGAAAATATGAAACCACAAATTGGAATTACGGAAGAACATTTAAAAAAAAGCACTACGATTCTTTCTTCAGTTTTAGCAAATGAAATGACGCTATATATCAAGTTAAGAAAATTTCATTGGAATATATCAGGCGAAAGTTTTATGGAACTTCATAAATTATTTGAAGGCCAATACAGACAATTAGAAGAATCAATCGATGAAATTGCGGAGCGTATCGGCAAATTAGGCGGAAAAACTATTGGAACAATGAAAGAGTTTTCGGATATCACAATACTTAAAGAATCTCCAAATCAGTATCCTCCTCAAAAAGACATGCTGACAGAATTATTAGAAGATCATGAAACGGTTATTGTTCATTTACGAAAAGATATTGACCTAAGTGCGCAACAAAATAAAGATGCCGGAACTGCTGACTTCCTAACAGGTTTAATGGAATTACATGAAACAATGTCCTGGACTTTAAGAAGATATTTAGAATAATTTAAATTAAAAAATTAACCCCAAATAAAATGGAAAAATCAGAAAACGAAATTTACTCAGGCTCTAAGAGTTATTGTAAAGTTGGTAAAATTACAGCAAAAAAATATTTTGAAGAAGATAAATCAATATCAGAAACTGACTTTGAGAAATTTGATGAAGACCTCTCTTGCGTGATGCTTTAGTCATTTACTTCATTCAAATTCTTACGCTTTTTTTGAATATTTAAATTAGAACTATTATAAAAACATATTCCTAGCCTCACTCCCAGAGCGGTTAGAAAATTAGTTTTTTAATAGTTCTTTTTTTGAACTAAAAACACAAAAATCAAAATGTGGGAATCATGAAACTTATTGACAAAGTTCTATAACAATATACGATTCCATCTTAATCACCTTTGTATTAATTAATAAAAACAATAATTAAAATGAAAAAAATCCTACTACTTTGTACTTGTTTAGCATTTACAATAGCCTCAAAAGCACAGACTGAAGACAAAAAATGGAATATCGGTCTTCATAGTGGTATCACACAATACCAAGGGGATCTTGGTAATAATTTTTACAAAACGGATAAAGCGTTTTATGGTTTTGGCGGTATATCTCTATCGAGGTATTTAGGCCGTTATTTTGATTTAAATTTTCTGGCTTCAAAAGGAACAATTGGTTACAATAGTCTTTCAGGAAGTTTCAAGAGTGATTTCAATTCAGTAGCATTAAATTTAAGATTTAATATGACTGGACCAGAATCTATAGTAAGACCTTATGCATTTGTAGGAGTTGGCGCTATGTTATTTGATAAAGATTTAAATTTTGACCAAGATAGAATTGATTATGCCTTACCTACTGCAGGGGGTGGATTAAATTTCAGATTGAGTCCTGGAATCATGCTTAATCTACAAGAAACCTTCAGTTTTTCAAATAAAGACAGAAGAGATGGCGTTATTGCAGGCAAAAAAGACGCTTACTTATCACACATGGCTGGTTTGACTTTCAATTTTGGGGACAAAAAAGATGCTGATAATGATGGCGTTTCGGATCGTAATGATACTTGTCCTGGAACTCCGGTTGGTGTTTCAGTAGATGCAAATGGATGCCCTTTAGATAATGACAAAGATGGTGTGGCCGATTATTTAGACGGCTGTCCGAATGTCGCAGGAACTGCTGCCTTAAATGGTTGTCCTGATACTGATAATGATGGCGTTACTGATAGCAACGATAAATGTCCTGATACTAAAATGGGAACTAAAGTTGATGCCACAGGTTGTCCAATGGATAATGATAAAGATGGAGTAACAAATGATTTAGACCGTTGTCCAGATGTTGCAGGTCCATTAAGTTTAAATGGATGTCCTGATTCTGACGGTGATGGCGTAGCTGATAAGGATGACCGTTGTCCTACTGTTAAAGGAACTATCGAAAATAAAGGATGTCCTGAAATTACTAAACAAGACATACAAAGAATTACCTATTTAGGTAGTAAAATTTTCTTCGAAAACAATAGTGAAAAATTAAAAGTTGCTTCCTTAGTTCAATTGGACGAATTAGTAAACTTAATTAATAAATATCAAGCTTCTAACTTGGTAATCGAAGGACATGCCGATAGCAATGGTAGCGATGCATTCAATTTAGAATTATCTCAAAAACGTACCGAATCCGTTAAAAATTATTTAATGGAAAAAGGTATTGCAGCCTCTAGATTGACAGCGATAGGTTATGGTGAAAGCAAACCAATTGCCAGTAACAAAACTGCTTTAGGTCGTGCCAAAAATAGAAGAGTAGAGTTGAAAATGAACTACTAAAGAATATAAGATTAGGTTGGGTTTTTTTGGTTAGGTAAGGGCTGTTGGTGACAACGGCCCTTTTTTGTGTCCAGAAATTAAAGGTGTTGGCTTTTTGGATAATTATAACATTCTCACCATTTTAAAAACTGTGAAT
This sequence comes from Flavobacterium kochi, assembly GCF_048286715.1. Taxonomy (NCBI): domain Bacteria; kingdom Pseudomonadati; phylum Bacteroidota; class Flavobacteriia; order Flavobacteriales; family Flavobacteriaceae; genus Flavobacterium; species Flavobacterium kochi. Next base: position 43,587 of record NZ_JBLVPW010000011.1, read on the forward strand.
AGTACAACAAATTAGAGAAGTTGTATAACACATTTAATCGATAAGAAACCGATCTTTATATTTCTTTGTGAACAATATGTATACTTAAAAACATTATTTTTACTTAAGAATTATTAAAATAATCTTTTCACACCATTTTACGATGATAGCAGTAAAAAAAGAAGGTATTATAATTCAAAAAACGCTACTCAATTTTGAAAATGAAGGTGTCCTAAATCCTGCATCAATAAAAGAAGGAAATACGGTGCATCTTTTTTACAGGGCGGTGAGCAATGGCAATTTTTCGAGTATTGGTTACAGCAAATTAGATAGACCACTTACTGTTGAAAATCGAAGTGACACGCCCATTATTATTTCTGAATTTGATTATGAATCTCATGGTGTTGAAGATCCGCGCATTGTAAAAATTGATGATTTATATTACCTTACCTATACAGCCTATGATGGTACAAATGCATTGGGCGCTTTAGCATTATCCAAAGATTTAATCGAATGGGAAAAGCAGGGTGTTATAGTGGCCCAAATAACCTATCACGAATTCGTTAAACTCTCCGAAGCTAATGAACCAAAAAGCGAAAAATATTTTCGTTATAACCGGCAGAAAGGGGTTCGAAAAAAAGACGGAGAAAAAGTGCTCCTTTGGGATAAAAATTTAATTTTCTTTCCGAGAAGAATTAATGGAATGCTGTATTTTTTACATCGAATTAAACCCGATATCCAAATCGTTGTTGCAGTAAATGAATTAGTGGAACTCACTCCTGAATTTTGGAAAAATTATTATATTGGTTTTGAAGACACTATTGTTTTAGCACCACAATATGACCATGAATCAAGCTATACCGGAGGAGGCTGCCCTCCTATTGAAACGGAATTGGGTCGGATATTAATTTATCATGGTGTAGAAGATACCATAAAAGGCTTTGTTTATTCAGCTTGTGCATCATTACTTGACTTACATGATCCCCAGAAAGAAATCGCACGATTGCCCTATCCCCTGTTTAAACCTGAACTAAGTTGGGAATTAAAAGGAGAAGTGAATAATGTATGTTTCCCTTCCGGTACTGCTTTATTTGGAGATACGCTGTACATCTATTATGGTGCCGCAGATGAGCGTGTAGGCTGTGCCTCACTTAAGCAGTCAGAATTACTTAAAGAATTAATGCTAAACACAATAAATAATGATAAATAAAATCATCGTTAAGCGCCAAAATATGCAATCAGTTAGTATTCCAAAAAAAAAGTATGGGAACGAGTTAAATAACGTACTGCCTTCAGATACAAAAAATGAATTGCCTGAAATTTTATTTATTACAACATATCCTCCAAGAGAATGCGGTATTGCGACCTATTCCCAGGATTTGATTAAAGCACTGAATAATAAATTCAAGAATTCTTTTAAAATAAAAATCTGTCCTTTGGAATCGAATAATGAGCAACATGCTTATACCGATGCTTTACAATACATCCTCAATACAGATCATTCTAATGCCTTTATCAATTTGGCAGATCAAATCGATACCGATGCTAATTTACAAATGGTGTTGATTCAGCATGAATTTGGATTATTTAAAAACAATGAAGCCGATTTAAAACAGTTTCTAAAAGTACTTCAAAAACCTGTTATCATTGTTTTTCATACCGTATTACCAGGACCTAATCCATCCTTAGAAGCAAATGTTCAAGAAATAGCCCGAGAAGCACATGCTGTTGTTGTAATGACGAATTCAGCTGCAGAGCTATTAGTCAGAGATTATGGTGTTGCAAGAGATAAAATAACAATAATTCAGCACGGAACCCATTTGGTTCCGCATTCTGATAAAGAGGAATTGAAAATCAAATACAAATTAAAAGGAAAAAAAGTTCTAACGACTTTTGGATTATTAAGCTCCGGAAAAAGCATAGAAACTACTTTAGAAGCATTGCCTGAAATAGTAAAAAAGAATAAAGATGTACTGTTTTTAATTATTGGAAAAACCCATCCTTCTGTAGTAAAAGAAGAAGGCGAAAAATACCGTCTGATGCTTCAAGCTAAGATTGAAGATTTACAACTGCAGAAACATGTTCAATTTGTAAATCATTTTCTGCCTTTACCCGATCTTTTAGAATATTTACAGCTCACGGATATTTACTTATTTACTTCCAATGATCCTAATCAAGCAGTAAGCGGAACCTTTTCGTATGCTATTAGTTGTGGTTGCCCAATTATTTCAACCCCAATTCCCCACGCACGTGAAGTACTGATGCATGATGTCGGCATTATTATTGATTTTGGCAATCCTAAACAATTAGCTGAAAAAACAAATGTGCTATTGCTTGATGAGCGGTTGCGAAAAAACATGGGTTCAAACGGGTTGCATAGAATAGCGCCTACCGCTTGGGAAAATGCGGCAATTGCTCATGCCATGCTATTTGAAAAAATTGCAGAAGAAAACTTGAGCTTGCATTATAAACTTCCAAAGATCAATCTGGATCATATAAAAAAGCTAACCACTCCTTTTGGAATGATTCAGTTTTCGATCATTAATCAACCGGATATTGATTCGGGATACACTTTAGATGATAATGCCAGAGCCATGGTAGCCATGTGCCAACATTATGAATTGACAAAGAACAAAGAAGATTTAAAATACATCCGAATTTATTTCGATTTTATAAAATATTGCTTGCAAAGGGACGGATACTTTTTGAATTATGTAAATGAAGAACACCATTTTACGGCACAAAATAATGCTACAAACCTGGAAGATTCTAATGGGAGAGCGATTTGGGCTTTGGGCTATCTAAATTCAATTGGTTCTATTCTTCCCATTGAACTAGCGAAAGAGGCTGATGTTACCATGCAACAGGCCTTATTAAAAATGCTTGAAATTCATTCCACACGAGCGATGGCTTTCATAATCAAAGGAGTATATTATTACAATACGAAAAGAGTGTCAGAGCAAAACATTTCTATAATTAAAAAACTAGCCAACAGGCTGGTACAAATGTATAAACACGAAGCGGAAAAGAACTGGAACTGGTTTGAAAGTTATCTTACGTACGGTAACAGTATTTTACCCGAAGCGATGCTTTGTGCCTGGTTAGCTACAGAAAAATTAATTTATAAGAAAATTGCAAAAACATCTTTTGACTTTCTTCTTTCTAAAATTTTTATAGAAAACAGGATTCAGGTAATTTCCAATAAAGGATGGCTTGACAAAGAAAATCAATTGACACAGTGTCCTATCGGCGGTGAACAACCCATTGATGTTGCTTATACTATTCTTGCCTTAAGCAAATTTGCTGCTGTATTTAAAAAGGAGCAATACCGCCAAAAAATGGAAACCGCATTTAATTGGTTTTTGGGAAACAATCATTTACAACAGATTATTTACAATCCTTGTACCGGTGGATGTTATGATGGACTGGAAGAGGATTCTATAAATCTAAACCAAGGTGCGGAGTCAACAGTGAGCTATTTGATGGCACGATTAACAATAGAAAAATCTTTAAAAAAAGAGAAAAAAACATTCCTAAACATATTGGAAATGCAAATAAGTTGACAAAATTTCCTTCATTCAAAATGGATCTTACCCATTAATATCATTTGCAAATATGTAAATTATATAATTTTTACCTAAAGTTGCATAATGATTTTTAGGAATAAATTGCTGACCTTTAGCGAATTGTAATTATTATAATTAGCTAATCAGTATAATCTAAAAAAGTCATTATGAGAACAACAAAAAAATTAGGCATTTGGATGGATCATTCCATTGCTCACTTAATGGAATTTACATCAAAGCATTTTGAAATTGAGACTATTGAATCAAAGTTTACAAATGAACAGAAAAATAAACGTTTAGCGCAGCGCGAAAGCCTACGGTACAGTAAAGAGAAACGACAGCTTTTTGATTATTACAAAAAAATAGGTGAAGCTATTAAAAATTATAAGCGAGTAATTCTTTTTGGCCCTACAGATGCAAAAATCGAGCTGTTTGATCTTTTGAGTGAAGATGAACGCTTTTTAAAAATTAAATTTGAAATTAAAAATACCGATCAAATGACCGAGAATCAGCAACATCAGTTTGTAAAAGAATATTTCTCAAGAGCCTGATCACCTTTTTAAAAATTTTAAACATAACCCTTTTAAATAAAACAAAAATGCAAACAAGAACCATAGGAATAATTATGACTGCAATCGGAATACTAATGCTGTTATATAATAGCTTCAATTATGTAACTACCGAAAAAGTAGTTGACTTAGGTCCAATCCAAATAAATAAGGAAGTAAATCATCCGCTAGAATGGTCGCCTATCGTAGGTATTGTACTTGCAGTGGTTGGCGTTATTTTGATTCTGCGCAAAAACAAGTAATTCACCTTATGATTAAACAAAAAAAAACGTGAATAATATAATTTTTTTATAAAGTTATGTAACACTTTTTGTTTCCTTTCTGCCCACCTTTACTATCTCTAACTTAAATGAATAAGAATAGCGAATCAATAATCTAAAAAATTAACAAAATGAATATAGATAAATCAATTGAACTGCTAAATACACTCATCGAAATTAATAACGACAGAATTGAAGTATATGTAAATGCTTCAAAGGCGACAGAGAAATATGGCTTAAAAAAAATATTTTCTGAATTTCAACAGACCAGTCAAAAATGCAAATTGGAACTGATAAAAGAAATTGAAAAATTAGGAGGGATTCCAATTGTCAGAACTAAAATTAATGGTTTCATTAATTTTTGGATTACTATAAAGACCTTATTTATTTGCAAAGATTGTAAGGACGTAATAAATACCTGTGAATCCAATGAGCATAAAGCGGAGCAACAGTATAATAACATATTAATTCATAAATTTGAAAACCTAAGTTTTGACCAACAGATTATGCTACGAAAGCAATATCTTTTAATCAATTCAGACAACAATAAAGTCCGGGTTTTGAGAGATATTTTAGTAGAAAATAAATATTTTCATTAAATAATAATTTTAAATTCACTAAAGCTCTTTTGAAACGGTGCACACAAATAGATGCTGTTTTTTTCAAGCACCAAAGATTCTTTTCAGAACCTAACCCTCATAAAAAAATTGGTTTGTCAAACCAAAAATTGAATTCTACCTCCTACACCACCCTCTTGCTTCCGGCAGCCTAAAAATCATGAATACCATGAGTATAATTTTGTTCTACTCAAAAATCGATCAACCATATACCATTCATCTCAATTAACACATACTATTTTGATTATTTATTTAAAAAATATTTTTAACGATATTGGCAAAGTGACGTTGTTTGCAGCACAATTTTTTCGTGAAGTTTTTAAACCTCCTTACGAAATGAGAGCGTTTATTAAGCAATGCTATTTAATTGGTTACAAATCTTTGCCCTTAGTGACTATAACTGGTTTTATAATGGGATTAGTATTGACGCTCCAGTCAAGGCCAACCTTGGCAAAATTTGGGGCCGAATCCTGGTTACCGGGTATGGTAGCACTTTCCTTGATCAGAGAAATTGCACCCGTAATCACAGCCCTAATTTGCGCTGGAAAAATTTCTTCCGGAATTGGCGCAGAGTTAGGCTCTATGAAAGTAACAGAACAAATTGATGCCATGGAAGTTGCAGCGATCAATCCTTTCAAATACTTAGTAATTACACGGATTTTGGCTACAACGCTTATGGTTCCGGTTTTAGTGATTTTCGCCGATGGTATTGGAATTTTTGGAGGATATATAGGCGTAAATATGCACAATGATGTTAACCTGACCCGATATAGCTCACAAGTTTTTGAATCGCTGACTTTTTTAGATATTATACCAGCTACTATTAAAACATTTTTCTTTGGATTTTTTATCGGAATGATTGGGTGTTACAAAGGTTACACTGCTGAAAACGGAACAGAGAGCGTAGGTTTAGCGGCAAACTCAGCGGTAGTCACGGCGTCACTTACTATATTTATTATAGACATGCTTGCGGTACAATTAACTGATTTATTCTTCTAGAAATGATATACGAAAAAATAAATATAGCTGCTGATAAAGCGACAACTGAAAACGCTCCTATTATAGAAATAAAGGATTTGCATAAAACTTTTGGGGACAATGAAGTATTAAAAGGTGTTAATCTCTGCGTCAATAAAGGGGAGAATTTAGTAGTGTTAGGTAAGTCAGGATCAGGCAAATCAATAACGATAAAATGCATAGTAGGATTAGTAATTGCCGATAAAGGCGAAATAAATGTCTTCGACACCGATATTACCAAAATAGATACTATTGAACTCAACGAAATCAGGGTAAGGATTGGATTTCTTTTTCAAAATGCGGCTTTATATGACTCGATGAGTGTTAAGGAAAATCTCGGTTTTACTTTAAAAAGACATGTAAAGGGTTTGTCAAAACAAGAATTAGGAGACCAAATCGTAGCAGTATTGGAAAGCGTCGGTTTAGCTGAAGCCATAGATAAAATGCCTTCAGAATTATCAGGAGGTATGCGAAAAAGAGTTGGACTTGCAAGAACACTTATTTTAAAACCTGAAATAATATTGTATGATGAACCTACAACTGGCTTAGACACCATTACATCCCGAGAAATAAGCGAATTGATATTGGATCTCCAGAAAAAAAATAAAACGAGTTCCATCATCATTACTCATGATATGGCGTGCGCAAAACACACTAGTGACCGGGTAGTGATTTTAAAAGACGGTGTAATTCATGCTGAAGGCAGTTATGAAACATTAGAGAAAAGTGACGACCAATGGGTGCGTTCCTTTTTTATATAAAAAAATGAATTAAAAAAAATAAATCAAAAATTATGAATAAAGAATCTGGGTTCCAATGGAAATTGGGAATGTTTGTTATAATCGGATTAGTGCTTTTTGTCGCTACCATATATTTCGTAGGAAAACAAAAAAATCTATTCGGTTCAACATTTCATCTAAAATCAAACTTTAGATCCGTAAGTGGTCTTGAGGTCGGAAATAATGTACGCTTTTCAGGAATCAATATAGGTACTGTAAGCGAAATCGAATTAATCACAGACTCTTCTGTGGTTGTGAATATTGTAATAAAAGATGAGGTTCGCAAGTTTATTAAAACAGATGCAATAGCCAGTATTGGCTCGGATGGTTTAATGGGTGATAAAGTATTGACCATTTCTCCGGGAATTAAATCCACGAAAATTGTTGAAGACAATGACATTATTGCTTCAAGAAGACCTATTGATATGGAAGATGTCATGAGCAGTGTGAAAAAAAGCGTAGATAATGCCGGCATTATTACTGCTGAACTTGCAAAATTTAGTTCCAACATGAACAGCGGAAATGGTATGGTATCCAAATTGATGACCGACAAAGAGTTTGCTAATACCATAACACACACGCTTGCGAACTTGGAACACAGTTCCAATGAATTTGCCAATTTCACTACCAAAATGAATAGTGGAAAGGGTGCTTTATCGAAATTGGTCACCGATGAAAAAATGGGACGAACGATCGATTCAACCTTAACTAATGTCAAAACAGGAACAGAGGGACTCAACGACGTTATAGAAGCTGCGAAACATAATTTTTTATTGAGAGGCTATTTTAATAAAAAGAAAAAAGAAGAAGATAAAAAACTGGGGGAGCTAGATAATCAGCAAGAATTGGAAATGAAGAAAGAATTAAAAATTATTGATGAAAATGAAGCCAAAAAATAATGTTACCAATAACATTAATAGTAAAATAAAATAGCTATGGAAAAACATATCATTAAAGTAAAATCGATAAAAAACATAACACATGATGTAGTACAAATTGTCGCAACTAAGCCTGAAAATTATGTCTTTTCTCCAGGCCAAGCCACTGAAATTTCAATAAATAAAATGGGCTGGAAGGATAAAAAAAATCCTTTTACTTTTACCAGTTTGCCTGAGAATGATTATCTGGAGTTTACCATAAAAACATATCCTTCACACAAAGGTGTAACCAATGAACTTTTGAAACTAAAAAAAGATGATGAATTGATTGTACACGAAGTCTTTGGCTATATTACTTATAAAGGCGAAGGGGTATTTATCGCTGGTGGCGCAGGGATTACCCCTTTTATATCTATTTTCAGAGATCTCCAATCAAAAAAAAAAATAGGAAACAACACCCTTATTTTCGCAAATAAAACGAAAGCCGACATAATATTAGAGTCTGAATTCAAAAATATATTAGGTATTAATTTTATTAATATTTTGTCTGACGAAAAACTGGAGGGATATGCGCACGGACAAATCACAAAGGATTTCATTAAAATTAACACTGATACACGCGATAAACTATTTTATATATGTGGACCACCGCCGATGATGGAAGCAATAGAGAGGCAATTGATAGACTTAAATGTCAGTAAAAAATCAATAGTTAAAGAAAAATTTTAAAACATAAGAAAACACTTCGTTTTTAAAGTGTGAATCCTACAACTTTATACTAAAATTATGTAACATTTCGTTTTATAGTCCCTATTATCTTTACATAATTAATAAATATTTTATAATCTTAAAAAAAATGAAAATGAAAAAAATGAAAATTATTCTGTCTCTCATCATGCTTGGATTTTTAATAATTTCATGTAACAATGATGATACTAAATCAAGTTATCCCTATGCTGTAAGAATGACTGATGCCCCAGGCCCATATGACAAAGTAAATGTAGACATACAAGGTGTAGAAGTAACTGGAGATGCTGGACAAACAGTTGCGCTAAATGTGCATAAAGGTATTTATAACTTACTTGATTTTTCAAATGGAGTGAATACGCTAATTGCTACTGATTCGCTGGAAATTTCTAAAGTTAAGCAAATTAGACTTATACTAGGAACAAATAATACAGTAGTAATTAATAACGTAAGTTATCCTTTGAGCACACCAAGTGCCGATCAATCAGGATTAAAACTTCAGGTACACCAAACGCTTCAACAAGGAATATTGTATAGTGTCCTGCTTGATTTTGATGCAAACAAATCTATTGTTAGCACAGGAAACGGAGCTTATAAATTGAAACCGGTTATCCGAACAATTGAAGCTGCGATAAGTGGTTCCATAAAAGGTAAAATTAGTCCTGCTGGTAGTTTGGCTGTAGTTACGGCTGTTGATATTCTTACCAATTTATCTTATTCAACCAACGTAAATGCAAGTGGCGAATTTTTAGTTATGGGACTTCCTTCAGGGACGTATAACGTAACGGTTACGCCTGTGTTGCCTTTAGCGCCAGTGACTAAAAGCACTATTGTAGTAACAACAGGTAATACAACTGATTTAGGAACTCTAATTCTTCTATAAAAGAGTACCGTTTTCTATTAAAAATTAAGTGGTTTATCAGAAGAAAATAAAAAATTAAACTATTTAGAAGCATCCTTTCATTGAGCGATACTTTTAATAGTTTAATTTTTTTTAGTATTCAAAAAAAGCCATAATTAAATCAACTAAAAAATAATATTATGGAAACCGAAAAAGAGCTTAATGATGCTATCCAAAAAATGACTTTAAAAATACGAAATGAATATCCTGAACTATTAAAATATTTAGTGGAAATGCCAGTGACAATACCGGATAGTAATCATCCTGGAATTGATATTAAAATATTGAAAGATTATTACGAATCACTGGATTCAATACTAAAGAAATATGCTCCAAATCATATAGCAATAGAAAATAAATAATATTCATTTATTAAAACACTTTTAATCCCATTAAAATTATTATTTTTAATAAATGAATCTAAAAGAACTTCTTCATGATAAAGATATACAGCAATTTAGAGCAACTTTTTGAAAAACTAACCTCAATTGCAACAACTATACTTGGTAATTCAATTACATTTATTATTGCACTGTGTTTGGTTCTTTGGTGGTGGATCAACAATCTATTTACAACCCGGGACGTACATCAAATCATTGGAGATATTATTTTTGGAGTAACTTTTTTAAGTTTATTTATTATTCAAAAATCATTTAACCGATTTTCGGCTTCACTCCATTTAAAAGTAAATGAGCTGGTTTCATCCCATGAACCAGCCAGCAATGCCGTTTTAAACGCCGATGTAAAAACAGAAAAAGAAATTACTGAACTTTCAAAAGAATATAGCGAATTAGCTGAAAAAATAAAAGAATTAGACGAAGAAATATAATCAGTACTCATTTTAAAACGATTTATCCCAAAACAAACCTGTGAATAATATAAGTCTTCGCTAAAATTCTATAAGTCACTTTGACGTCAATTCCCTCAACTTTGTAAAGTGATGAATATTTTTTCAACACTTAAATAAAAAAGCAATGAATAGTACAGAACTTGAAGGAAATTGGGAAGAGCAAAAAGGAAAATTAAAACAAAAATTTGCTGCTCTGACTGAAAATGATTTGCTTTTTAAAGAAGGTATGAAAGATGAAATGATCGGAAAACTTCAAATAAAATTAGGTAAAACCAAAGAGGACTTACTTAAAATTATTAAAAACCTGTAAATGACTGTATTTAAAGGTCTGCTTTTATTTACCTCTATTTTCATTAAAAACACCTTGTTTAACACCTTTATAATTCAAACCAGCACAACCAGGACACTCTGATTATGCTGGTTTTGAATTATAAAACAGTGAGAAAAAACGTTTAACACTTTCAAAAAATAAAACAAAACACATATGAAAAAAACAATCTATACACTTGCTCTAACGACATTTATGGCAGGAACAGTATTAGTAGGATGTCAGACTTCCACTAAAAAAGAAGAAATAGCTAAAGATAAAATAGCTAATGCTCGAGAAGATGTACAGGAGGCCACAGAAGAATTGATCGATGCCAGAAAAGAAGCAACTGCCGAAGAGTGGAAAGCATTCAAAGACCAAACTAATGCAACAATCAGTGAAAATGAAATGCGCATCGTTGATTTGAAAGCCAAAATGAAAAAAACCGGAAATTCAATTGATGTGGTGTATGCAAAAAAAGTAGCCGAACTGGAACAAAAAAATAAGGATATCAAATTTAAAGTTGAAACCTATAAAAATGACAGAAACAGCGATTGGCAATCTTTTAAACGCGAATACAACCATGACATGGACGAATTGGGTGATGCTTTAAGAGACATTACTGTTGACAATAAAAAGTAATACAAAATTATAATTTAAAAAGGCGCGTTTTTATAACGCGCCTTTTTTGTTAAAGCTCTTTTATAATATAAACTACCTGATAAAAAACACATTAGAATGAATAGGTGTGAATAATATAAGTTTTAGAAAAAGTATTGTAACACTTTTCTTCTATATCATTCTCACCTTTGTAAAGTATAAAATCTACACTAAATTAAAATCTAATAAAAAAAATAATGAAAAAATCAAAATCAATAATTTATGCCTCGCTAGTATTGACTTTTATGGCTTTTAACAGCTCTAAGGCACAAGAAAGCGGAACAAAATTTGGTATAAAAGGAGGTGTAAACTTCTCCAATTTATACACTGATAATGTGGATGACAATAATGTGCTAACCGGATTTAACGTGGGTCTGTATGCTAAAGTACCGCTTGCAAATAACATCTCTTTACAACCTGAAATCGCTTATACTGGAAAAGGAGCGGAACTAGTTTATAATAACGCCTTAGTAAGCGGAACTGCACAATTTAAATTAGATTATATCGAAGTGCCTCTTTTATTGGTAGTAAATGTTACAAAGAATTTCAATATTCACGCCGGTCCTTACGCTGCGTATTTAATTAGTGGTAAAACGACTGACAAGTCTGATAATGGCAATTATAACTTCGAAGATAATATTAATACCGATGACTTCAACAGATTTGATGCAGGTCTTGCCGGAGGTGTTGGTCTGGATTTCGAACCTGTTAGTTTTGGGGTACGTTACAATTATGGATTAACTAAAATTGGAAAAGATAATTCATCAAACGGCTTTACTTCTCCGGATGCTAAAAACAGTGTATTGAGTTTCTATGCCGCCTTTTCATTCTAATTAATAAAAAACAACAGAATAAATTAAATATAAGTTAAAAAATATTTTTACACATTACAAAACACTGTAAAACTGTATTTTATGATTTATTTTATTTCTAACTTTACTACACTTATCTTAAATAACTAATCATTAAAAATAAAAATCATGAGCAATCTCCTTTACACAATCGCAGTAATTTTAATCATTTTTTGGGCAATCGGATTCTTTGCATTCAGTGCAGGATCAATAATACATGTACTTCTTGTCATAGCGGTTATAGCTATTTTATTGAGACTTATTCAAGGAAGAAGATTATAAAAAAACAATAGCATTTAAACAATAAAAAAAAAATTATGAAAACAGATAAAGTAATATTAGGCGTTTTAGGTGGTCTTGCAGCTGGTGCAATATTAGGAATTATGTTAGCTCCGGACAAAGGCGACAAAACAAGAAAAAAAATTATGGATAAAAGTAACGACTATGCTGATGAGTTGAAAGACAAATTGGATACGTTATTAGGCACCATAAACAAAAAATACGAAAAAATTTGGAGTGAAGGTGAAAACATAATCGCTTCAGGAAAATCCAAATTGTATGACGCAAAAAACGAAGGCGAAAATTTAATCGCTGAAGGCAAAACAAAATTTTATGATGCAAAAAACGAAATTAAAAATACAAGTATCTAAAAAGATGCTTCACTATTAAAATTTCAATTGTAAGTACGATTAAAAAATTAAATCATGGACAACTTTACAGCATCAATAGAAACGCTTTTTGAAAGAGCAGAGGACTATACGAGAACAAGCGCCGAGCTGGTTAAGCTCAAAGCCATAGATAAGTCAGCGGATGTTTTATCTTCTCTGCTCTCCAGGTTAACCGTAGCTATTTTTGCTGTTATGTTTGTTCTATTATTAAATATTGGCCTTTCCATATGGATAGGAGAAATAATAGGAAAACCTTATTTGGGCTTTTTTATTGTATCAAGCGTTTATCTGGTAATTTCAATTACACTATATTCTTTTAAAGACCAATGGATTAAAATTCCGATCAGTAATTTTATTATAACCAAACTGCTTAAAAAAAAATAGTATGAAAAAGATAAACCAAACCGACTTACTTGATGAAACGATTCTCTATTTAGAAAACAGGCAGGCTTTAGAATTATATGCTTTAAAGGAACAGTTTGAATTAACTTATGAAAGTTTAAAGCCTTTAAACCTAATCAAAAGTGCTTTTACTGAAATGACTACTTCACCAAATTTAAAAGGGAACATCATTAACAATATTGTAGGAATGGCAACAGGTTACTTAACAAAAAAAGTTTTGGTAGGATCAACCCATAATCCATTCAAAAAAATAATAGGAACACTATTGCAATTTATCATAACGAATGTGGCTACCAAACATTCCGATACTCTAAAATCTTAAAATCTCCAATTCATAGTAATTGCAAATTAAATTCTGGTAATAAATAATTTAGTTTTTTTTATAATCAGACTGAAAACTATTAATTACTTTTAACTGAAAAAGAATTAATAGACTTTCACAGTTAGAGTAATTTGTGTTTTTAAAATATCACCTCATTTTTTCTTAAACCTTTGAATCGGAAGAAAATGAATACCAGAATAAAAAAGGAAGCGCTGATAATTACAAATAAGGAACTTGTTTTTCAAAACGAAGAGAAAGAAAAACACGCTGCAGAGTTAATTATTGCTAATACTGAACTTGCCTTTCAAAATGAGGATAAAGAAAAAAGAGCTGCTGAATTAATTATTGCCAATAGGGAACTTATTTTTCAAAATACAGAGAAAGAAAAACGTGCTGCTGAATTAATTATTGCCAATACTGAACTTGCCTTTCAAAATGAAGAAAAAGAAAAAAGAGCCGCTGAATTAATTATTGCCAATACGGAACTTGCTTTTCAAAATGAGGAAAAAGAAAAAAGAGCCGCTGAATTAATTATTGCCAACAGGGAACTTATTTTCCAAAATGCGGAGAAAGAAAAACGAGCTGCTGAACTAATTACTGCCAACAGGGAACTTGCCTTTCAAAATGAGGAAAAAGAAAAAAGAGCTGCTGAATTAATTATTGCTAACCAAGAACTTGCTTTTCAAAACAAAGAGAAAGAAAAACGCGCTGCTGAATTAATTATAGCGAACAAGGAACTTGCCTTTCAGAATAAAGAGAAAGAACAACGGGCTGCAGAATTAATTATTGCCAATACTGAACTTGCTTTTCAAAATGATGAAAAAGAAAAAAGAGCATTGGAACTAACTATTGCAAATCGAGAACTTGCTTTTCAAAATCTGGAGAAAGAAGAACGTGCTAAAGAACTAGATTTAGCAAGCAAAAAACTTGCTTTAAAAAACGAAGAGAAAAGAATCCAGACAGCGGAACTAAATATTGCCAATAGAGAACTCGCTTTTCAAAATCAAGAAAAAGAAAAACAGGCTGCAGCGTTAATAATAGCTAACTTAGAACTTAAAAAAGCGGAAGAATACCAAAAAGAATATATAAAAGGTTTGGAGCAAATGATGTTTATTACCTCTCACAAAGTGAGACAGCCTGTAGCCAATATTTTAGGTCTGTCTTATTTACTTGATCAGACAACCAATTCACCTGATGAACATATCCAATTCTTAAATCACATAAAGCAATCTGCTTTGATGCTCGATTCTTTTACAAAAGAATTAACGCAATTTATTTTCAATTTGGAACAAAAAGGGAAAAATAAAAAATATGCGTAACTATGACCATTCTTCGTGCACTAGCTCTTTTAATAATACTATAAAAATCGAGAATTAATTAGCTCGCTTTTTTTTTGCCCTAATCACAAAAAATGGTTTCCACATTTAAGATTTACATTTTAGTTTCTTAGATTCATTTTGAATCATATCCTTTAAATTTATCGTTTTCTTCAAAGGCATTTCTGCCGAAATTCATCTCTTATGTCTTTTTTAGAGATTTTCTGCCTTTTTCAGAAACTAAATTAAGTACTATAACATTCTGTTAACATCTCTAAAACCATAAGTTATTGATTATCAAAAATATGATAAAACAATTAACATTTTAAATAAGTGAATCTTACAACTTCAATATTTAATTGTGTAACAATTCCAGCTGATAACTAAGCAACCTTTGTGTTATAAAATACTTAATCCCCTAAATTCAATAAAATGAAAACTAAAAATTTACTATTAACCTTTGCAATACTGATTATTGCATTAATTTCCAGTTGTGCAGAAGACGATTTTGCGGCAGTCGATGGTGTATGCCCGACTGTAGTGTCGACAAGTCCCGATAATGGTGCGATCAACGTTCCTTTGGACAAAACTATTACGGTAATCTTCAACGAGGAGATGAACGCATCAACTTTTGACACATCCTCTTTTACTTTACAGGGGTCTGCTTTAGTGGCGGGAACCGTTTCATTTAGCGGGACGACTGCTTTATTCGTACCAACAAATCCTCTCGCACCAAATACTACTTATACCGGAAGAATTAAAACAGCGGTTAAGGATATCATGGGTAATGCTCTACAAGCTGATTATGTTTGGACATTTAGTACTGGTTCGACAGTAACGCCTATGGTGATTTCAACAGATCCTGCAAACAATGCTACAAATGTATTTCTTAACAAAATAGTTTCTGCAGATTTTAATATGATAATGAATCAGGCAACTATTAACACAACGACTTTTACATTAAAACAAGGAGCTACATCAGTTGCAGGATCAGTTGCATATATTGGAACGACAGCCTATTTTACTCCAAGTGCACCTTTAACAGCTAATACCATTTACACAGGTACTATTACAATCGGAGCTAAAAATCTTCAAGGAACAACAATAGCTAATAACTATACATGGACATTTACTACTGGATCTGTTACGGCTCCTATTGTAACTGCCACTGACCCTGTTAATAATGCCGGAGGAGTTGCGCTTAATCAAAACATTACAGCGACTTTTAGTATGCCTATGGATCCTTTGACAATCAGCACTACGACATTTACTTTAAAAAATGGAGCAACAATGATTACCGGAACTGTTTCTTACCTAGGCACAACAGCCACATTTAATCCAAATAGTGATCTATCACCTGGAACTACCTATACTGCTACAATTACAACAGGTGCTAAAAATGTAGCTGGTGTTGCTTTGGCAAACGACTATGTTTGGAACTTTAGTACTAATGTGGCCGTAGTTGGAAATACCGTAAATCTTGGTTCAGCTGAAAGATTTGGAATTTTATCAGGAGTCGGAGTAAGTAACAATGCTGGTTTTAGTATAATTAATAATATGGATGTTGGTATCAGCCCAGGGGTTCGTTCTTCAATTACAGGATTTCCTCCTGCAATTATAGTGAATGGTGCCATTTATGCTTCTGACGACATTGCTCCCCCAGGAGTGCCTGCCATGCTAACGCAAGCTAAACTGGACCTTACCAATGCCTATCTTTTTGCAGAGGGAGCTTCCTATAGCGCACCAATAACGGTGTCAGGTGATCAGGGTGGAAAAACACTTGTTGCCGGTATTTATAAATCAACATCTACTCTTTTAGTACAAAATGGAGATTTGACTCTTAGCGGTAGCGCAACAGACGTTTGGATTTTTCAAATAGCATCTGCTTTTACTACTGTAGGCGGAGCTGGTGGAAATATAAAACTTACTGGAGGAGCCCTTGCTAAAAACGTATTTTGGCAAACCGGAAGTTCTGCAACTATTGGAGATTATACTTCATTTGTAGGTAACATATTGGCCTTACAATCCATAACAATGGGATCACATTCAACTGCCCAGGGCAGAATGCTTGCCAGAAATGGAGCTGTAGTACTGACACACACTAACATAATCACTAAGCCGTAAAAAAATGAAAACTAAAACTAATTTAAAAATAGGATCATGCTTAGCATGGTCCTCTAATAATCTGACTATTAAAAGTATTGCAATAATTGCCTTGGGATGGTTAAGTATTCAAGCTCCCATTCAGGCACAGCAAACAATAGAAGTTAAATACACAAAACCTTCCTGGTACTTTGGTGTTGCAGGTGGTGCCAATTTCAATTTTTATCGTGGCTCAACTCATCAATTAAATGCTGGTTTTACCCCTCCGGCTACCTTTCATGATGGAGATGGTGTTGGACTTTTTATTGCACCGCTTTTAGAATACCGTCCTGCTGATTCCAGATGGGGTGTTATGCTTCAGGCTGGATACGATAATCGCAAAGGTTCTTTTGACCAGGTAGTTACTCCATGTGACTGCCCGGCAGATTTAGCGACGAACGTTAGTTACATCACCGTGGAACCAAGCTTGCGTTTTGCTCCTTTCAAATCTAATTTTTATCTTTATGGTGGGCCACGTTTGGCTTTCAACATGGATAAGTCATTTACCTATCAATTAGGTATCAATCCGGCCTATCCGGATCAGGCGCCAAGTCCTGCAGTAACGGGTGATTTAAGTGATATCAAAAAAACTATTTTTTCAATGCAAATTGGAGCTGGATATGATATTCCGCTTTCTGCAGATAGCAACAAGACACAATTTGTATTATCTCCTTTTGTTGCTTTCCAGCCTTATTTTGGTCAAAATCCACGTTCAACAGAGACATGGAATATAACTACCCTTAGAGCTGGTATTGCACTTAAAATGGGACAAGGACGTAACATTCAGGAATCTACCGACATTTTAGCTGATCGTGAAGTTCAGTTTTCAGTAAACTCTCCTAGTAATGTTCCTGGAGAAAGAAGAATTACTGAAATATTTCCACTTAGAAACTATGTATTTTTCAATGCTGGATCAACTGAAATCCCAAATCGCTATATTTTATTAACGAAAGATCAGGTAAAAGACTTCAAAGAAGATCAATTGGAAGTATTTGCTCCAAAAAACTTATCAGATCGTTCAAAAAGACAAATGATTGTTTATTATAATGTTTTAAACATCCTTGGAGATCGTATGCAAAAGAATCCTTCAGCAACTATTACTTTGGTGGGGTCATCAGAGAAAGGTCCTGAAGATGGTCTTGCAATGGCTGAATCAATCAAAACCTATTTGGTAAATGTATTTGCAATAAACCCTTCCAGAATTACCACTAAAGGTCAAAACAAACCAAATATCCCATCGGAACAACCTGGCGGGACATTAGAATTGGAATTGTTACGTGAGGGAGATCAGAGAGTTTCTATAGAAAGTACTTCTCCAGATTTATTGATGGAATTTCAAAGTGGTCCTGATGCGCAATTGAGACCCGTGCGAATTGTTCCACTACAGGAAGCGCCAGCTGAAAGTTATGTTACCTTCAGCAATAAAGGAGCTACTGAAGCTTTATCTACATGGTCATTACAAATAGCTGATGAACAAGGAAAAGTACAGTCTTTTGGACCTTATACACAAGAAGAAATAAGCATACCTGGAAAATCAATTTTAGGCAGCCGTTCAGAAGGTGATTACAAAGTAAAAATGATTGGTCAAACTAAAAGTGGTAAAATTGTAGAGAAGGAAACTCCTGTACATATGGTACTTTGGACTCCTGCAAAAACGGAAGAAGGTATGAGATACAGCATTATTTATGAATTTAATAAATCTAAAGCGATCGCTATCTATGAAAAATACCTCACCGAAGTAGTAACACCAAAAATTCCTGTTGGAGCGACAGTTATTATTCATGGTCATACTGATATTATTGGTGAAGAAGTTCACAATCAAGATCTGTCTCTTGCCCGTGCAAACGATGTGAAAAGCATTCTTGAAAGTGGGTTGTCTAAAACAGGTAGAAACGACGTGAAATTTGAAGTACTTGGTTATGGTGAGGATGAAAACAAATCTCCTTTTGAAAACAAAACTCCAGAAGAACGTTTTTACAATCGTACCGTAGTAATTGATATTATTCCTGCTATAAAATAAGTAAAACAACTAAGAATACATTTTTTATAAATTACAAAAGAGGATAGAACTTAAAAGTCTATCCTCTTTTTTTGTTTAAATCTAAAATCCATAAATCCGTGTAAACCGATGAATTTCAATAGACAAACGTTTTTAGTTTTTCAAAATAAGGAATTATTGCATTTATTTTTTTTTCATATTACCATTTAAAAACCTCAATTTTAACAAAAAAAATATTATTTTTACTATTCACTTGCTGTAAATATGACCCCCAACGAGAAAACCCTAATCAAGTTCTACACTGCTTTTAATAATGCTGATGCTGCAACGATGTCTCAGTGCTATGATTCAAAAATACAGTTTCGCGATCCTGTCTTCGGTCTATTGAAAGAAAAGGATGTTGGTCAAATGTGGAAAATGTTGATTGAAAAAGGCAAAGGAAATACAAAAATTGAATTCTCAGCTGTAAAAGCAGATGAATATATTGGTTCCGCCAGATGGATTGCCACCTATAATTTTAGCAAAACTAACAGAAAAGTGGTAAATGAAATTCAGGCGCAATTTCAGTTTAAAGATGGTTTAATTATCAAGCATACAGATGATTTTGATATTTGGAAATGGTCCAAACAGGCATTTGGAATTAAAGGATGTTTATTGGGATGGACGGGTTATTTCCAAAATAAAATACACCAGCAAGCGTTGTTGTCATTGAAAAAATATAAAGAAAATAAACATGCTAATTGAAACTTTAAAATCGCTATTCAACAGAGATTTAAATCGGCTTAAAGCAGAAATAGAGCTATACCAAAATGAAAGTCAAATTTGGCACATTGAAAAAGGAATAGCTAATTCAGCCGGCAATCTTTGCCTGCATTTGGTAGGGAACCTCAATACCTATATTGGAGCCGAATTTGGAAAAACAGGCTACATCAGAAACAGACCACTAGAATTTTCACAAAAAGACATTCCGAGAGCAGCACTAATAAACAAAATCGAGGCAACTATTGTGGTCGTTAACAATGCGCTAACCAACTTATCGGAAGAAGAATTACAAATGGAATTTCCAATTTTAGTCTTTGACACCAAGACTTCAATTGAGTTTATGCTGATTCATCTGACGACTCACCTAGCCTATCATTTAGGGCAAATCAATTACCACAGGCGCTTATTGGACGCTTAAAATTAGAATAACAAGCAATTTTTACGCATACTATTCGTTTTTAATTACTGCATAATCACAACTACTATTTAGAATAAAAAGCTAAAGAAGGACAAGAAATAACTGTTATAATACAAATTTGTATGATACCATCTTCTAAAAGACCCGTCCCATTTCAATCCGACAGAAAATATTCTGTTTTAGAAATTCTTCAATTTATAGTATTGTCCTGTTTGATTCTCTATTTTGGTAAAACGCTTTTTATTCCGTTGAGCTTTTCATTACTCATCAGTTTTATTATGTATCCCATTTGTAAATGGCTGGAAACAAAAGCAATTAATAAAGGCGTTGCCATTCTTATTTGCATTCTAGGGGTGACACTTCTGGTGGGATCCGTAATTTATTTATTGTTTGCACAGTTCTCAGAATTCCTGCAGGAATGGCAATCATTACGGACAAAACTTACGGACACTATGAATCAATTGAGTATTTTTCTTTTTGAAAGATTTGATATTAGTATTGAAAAACAATCCGAATTCGTCAAAAACACGCTCGATAATTCCGGTTCAGAAGCTTTTTCCCTGCTGCGAAATACCGCATATTCCGTATCAGAGTCTCTATTTTACCTGTTAATGATTCCCGTTTTTTCTGCACTTATACTGTATCGCCGTCAAATGTTATCGAATGCACTGTATGAACTTTTTCCTCCAAAGAAAAAAAATACCATTCATGAAATCCTCTTAGAAACTATTCATGCGTACTATAACTTTATAAAAGGCATGTTGATGGTCTATCTTATTGTGGGAATTTTAAACAGTGTCGGACTATTAATTATTGGAGTGCCGCATCCTTTTCTCTTTGGTTTTATAGCCTCAATCCTGACCTTCATTCCTTATGTAGGCATAATGATATCATCGCTGTTACCAATTGCCGTTTCCTGGATAACCTATAATTCAATTTGGTATCCATTAGGAGTCATCTTAGTCTTTTCTTTCGTTCAGGTGCTTGAAGCGTACATTATATTCCCTTTTGCTGTTGGTAGCCGTCTGAAAATAAACACACTTGTTATCATAATTATGGTAATTGTGGGAGGCATTTTATGGGGTGCTGCAGGAATGATCGTATTCATTCCGTTCATCAGTATCATAAAACTGATTGCGGACCGTACGCCAAGCTTAAAGTCGTTGTCCGTTTTACTGGGAGATGGCGAAAAAAATAAAACTTGAAATAACCTACTGCAAAAGCTCAAAATCAAACTTCCAGCCCATCTCTTTTTTATACCACAATTGTCCTTTTGAAACTTCCAGCGGACAATCAAAATTATTGGTAAAGAGCGCTCCGGTTCCTAATCCCTGCGGCATCAAATTGTGTTGCAAAAAGGTCCATTGCGCAATGGCATTCAGCCCAATATTACTTTCCAAAGCCGAGGTAATCCACCAGCCAATTTTATACTTTTCAGCCAAAGATATCCATTCTTGTGTCCCTCGAAAACCACCGATAAAACTAGGCTTCAAAATGATATATTGAGGCTTGATTTCCTGCAACAACCGCTCTTTTTCTGCCGCTGTAAACACACCAATCAGCTCTTCATCCAAAGCAATGGGAAAAGGTGTGATTTTACAGAGTTCTGCCATACTGTCAGTATGATTTTTACGTATCGGTTGTTCAATACTATGTAACTTAAATTCAGATAGTTGCATCAATTTATCTAAAGCTGAATCTTCATCGAAAGCGCCATTTGCATCGACGCGAATTTCAACTTGCTCGGGAGTGAAATGTTGCCGAATAAACCGCAATAACCGCAGTTCTTTATCGAAATCAATCGCTCCTATTTTGAGTTTAATGCATCGAAAACCAGCTGCTAATTTTTCCTCTATCTGCTGCTTCATAAACGACTCCTCACCCATCCAAACCAAACCATTTATTAAGATGGATTGCACACCGTTTGTAAAGTCCGAAGGAAAGAGCAAAAAAGGAGTTTCACTCCCTAAAGACCGGAATGCCATTTCCATTCCAAATTGCACTGAAGGAAACTCCAGTAACGCTTCCCAAAGCTGGTCTTTTCCCAAGTGAATATTAGCGCAGGTCCACTGCAATTTTTCTTCGTAATCAGCCCGGTCATCAATACTCAGCCCACGAAGAATTCCGCATTCCCCTATTCCTTTTTTACCGTCTTTTTCCAAGACGATATACCAGGTTTCTTTTTCGGTCATAACACCACGGGAAGTTCCTGATGGACGTTTGAAATTGAGAATGTGTTTATGGTAAGTTGCTTTCAAAGAAAATAGTTAATAGTAAATAAAATAATTAATGGTAAAACGCCGCAACTTCATTTGAATCCTGATTTAATCCATTTCAAATAAGAAGTTCCGAAAATCCAAAAAAGACACAAAATAAAAAAACAGAGACGCTGATTACTGTTCAAAAAACATAATTTCAATAGTTAAACATCCCCCTATTTCACCATCAACTTCAAAACTCTTTCAAAATCATCATTTTGAATCCCCATTTTTTTGAAAGTTTCAAAATCCTGTTTTACTTTTTCAGTCCAGCTCAAACTATCCGTTACGTTTTGGGACTGATATTTTTTGTAAATAGCTTTTGCAGAGGAATAGTTATTATTTAATAAGAAAGCGTGCGCCAAATTCAATTTTATCAACAATTCCGAATCATCAAGTTGCTCTCCTTCTTTTAGGAATTTTATTGCCTTCCCATATTGTTTGGTCAAAACATAAATGTTCCCAATGGCATTATAATCCAAAGCCGTCGCCTTGTTATTATTAATTACCACATTCAATTTAGCGATTGCAGCTCCATAAAGCCCCTGTTTCACTAAATCCGACGCTTGCTTACGCAAACCATTATAAACTGCACCAGAAGCGCCTGTTTCGTTAAAACAACTATTGCCAAAGTCTTTAAAAGCCTTAGAACGCTCTATCGCTAATAATTTTTGAAATTCCCTGAATTTATATTTAGATTGGATTTTATCCAGGATACAGACACAAAAATCATCCGAATTAGCCATTTTCTGAGCCATATTCGATGTTTTGCACTGATCAATGATTTGCTTTCTATTTTCAAGAGTCCAACCCCGACTGAGCGTATTATCTACCCATGGAACCACTTCAAGAATGACTTTTTGATTCATAATCCAGTTTTTACTTTCAAAACCAAACCATAAATTCCCTGAATTGGATTTCATACAAGCCGACTTCTCAGTGGAAAGTCGTTTGGCATCTTTACTTACCGGAGTATCCTGAACCAAACAGGCGTCATCAGTTTTTGCGTTTTCTTTATATTTTGTGGCGAGGTCGGCGCTGGAAAAAACTGCGTACTTACATTTATCATCTCCAGAGATTTTAGACAAAATAAAAACCGCTCCTGCAGAACCCTGACTAATTCCAGTCGGGTCGGGAATTGCTTTTAAAACAGAAACCAAACTGTTTGCCATTTGCTGATTTTTATCCAAAAGCGTTATTCTATAAACAACTTCAGTTGTTCCTTCAGGGAAATCCTGGGTTTTTATCACAATCCTGTCTCTCGCCGAGACCGTCATTTCTTCTGTTGTAGCGCGGGTTTTATCCCAATACCCGTCTTTTTGAGAAAAACCAGATTGGAATGAAATAATTGAGATTGCCAGTAAAGCTATTTTTTGAATATTCATTTCTTGATTAACGTTTTTTTGCCAGGATTACTTCATCTTTCTTTCTGTTTCCACCTAAGTTTACGGAACTTCGTTCGCAATTAAAATCCTTTTATCATTATTTTATCAGATGATCGTACTTTGAATTATCTTCAAATAAAAAATTACAACTCGAGGGAACTTCCTATTTCCAGCAACATTAAATCTTTTCCTTTATTGAAAAATTTACGAATGGCGTCTTCATGATCAATTTCGATATAACCAAAAGTGTCGTAATGATATCCTAGAATTTTATCGCAATCCAAGAAATCAGAAGCAACAATAGCATCTTCAATATCCATGGTAAAATTATCGCCGATAGGAAGAATCGCCAAGTCAAGTTTGGTACGCACAGGAATGAGTTTCATATCCATAGTAAGTGCAGTATCCCCAGCGATATATACGTTTTTATGCTCGCCTTCGATAACAAATCCGCCCGGATTTCCTCCATAACTGCCGTCAGGAAAAGAACTGGAATGAACAGCATTTACATATTTTAATTTTCCAAAGTCAAAATCCCAGCTACCACCGTGATTCATGGGATGCACCTGAAAACCTTTTGCACCATAATGACCTGCAATCTCAGCATTAGAAACGATGACCGCATTGGTTCTTTTAGCGATTGTCTCAACATCTAAAATATGATCACCGTGCGCATGTGTCAACAAAATATAATCCGCTTTCAAAGTATCAATCTCAATATACGCTGCTTTTGGATTAGCAGAAATATAAGGATCTACAATTATGTGCCTGCCTCCAACTTCGACCCCTAAGGATGCGTGACCGTAAAATGTTATTTTCATTTGAATTAAATTTAAAAATAGACTAATTGTAAGTTTAATAATTATTCACGATCAAATCCGAAAAGAAGAAAATCATGCACAATGCCAGCAACACAGAAAGTGCAAAAGTACTTAGCGCTAATTTTTTTAATTCCGGATCTAACTCCTTAGGACTGTGATTTTTATAAACAGTAATTAAATGTTTAGTTAAAGGGATATACGCAAGTAAAAACAAGTATTGATCAAAGTGAAAATGGTTTATAATTGCAAAAACCAACACCAAAATCATCGCTGAAACAATTAGAAAATAATGGTATATTTTAGCTTTGGCTCCGCCAATTTTTACGACAATAGTGTTTTTATTTGATTTTCTATCCGATGCTTCGTCCCGCATATTATTCAGATTTAAAACTCCGACACTCAATAATCCAATAGCAGTTGCAGGTAAAAACAATTCAAAATCCAGTTGTTTTGAATACAAAAAATTCACTCCCAATGTACTTACTAAACCAAAAAAAACAAATACAAATAAATCACCGTAACCACGATAGCCATAAGCCGTATTTCCTACTGTGTAGCGAATTGCAGACACAATAGACAGAATACCCAAAACCAGATAGAATAAGGAATACCATAAATTTGTATCCGCAAATGCATAATAAATTAACAGCATCGCCGAAAGCAACGTCAATGCCGAGGTGATTATAATGGCCAGCTTCATAGCTTCGGGCGTAATAACGCCGCTTTGTATGGCGCGTTTTGGACCTACCCTGTCCTCGTTATCAGTTCCTTTCATCCCATCGCCATAATCATTAGCAAAATTAGAAAGTATCTGCAATCCAAGTGTTGTCAGTATAGCAAAGCCAAAGAGCCTCCAGTTAAAAACTTCTGTTGGGGTTAATATGGCCTCCGTGGGGTGTGCCAAAGCATACATGCTTCCAACAATTATTCCTGATACTGATAATGGTAATGTTCGTAAACGAGCGGCTTCAATCCAGTGTTTCATTTTTTTTATTTTTTTTATTTAAAATCTAAAGAGTAAGATTAAAACAATTTTACTCTTTTTAACTACATCCAATTACTATCGGAAGTTTCTATTTCGTACAACCAAAGATTGACGTATTGTTTAATTTTTACATAATCTCCTAACTGAAAAGTGATATTTCCTCCAGCAGTATGCAACGTTATGGAACCTATATTTAGGTTTTTGTGCCAAAAAAGTTGCGATGTTGTAATGGCTTGAATTTTACTTGGCTCTATAATTTCATTACTAATATCCCATGCTCCACTTTGCTTAATAACAAAATGATCATTGATAAAAAGACGGCTATTTCTATATTTAAAAAACTGAATGACTCCAACAAATACAACATAAAAAGCAGCCAGGATATCTAAAGTAGGAAATTGTAAAACCACAGCATCCCGCAAAAAATAAAACACAAACAAAGGTAAACCAATTGTGAGAAATATAGAAAATCCAAGAGTACGGAAATTAGGCTTTAACACCGCTCCTTTTTCGGGAATTATATTAAACAACAATTTTAAAATTTCATTGTGCTCGAATTCATTACAACCAGGTATTTCTATAACACTCTTGCGCTCTTGCCTTTCTCCACTGGTCGCCTGCTTGATTTTCATTTCAAGTATATTCATTTTCTTCTGAAAATAATTACTGGAAACAGCCACAATTTGAACTTTTTCTGGTTTGATAATCGTACTTTTTGTATTTAACAGCCCAAAGGAGAGCAGCAACGAACCGATTTGTTTTGTGATTCTAAAATCAAAATACTTAAAAACCATTCGTATTACATTCATTGCCAGAATAACAAGGAACAGCATGAGAACAGCAATTGGAATGACTTCCGTCATCACATTCGTCTTGAAATAAGAATCAATTTTAGACTCATCAATGCTAGATTCTCCAAAAATACGTTTGATATTATCATAAAGCGTAAAAAAGAAAGCCAATAGAATAAAAAAACTCTTTACATAATTAGTTGAAATCCCCACTTTTAACAAGCTTAAAAAACTTATTTTTATAAACGGAAATCCTTCTTTACCAATAGTATTGCCTTGTATTTCAGCATGAATTTCATCTGAAACCACTATTGTTTTATTCGTTTCATTTTCTAACAAATGCGCTTTCAACTCTAAAGCTAAATCATGCGAAATAGCTTTGATTGCCACTTCAGTTTTAGTAGCTCCAGCGGTATCCACATCTAATGCATGTACTCCGATAATTTTCTGAACAAAGGACTGCCTGATCGTTACCTGCTGAATTTTATTAAGCTGAATCGTTGTTTTTGTTTTATTTAAAACACCTTCCGTAATAACAAACTCCTGATTTTCTTTATCCAGAAAGAACGTAAAATTCAAATATTTTAGATAAGCGATAATTCCAAAAATCAGAAAAACACTCAATACCCCTACAATCAAATACAAAGGATTTAGCTCTTTAAATTTAAAAAACCAAACGACCAGTATGGGCCAAAGTGCTTTACCAAAATGACGAACGGTATCAAAAAAAAGTACCAAAACACCAACGACAGATTGTCTTTGCGGTTGACTAAAATCGACCCGCATTACAGTTGTTTCTGTATTTTACCCATCAGGAGTTGTTTGATATTTTCTGCTTGTTCTTTCTCAATTCCTGGGATTTCTATATCACTGGAACTGCCTCCGGCGGTGAAAATTTCAATTTTAGCCAATCCAAAGTAACGTGAAACTATCCCTTCATGTAATGCCACATGTTGTATTCTATTATAAGGAATTACAATAGTATTCGTTGCTATTATTCCATATCTAAAAAGCACATCATGCTCTCTGAAAGCAAATCCTTTTTTCTTGAAACTTACGCGTGAAAAGAAAATAAAAATCAGGATAAAGAATGCAAAAGCACTACTGATTTCTAATTGATACCCCGCCAATTCATCCATCTTCAACAGCGCAAATCCCAAAGCGATTGTCATCAGCAAAAACAGGACAACCAAATTAATCAAAATCACTTTCCAGTAGGATTTTTTCAAACTTAAAAAGGGCACTTCCTCAAATTTAGGAAGCTTTGTAACATCTATAGTTTCGTTGCTGAAATTTTCCATGTAGACTGTTTATTTTTTTAAGAAACTAAGACAATTCTTTTGATATGATTCTTTTGAGAATAAAAACGGAACACTAATTATAGATTTATGGCAACCATTTTTTTTCGAAATTGGGCTTTCTTTTCTCCAAGAACGCATTTCTGCCTTCCTTAGCTTCTTCGGTCATATAAGCAAGGCGTGTCGCTTCACCAGCAAAAACCTGCTGTCCTACCATTCCATCGTCCGTAAGATTCATTGCGAATTTTAGCATTTTAATAGCCATTGGTGATTTGCCTAATATTTCTTGCGCCCATTCATAAGCAGTCTCTTCCAGTTCAGCATGCGGAATCACTGCATTAACCATTCCCATATCCATAGCATCCTGAGCGGAATAATTGCGTCCGAGGAAGAAAATTTCACGGGCTTTTTTCTGCCCTACCATTTTCGCCAAATACGCAGAACCATACCCCCCATCAAAACTCGTTACATCAGCATCAGTTTGTTTGAAAATCGCGTGTTCTTTACTCGCTAAAGTCAAATCGCACACTACATGCAAACTGTGTCCGCCGCCCACCGCCCAACCTGGAACTACAGCGATGACAACTTTAGGCATAAATCGAATTAAACGTTGTACTTCCAGTATATTCAACCGATGTTGTCCATCTTCCCCCACATAGCCCTGATGACCACGTGCATTTTGATCGCCACCGCTACAAAAAGAATACACTCCATCTTTAGACGAAGGTCCTTCTGCAGAAAGCAAAACGACACCTATAGAGGTATCTTCCTGGGCATCGTAAAATGCATTGTACAGTTCAGAAGTCGTTTTTGGTCGGAAAGCATTACGCACATCCGGTCTGTTGAAAGCTATTCTGGCAACGCCATTACATTTCTTATAGGTTATATCCTCGTATTCTTTGACAGTGATCCAATCCATTACAATTGATTTAAATTATTTCAGTGTAAAATTAAATCATTTTTTACATTTTATCTATTCTATTTTAGAGAAGCTTATGGTAATCTTTCTCTGATTAAACAATCGAAAATGTTAAAAAAATAAAAAAAAACAAAATATTAACAGTTGCTAAAAAAAATAATCCTTAATTTTAAATATTGCTAATCAGCAAAATATAATTTGATTAGTTTGATTACTTCACTGATTTATTAACCTAAAAAATGTTTTTTTTGAATACAATTAAAAATTTTGTCGCTCCTTTTTCGACGGTAATAAATTACAATACTATTTCTGACACCACGATAAATGAGTTAATGAGAAGGCCATTTGCCCCAATAGTAAAAAATAAAGAGTAACACCTACGGTTTATAATAAAGATTCGCATTCCCACTCAATAAATAAGTTGAGTCTAACAATACAGTTATTTCAGGAAGATAATCTTTCAATATATATACAAAACCAATGGCTTTAATGTGAAATTAATTCTTAGCTAATAAGCAAGTGTTTGGACATTTAAAGACAAACCATTTGAAAAAGTAATTTGCACTTGAATCAATATTTTAAAGTAGTATTAAGGATGCTATTAATTATAAAAGTGAATAAATATACTTTTAAGAATGAATTAGATTTATTTTTGTTTTGAATTTCAAGAGTCCAAAACAAAATAAAAAGAGAAAGACTAATCGTAACGGTTAGTCTTTCTTTTTTTTTATTCCTTAACCAGATAAATTCCGTCTTCCTTGATTTCTATTAATTTTTCCCTGTACAAAGCACCAATAGCTTTTTTGAAGGTTTTTTTGCTCATTTTCAAAACCGTTTTAATGTCTTCCGGATGTGAATTGTCCGTTAAACGCAAGAAACCTCTACTGGCTCTTAACTCATCCAGAATTTTCTCGGCATTGGGTTCTATACTTTGATACCCCTGTATTTGCAGTGAAACATCAATTTTATTATCAGGTCTGATGTTTTTAATATAACCTCGCATACGGTCTCCTGTACGAATCGCGTCATCATATACTTCATCCTTATACAACAAGCCTTTGTGCTTTTCGTTGATGATAACATTAATTCCTATTTCAGTAATATGAGAAACAATCAAATCTACTTCCTCCCCTTTCTCAACGGTAAGTTCTTCATTTTTAAGAAATTGATTAGTCTTACTTGAAGCAACCAAACGATTGGTTTTTTCATCCATATAAAGATAAACCAAATAACGTTTTCCTTTTTCCATCGGACGTGCCTGCTCTTTGAACGGAACCAAAATATCTTTTTCCATTCCCCAATCCATAAAAGCACCAATCTGATTGGTATAATTCACACGCAAAAGTGCAAATTCATTCAGTAGAATATAAGGTTCTAATGTAGTGGCAACGGGTCTTTCTTCGTGATCTAAATACACAAAAACAATCAGCTCCTCACCTATTTCAAATTCGTTTGGAACGTACTTGTTAGGCAAAAGAATATCATGTATTCCTTCCGGATCTTTTTCTGGATTCCCCAGAAACAAACCCACTTTGGTATCGCGCAAAATGGTAAGTGTATTGTATTTTCCTATTTCAATCATTTTCTTTCAATTTCTAAAGTGCAAAGGTACGAAGTTTGAAAATAGTAAATTAGGAAACATTTGACAAATAAACAAAGTCCAAATTCCCCTAATTTGTGGCGCTTTCAAAGTCTCTGACTGCGGCAAGAAAAATCCTTACATTTGATAGTAGAACTTAATTACGCATTATGTTTCGATAAAATCAGGATAAAAACATTGAGGTATTTTCATAAATGGTGATGAAATAGAAAAAATATTCCAAAAAACTGCGTTAATCGATTTGTCTGAATTTGAACTAAAGGAAGTAAAAAAATCTTTCGTCTGCAAAATTTAAGCAATCATTAAAAAAAAAAATCATAAAAAAAGCGCCAACAAAGACGCTTTTCATTTTTATATCGATTATTAATTATAAATACTCTCTTTCTTAAAGTGAACAGCCAATAAATAGTAGACCACGACCCGGTATTTATTTTTATTGGAACGACCGTATTTTTCCATTACAGCATCAATTCCCGCATCCAGATTAGCTCCATCAGCAAGTCCTAATTTCTTAATTAAAAAATTGTTTTTCACTGTGTCCAGTTCAGATTGCTGGGTTCCGGCAACTGTCGCCGAATCTGCATTATAAATTGACGGACCGCAACCAACTGTTACTTTTGTCAACAAATCCATATCAGGATTAACACCACATTTGTCTTTCAAATCGGCTGCATACTTTACAATTAACTCGTCTCTTGCACTCATAAATAAAAGTTTAATATTTGATTGTTATTTTTTAACTCTCTCAAATTTAAACATTTATTTATGCATTTTAACGAATCAATAAAATAATTAGACTAATTCTTTAAAATACTGCAACAAAATTCTGTCGTTATCTACTGTTGGTGTGAAAATTTCCAGAATACCTGGCTTTTCGCCTTGAGCATAAAAAGCGTTCAAACTGTTTTCTAAACTCGTTTCATCAGTGGCAACACTGTATTCAAAACCATACATTTTAGCCAAATGTTCTGCAGTAAGAGCATGTGATGTTTCAAAGAAAGTATTAAAAACAGGAGTTTCCTCATGTCCCGGCAAAATTCTAAATATCCCGCCACCACCGTTATTAATCAAAATTATTTTAAAATTTTTCGGAATGTAACTATTCCACAAGGCATTACTGTCATACAAAAATCCAATATCGCCAGTTATGAAGACCGTCTGCTTTTTATTGGCTACAGCCGCACCAATAGCGGTGGATGTGCTTCCGTCGATTCCGCTGGTACCCCGATTGCAATACACTTCAATCGAAGAATCAATCGCTATCAATTGTGCATAACGAATCGCCGAACTGTTGCTGATTTGTAATTGACTGTTTTTTGGTAAACTTTGAATTACTTTTTCAAAAACTTTAAAATCTGAAAATTGAATTTTTTCCAAATACATTTCATGTTTTTGCCTTCTCAAAAGTTTCACCGCTTCCAGCTTCTCAAAATAATCGCTTTTCACCCCTTCCGTTAAAGGTAAAAAAGCTTCGAAAAACGTATTTGGATTAATTTCAAAATGTTTAGCCAATGCATTGAAAGTATCATACGCCCTTAGAGTGTCAATATGCCAATGGTGTTTTGGCTTGTATTTTCTCAAAAAAGCCTTGATTCGTTTAGACACTATCATTCCTCCAAAAGTCACCAAAATTTCCGGACAAAAATCCTCAAAATCTTCATGGGTAAAAGGGGTAATAATGGTGTCAATATTGTTTATAAATGAAGGATGCTGCAAATTAGACGTAGTTTCTGTTAGAACGACAACCGATTCATCTTCAGCCAATGCAGCGATTGCTTTTTCACTAATTAAATTGGGTTCGTTGACGCCAACTAAAATCATTTTCTTAGTCGAATTGTTCCAAATGGCAGCAAACTCAGAGATATTCCCTACGGTCTCCAATGCTTTTAAATTTGCAAAATTATTCACCATGACATCCACCGACAGCTCTGAAACGGTTTCATATAAAGGCTCTTCAAATGGCGCATTGATATGAACAGGTCCTTTTTTATGCAAGGCAAAATCGATCGCTTCATTTATTTTGAAATCATTTGCTTTTGAAACAACTTCGTTTAAATTGGCATTGTATAAAGAATGGTTTAAAAACACGTTTTCCTGCCGGATGGTCTGTCCGTCACCAATATCAATTTTGCTTTGTGGTCTATCCGCAGATAGTACTATTAAAGGAATCTGACTGTAAAATGCTTCCGCAAAAGCAGGATAATAATTCAGCAATGCAGAACCCGATGTACAAACCAAAGCTACTGGCTGTTTAGTTTGCTGTGCAATTCCAAGTGCAAAAAAAGCTGCAACACGCTCGTCAGCGATACTGTAACATTGAAAGGCCGGATTACTCACAAAACCAATCGTTAATGGTGCATTTCGTGAACCTGGGGAAATTATTATGGTGGTGATTCCTTTGGCCAAACAAATCTGAATAATGCTTTGCGCTAAAGGTATTTTGGGGTAAATCATTTTTTTCGTTTCAAAGGGGCAAAGATACAAAGTTGCAAAGGTTTTTCTCTAATCTTAAATAGTTTTCTTAAATTTGATGGAAAATACCTTTTCATGGAAATCAAGATAAGACCTGCTGTTTTTGCTGATATTGATACAATATTAGAAATCGTTAATCACGAAATACTGCACAGTACTTCTAATTATGATTATGAGCCACATGATTTTGAAACCCAAAAAGTATGGTTTGAAGACAAACTGAAAAAAAATTTGCCTGTAATTGTGGCTGAATTTGAAAATGGAGCAATTGGATTCGCCAGCTATGGCCCTTTTAGGCAAAAAATTGGCTATCAATTCACAGTAGAACATTCCGTATATGTAGCCCAGGAATTTATAGGAAAAGGTGTTGGAAAACTACTTTTGGGTGAACTCATCCGGTTGGCAAAAGAGCAAGGATATCATGTTATGATCGGTGCTGTTGATGCTGATAATTCAGGAAGCATCGCTTTTCATGAAAAATTTGGTTTCAAAGTAGTGGGCACTATTCGTGAAGTAGGCTACAAATTTGATCATTGGCTCGATTTGGTTTTTATGCAATTGATTCTAAAATAAATAAGTTGTTTCATGATGCAAAAAACATAATTGCTCCAAGAAAACGCTAACTGTGTAAAGAATGGTATATTTGCACAACTAAAAATTTCATGAATTACACCTTACTCTCATCACCCTTACAAGGATTTACCGACTTTCGTTTTAGAAATGCTTTAAACAAATATTTTGGAGGGATTGATACCTATTATTCCCCTTATATTCGTTTAAACGGAAAGCTTGTCATTAAACCTTCTTATGAAAGAGACCTACTACCTGAAAATAATGTTGGTTTAGAGGTAATTCCACAAGTCATAACGAACGATGCAGAGGAGTTTTTATTTGTAGCTAAATACGTTAAAGAACTCGGTTATAAAGAATTAAACTGGAATTTAGGATGTCCCTATCCCATGGTCACCAAATCCGGTATGGGCTCTGGTCTGATCAGCAACCCCGACAAAATCAATAACATCCTTCACAGGGCACATGCTGAATCTGACATTATCGTGTCTATGAAAATGCGGTTGGGTTATGAAAATAGCGAAGAAATCCTACAGGTTTTGCCAATCTTAGACACTTATCCTATTAAGAATATCGCCATACATGCGCGTATTGGGAAACAACTTTATAAAGGTGGCGTCCATTTAGATGCGTTTCAACAATGCATCGACAACACCATCCACAAACTGTATTACAATGGTGACATCACTTCAGTGGCTAAATTTCATGAAATGCAAGAACGTTTTCCCACCATAGACCACTGGATGATTGGCAGAGGATTAATTTCCGATCCATTTTTACCAGGTATGATAAAGAACAATACCTCAGAATACCCTGCAAACAAAATGGAATTATTCAGTGCATTTCACGATACCTTATATGGGATATATAGTGAGTCTTTGTCCGGATCAACACATATTCTGTTGAAGATGTACCATTTATGGGAATACTTTTCCGCTACGTTTTCAAATCCTCACAAAGTATTAAAACAAATAAAAAAAGCACAGAGTATTAGAAATTACGAAGCAGCAGTTGCAGCAATTTTTAAGAATGAAAAAATTTAATTTACGACTGTTTCCTGAACAAAAAAAAAGCGACTTTCAGTTTCCCGAAAATCGCTTTTTTTTATTCTTTTTTTACTTATGATTTAATCCAATCCACTACTGAAGGATCTGTAGGCAATGTTTTTGGTGAAATGACTTTTTCAAGTTCTCCTTTTTCATTAATCAGGTATTTTTGAAAATTCCATTCCACTTGAGAATCCTGCAATCCATTTTTAGATTTTTGAGTTAAAAACTGATACACTGCGCACATGTCGTCCCCTTTTACAGAAACCTTGTCCATCATAGGAAATGTCACACCATAATTCAATTGGCAAAAAGTGGCGATTTCTTCATTAGTCCCAGGCTCTTGCGAAGCAAAATTATTTGCCGGAAAACCTACTATCACAAATCCTTCTTCTTTATATTGTTTATATATCGCTTCAAGGTCTTTGTATTGGGGAGTCAATCCACATTTTGAAGCCGTATTTACAATCATGATTTTTTTACCTTTCAGCGAAGCAAAATCAAAAATCTTTCCTGACAAATCCTCTACTTTAAATTGATAAATAGTTTCATTAGCCATAACAGCGTTGCTTTTATTTAATTTTGTTTTATTCGTTTGTGCCTGATTCTGACAACTAAAAAGAAACATGATAGAACATGTTAAGAACAACAGATTTTTCATAGGTAGCTAATTTATGTTTTACTTGAATATGGAATTCGCATACCAATATCGGTATTTTCACCGTATTTTCGTTATGCTCGTTTCCTAATTATATTTTTTATAAAATTAAAACAATTAATTGTTGCTTAAACATTTATTTTGGTTAAACAGAAGTTAAAAACAGAGAAGCCTGATATCCCAAAGAACACCCGGCTTCCAAACAAGTAAACAACAAAACTTAAATACTATATTAAAAGGTATACGTCATTTTTCCTTTGATAAAAAAAGGCGTTCCTGGTGTAAAATGAATTTCTTCCACACTAGTTGGTTCATTTTTTAATCTTGATTCAGTGGCAAATTGAGTTTCATTCCATTCTGTATTAAATAAATTCTCCACCGCTACACCAAAATTGATGTTTTGGTATTGATAATTAATATTAAAATCCGAAACAAAGTATCCTTTGGCAGCAATCGAATTATCCTCGTTTGCAGGACGACTTTTTAAATAACGGTAACGAATACCACCTGAAAAACCATTTAATTTTTGAAAGCTTAAACCTCCGGTAGAAGTAAAATCCGGCGCTAAAGGAATATAATCTTGTCCTTTTTGTTCCCCAATACTTCGGGCATAGGTATAATTAGCATCAGCATCAAAATACAACCAATCAGTGAGTTGATAACGCAATCCTAAATCAAATCCCATGCGTTTTGATTTTCCGCTTGGCTCAATAATTCCCGCATCTCCTACATAAACAAACTCTTGTTCCAAGTACAAATACCACACCGCAGAATTAATAATTAACCTTGAAAATGGTTTCCAAATCGTCCCAACATCAGTTCCTATTGCGGTCGGTAAAATTTGTTTCCCACTATTTTGAACCACAACTCGAGTATCATTGGAATGAAATCCTATTCCCGATTTTATGAAAAATTGCAAATTGTTATTTTGCGAATAGATAAAATTTAATTTTGGCGAAATTTTGAACTTGCTTTCCGTCTGTGTTTTGTAATCCGCAGTTAATTTATCCTGGTAATTGAATTTGAAATAATCCAATCGAACCGCAGGATTAATCATCAATTTGCCAAAACTGAATTCCGAATTCAAATAGGAGAATAAATTGGACTCATCAATATCCCCTAATTTAATTTGCTTCAAAGTAGTACTTCTGTTTAAAGTATGTGAGAGTTCGGTATCCTTTGTTGCATCTGCACGAAAACCTATTCCATACTGCAGCAATACATTTGTATCACTAAACTTCGTTTTCTTATTCAATTCCGCATTCATGCCGTAAATACTTCTGTTTTCTTTCTGTCTAATTTGATCGCCATTGATAGAGTCTTCCAGAAAAAAAGTAAAGTTCGAATACAATTCAAAATCATATTTTGAATAAAAAGCATTCGCTTTTACAAATGTATTTTCATCAATTGGTTTGCTCAGGGAACCATTTATATTCGTTCTTGATGTATTTCCCCCTTCTGTATCATCAACGGAGCCAAACCTCGAAATGTTTCCGTTATCAACCAATCGCTGTGGTATTTGACCAGAAGCATCCCATTTACTGGTAAAGCGAGAGGCTGAAACGGAAAATTTACTGTTGTCCTCTAAAATAGCTGAATATTTCCCCAGCAAATTGATTCGATTAAAATTTTGAGGAGAATCAAAGGGTCCGTCAGTCAGAATATATTCGGTAGCTATATAAGCACTTTGTTTTTTTTTATTTCCTAAAAGATTAAATAACCCGATAGTTCTTATTGTATTGAACTGCCCTACTTCGAGTCCGATGCTGCTTTTCTCTAATTTGTCTTTAGTTTGGAAAGCAACGTATCCTGCCGTACCAAAATCCCCTTTGCTGGCATAATACGTTCCTTTTCCAAAATCTATTTTTTCCACCGTTTCCGGAATCACAAAATGCAAATCAGCATAACCCTGACCGTGCGCATGAGACACCATATTTACTGGCATTCCATCTACTGCAATAGCGATATCAGTCCCATGATCAATATCAAAACCTCTCAAAAACAGTTGCTCTGCTTTGCCTCCGCCAGCATGTTGACCAATAAACAGTCCGGGTACTTTTCGTAAAATTTCCTGAGAAGAATTCACGGGAGTCGTTTGTAAATCAATTTTCGAAATCACATTCATCGCCGAAAGTTTCGGTTGAATAACAATCTCATTCAATCTGAAAATATCATCTTCTAAAGTAATTTTCATTTCAGAACCAGCAACTGTGTAATTTATTTTTTTAAACCCCAAAGCATTTACTTTCAAGACATTTCCTGCAACTGTTTTATCAATACTAAACATTCCGAATTCGTTGGTATGTGCATGGCTTTCAGAAATTATATTATTGATGGATGCATTTTCTAACGGATTCCCATTGCTATCCACTACTATTCCTTTTTGAATCTGAGCATAAGTAGTCCAACCCAAAAGAATTATCAGGATTATAAAAAAATTCTTCATTAGGTTATTTTATAATTGATTTACCTTTTTTTCCAAATTAGGTCCTAATTCATACAAACTGGAAAGCAATTCTTCTTTAATAGGTTTTGTTTTTTCAGCTAAATTATTGTATTTGTAAATCATTGCAAGGTGGTATTGTACTTTAGGTTCAAATGATTTTCCAACGACATGATTTTTAGCCACTTCCAATGCTTTTTTATTTTCACCCAAATTCAAATAGGACCATGCCAATAAATCGTAGGAATCAGGAGTTGGTCTGTGATCAATTTCTATTTTTGCTATTTCCACCGCCTTAGAAGCAGTTTGTTTGTCATCAGCGTAAATTAAAGCGTTGTATTTGTTATACATTGCGCCATAATTATTTTTTTGCAACATGGAGAAATAGGCCTTTCTATTACTTATTTCTTCTTTTTTATTTCCTTCGAATTGGGCTATTTGAGATTTCAATAAATAAAAATCGGGCGTGTTATGTGTCACTTCAATAGCCTCAACAATTCTTTTTGCTTCCGTTGTATTTCGTTCGTGAGAAAACACGATCCAGGCAATTCCTTTTAATGCATAAGAATAATTCGGATCAATTGCCAGTGTTTTCAAATAGCTTTCGTACGATTCCTCGATTCTTCCGGCATGGCCATAAAAATCCCCTAAATTAGAATACGACCAGATTTTAAGCACTTTATTATCTTCTTTCTCCGCTATATCTAGGGCTTTTTCCATAAAAGTTATGGCTGTTTTCAAGTCGCCTTTGTGATCATTCCATTTTGCCAAACGAATCAGGTAATCATAATCTTTCAGATCTCGCATGGCATTCAAATTTCTTACAGCTTCAGGAAAATTTCCTAATTCCATTTGAACATCAAATAGTAATTTTTGTGTTTCTTTCAAACCTTCTCCTATCGAAAAAGCTTTGCTGGCTAACACTAACGCTTCTTTAAAACGGTGTTGCGCAATATAATTTCTTGCCAAAGATCGAATCGTAGAAACCTTTGAGTAATTATAAGCTTCGTTCGATTTTGTTAATAGTTCTTCTGTTTTATATAGGTTTTTAATGTCGCCGGTATATTCAAAAAGAGTAGCATAATTGGACGCTATCATACTTAAATAACTAATTTGATTAGGAGCAGCATCAAATTTTTTTTGCCAAAAATCAATTTCGTTAGTAGCAAAAGTCAATGATTTATTCCCTTTTACGTTCAGATACTTATTGTAATCGGAAGTATTGGTAATCTGACTTGGTTTTTTCTCGCAACTAAAAAGAGATAGGATTGTAAAAACCAATAATGGAATTATTTTTAAAGTTTTCATAATCTGTTTTGTTTGTTTGTTTGTTTGTTTGTTTGTTTGTTTGTTTGTTTGTTTGTTTGTTTGTTTGTTTGTTTTGAAAAGAAAAAAAACAGAGTTGAAACTAAATATATCGAACTCTGTTTTTTTATAAAATATTACCAGGCCGTTGCCAAATAAGGGAAGGAAACTCCAAATGACTTATCATTTGCATCCACATGATCAGAAGTTAGTCCTGCGTTTGAAGTGCCCATGGGTCCTCCAAAAATCAATAACAA
Organism: Flavobacterium kochi; assembly: GCF_048286715.1. Classification (NCBI taxonomy): domain Bacteria; kingdom Pseudomonadati; phylum Bacteroidota; class Flavobacteriia; order Flavobacteriales; family Flavobacteriaceae; genus Flavobacterium; species Flavobacterium kochi. The sequence continues at coordinate 82,405 of NZ_JBLVPW010000011.1, forward strand.
TTCCACATCAATAACATCATCCGCCAAAGCTCTACCAGTTAGAACATTTGTTCCATCAAAAAATGTTGTTTTTTTAGTCTTATCAACATTTAATACATCCGTAGCTAAAAGACCTGTAAATTGAGGTGCGGTTTGTCCTAAAGCATTTACAGTGTAACCTGAATTTAAAGCCAATAATCTGGATTGAAAAATAGATTGGTATTTAGCGCCCATCATTGATGGTATAGCAGCATTGAATTCATCTTTTGGTGCTCCCGCTGCAATAAATACAGTGTTTATTGCTGGTCTGGCCATTTGATCCTGCTGAACAAAAGTTCCTGTAAAATCAATACTCGCTACAGGATCTCCATCCGAATCATTATTGTCACAATTTACTGAAACAGCTGCACAAGCTAGTGCAACGGCTATTATTTTGAATTTATTAGTTGTACCCATGATTTTTATATTTAGTTTTCTTTGGAATTCGTGAATCTTCGATTTCATGTCCTTATGTTTTAAATAAAATTAGTTATTGTTTTTTCTTAGTTTCAGCCCAAACGTTTAATGTACTAGAAGTACCTAACATTGCTTTTGGAACTTCAACTACCAATGAAAGTACGTTTGTTCCTGCAAAAGTGTCTGTCCCTGGATTTTTGAATCCAGAAGCAGTGCCGCCAAGGATCGCCTTGAATTGACCTAAGTCAAAAAAGAAAGGATCATCTCTCGGTCCTGCGAAAAATTTCATTCCATTTTTCTCCGCAATTAATGGTGTAGCACCATATTTAGAAATGGTTACACTTCCTGAAGCTGCAGCCATTTTAATGGTGCTTGAAGTTCCTGTAGCACTAGGAGCATAAGGACCAAAGAAATACATTTTGTCATCTCTTTTGATGGCTTGAATAACTAAATCTTCAACATTGTCTCCCGTGTTATCAATGTTGATTTCAATCATAACATTTTCATTAAATGTTGCCGCGGCTGTCGCATTAGGACTTAATAATCCTTGAGTGTTTACTGCAAATGCAAGATTGTTTGTGTCTTGTCCCTGAAAAGTGTACACATCAGTAATATCTGCTGCATTACCGGTTACCGCTGGAGCATCAACGTGATCAGCAGCTACTAAAATTAAGCCCGAAACCGCTACCAGCGATAGACCTAATATCATTTTTGTTTTTTTCATTTTGTTATAATTTAAAAGGTTATACAAGCATTTACGGGATTGTATTCGCTTTGGTTTTAAAAATCATAAAAAAAATAAAAAATAAATCAATTTATTTATTAATCACCTAATTATCAATATTTTAAATACTTAAATAAAATATAATTATTTTTAAAATAAATTTATTTTAAAGCCGTATTTCATAATATATGTCAATTGTGAATAAGAATGTATAAGTTTGTAATAGCAAAATAAAAAGTATATGACCCAAGACGAATTATTAGTGTTAATTTATAAGAAAGATGAAAAGGCATTTACACATCTCTATGATATGTATTCTAAAAGCTTATTTGCAGTAATCAATGTTCTTGTAAAAAATAGAGAAGAAGCAGAAGATGTGCTTCAGGATGTATTTGTCAAAATCTGGAAAAATATCGATACGTACCATGAAAGCAAAGGGCGTTTCTATACTTGGATTCTAAATATTGCTAGAAATACATCTATCGATAAACTAAGGTCTAAAAATTTTAATAACAGTCAAAAAAACCTTTCTTCAGATAATTTCGTACATCTATTTGACGACAGTAACAAACTGGTCAATAAAATTGATAGCATTGGGATTCAGGACTTCGTAAAAAAACTAAAACCCAAATGTATTCAAATAATAGATTTACTGTTTTTTAAAGGGTACACCCAACAGGAAGCTTCGGAGGAATTAGAAATTCCTTTAGGAACCGTTAAAACGCACAATCGAAACTGTATTAATGATTTAAGAAATTATTTGAAGGTATAATGGAAGCAAAAGAATATATAGAATCAGGTATTTTAGAACTCTACGTTTATGGTTTACTCAGCGAAACCGAAAATGAGGAAGTAAACGCCATGGCAAAAAATAATCCAGAAATAAACGACGAAATTATTGCGATAGAGAAGGCAATTGTGGCTTTATCTTCCAGCTTTTCACCGTTTCATTCTGTGGCGAATTATGAAAAAATCAAGTCCAAACTAGAACTCAAACAGGCTAAAGTAATCGAATTGGAACCAACAAGAAATTGGTCGCAATATATTGGTTGGGCAGCAGCAATCCTATTGTTGGTAGGCATTGGTTACCAATACAATCAAATGGATCAAACCAATACTCAGGTGGTAAATGCCAAAGTGGAGAAAGCAAAAATGGAAAAGGATTTGGATGCTTTACAATTAAAAAACAAAGCTAGCGAGACCAGTCTAGCTGTGGTAAGAGATGCAAACAATACCGTGGTACCACTAGGTGGACAAACTGTTGCTCCACAATCTTACGCAAAAGTATATTGGAATAAAGAAACCAAAGTGGTTTACGTAGATGCCGCAGGATTACCGGAACCTCCTAAAGGAATGGTATATCAGGTTTGGGCCTTAAAATTGAATCCGTTGACTCCTACAAGTATTGGATTATTAGACAATTTCAAGGGTAATGATCAAAAAATGTTTGCTGTTGATAATGCAACTGATGCGGAAGCTTTTGGGATAACCTTAGAGCCTAAAGGCGGAAGTTTAACGCCTACAATGGAACAATTGTATACGTTAGGAAAAGTGTAAATAGCATTTCTCTCTAATCCTAACAAAAAAGGTTCAACAGCGATGTTGAACCTTTTTGATTTATCCTAAAATAATAATTTTATTGCTTTTTTACCTTCATAAAGATCAATCATTCTATTAATTTGGTGGTCTCATAACCCTCCAATATGTTCCATCAAAAACAAGAGAAACTCCTTGGTTACTTCCCAATGGCATATCAGATGAACATTTAATTTTTTGAGTTCCGCCCGCATTATCATTTTGAAAAACTACCCCGGTACAGCAACTTATTGCATCATTATTTGCATTTATAATTTGGATCACCTGACCTGTAACTCCTCCTGATAATCCTGCTACATTTTCCCAATTAGCGTTAGGAACTATAAATAAGATTCCAATCCCAGAAACATCATAATTGTTTACAGAAATTGAAGATTGTGTTGCTGTATTTAAAATAAATCTTCCAAACGAGCCGTTAATACCACTTACAGTCCCAGACGATGTAACATTACCGGTAGTAGTTATTGAAGTACCGGTTAATCCCCCTGTTAATGTACCTCCTGCCAGTGGCAAATATGTTGATGATGCAGTTGCACTTGTTAGGTAAGTATTGGCATCTACACTACCATCTCCTTTTAAAAATTGAGAAGATGTACCGCCAGATTTAATGTACGAAGCAGCTGTAATTGCAGCACTAGTATTTACCGAAGTCACACTTCCGTTACCCAACTGTATTTTATTACTTGCAGTAACTATAGCGCCATTACCTATTGCTGTTGCATTGGTTAAGGCAGAACTTGAAACGTCTGCATTGTAACCAACTGCAGTATTATTACTTCCTGTGGTATTTGACCCCATAGCTCCAAATCCAACGGCAATGTTAAAATTACCTTGGCTGTTGTTGTATAAAGACTCTGCCCCTAGCGCCGTATTTTTATTTCCGGTGTCATTACCTTGCATAGCTTCTTGTCCATAAGCGGCATTTTGATAACCGGTACTATTACTTATCATGGTAAGATGACCAAACGCAGCATTGTGATGACCAGTTGAATTGGATTCTAATGTTTCTAACCCAACAGCAGTATTACTTGATCCGCTAACATTACCCAACATAGATTGTCTTCCAATAGAAATATTTTGATTCCCGGTTGAATTACTGGTTAAGGCCTGATAACCTACGGCTATATTATCATGCCCTTTAAAGAGGTTTCAGGTGTTTCTCCATTAGAATATTGCAAAATGCTAAAAATGGAGTTTGATGAATAAAAAAAAGGTTCAAACATATTGTTGAACCTTTTTCATATTAATAATGAGACTATTATTTTTTATAATACTTTCTGTATTTTGGATAAGAAATAGCTCCAAATAAAGCTATTGTCCCCAATGAATACCAAATCCAGCTTAATGATTTCGCTTCACCACTTGCATAGGAGTGCAATCCCACCAAGTGGAAATTAACTCCGTAATAGGTAAACAGAATCGATACGAAAGCAAAGATACTCATCAGGTTAAAAACCCACTTTCCTCGCAAAGACGGAACAAATCGGGCGTGAATCACAAAGGCATAAACCATAATACTGATTAAAGCCCAGGTTTCTTTTGGATCCCAACCCCAGTAACGTCCCCAACTTTCATTGGCCCACTGTCCGCCCAGGAAGTTCCCGATGGTAAGCATGATTAAACCAATGGTCAATGCCATTTCGTTGATATAGGTAATTTCCTGAATATTCAAATCCATCTTGGCTTTGTTTTTTTCATTAGTAAACAAAATCAACAATAAAGAAACAGCTCCTAATATCATTCCTAATGCAAATGGCCCGTAGCTCGCAACGATTACTGCTACGTGAATCATTAGCCAATACGAATTAAGAACGGGTTGTAAATTGGCTATTTCCGGATCAATCCAATTCATAAAAGCCGCAAACAAAATCATAGAAGTTACAAATGCCGAAGCTGCAACGGTAAGTTTTGATTTTTTGTCAAAAGCCAAACCAAAGAACATCGTTGCCCAAGCCACATAAATTATCGATTCGTAAGCATTACTCCAGGGTGCGTGACCTGAAATGAACCAACGGGCAATTAATCCAAGGGTGTGCAATCCAAATAATATTCCAATGATTACGTGAAAGGAATTAATCACAATACGCAATATCTTTTTCTCGAGAATAATGTTAAGTATGGTAAACACAAGCATCAAACAGCCAATTGTAAAATAAGCCATGAAAAGATTTTTGAAAATATCGGATTTGTTATATACTATTTCCAATGATATTTTGTCTTCGCTTGGCCTTACTTTAGCTCCAAATTTTTTCTGAAAACCATTTATACTTTCTAATAATTCGTTCGCTGTTTTATAATTTTTAGTCTCAGCCGCATTAGTCAAAGTCCCAAAATATAAGGGCAATACACTTTTAGTATACGTGGCATCCATTCCTTTCATTCCTGATTCATTCAGTTCTAAATAAGAAATCCATTTGTTGTTCGCATCGTTCGGAATAGGGAAAATCTTTAAAATCCTTCCACTCAAAGCCGATTCCATTAAGTTTACTTTTTTATCGGTTTCGATAAAATCTTTTTCGAATTGATTCGGATTAGCGGTTTTAAAAGCATCATCAAGATAGGGTGATAATTTGTAATTTCCCTTTTCATCAAAAAAGGCTATAAAAGGAGCATATTTTGCTTCCTTATCAATTCCTATAATCTTACGAATACTATCATTTCCAGCTTTAATATAGATAATGGGAACCTCAATCCAAACTTTGGCATATTGTGTCATAGACAGCAATACCTGATCCGAATTCATACCTTTATAGGTTTCCATATGACTTACCTTTCGAAGCAATTCAGATGAAAAAGTATTCACCGGTTTCATTCTTCCTCCCCCGTCCTGGATAATTAGCCTTCCAAATTTAGCCGCATGTTCTTCCGGAACTTTGTATTTATTCAATAAGGAATCTATCTGTTTTTCACTTGGTAACTGATGTTGATGATTCTCATGACCCTGAGCAAAACCATTAAAACTGAACATCAGTACCAAAATCGTAATTAAGCTGGCTTTCTTAGTTTTCACCACTTCCAGTTTTCTTTTCAAGTCAGCAAAACGGGAATATTTGGTAAACATGATCGACATCATTGCAAAAAACAACATAAAATAACCGCCATAGGTTATGCAGGTCCCCCAGAAATCATGGTTTACTGATAAAACAGTCCCTTTTTCGTCCGGATCAAATGAAGATTGAAAAAAGCGAAACTGTTTGTAATCTAAAACATGATTCATATAAATTCGGGCATCAAATGAGTTTGTGGAATCCTGAACCGTAACTTTACTTTCAAACGAAGAATAACTTTTTTCCGTTCCGGGATATTTTTGGGCAATAAATTTATTCAGTTTTATCTTGAATGGCAATACATACGCTTTACTTCCGTAGAAAAAAGTATAATCAATATTCCCTATTTTAACCGTTTTTGATTCTCCAACTTTACCCTTGGAACCCACAATGGTTACTTCTTTCTCTTTTCCGTCGGCACGCACAGTTAAAACCAAGGCATCTTCGTGATTCTTGGCCTTGAAATCATTTTTAGATTCATAATCGATCACTCCTTTTACGGCTGGATCCGGGAATACGAATCGCATTTCACCAATCGTATATAAAGAGCGCATCATCAAAGGCTGTGCACTTCCCTTAGTTACTTTTCCTTGTAATTTATCAGCCATACGCATAAAATTACCTTCAAATGGTGTTTGAATGGTGCTGCTGTCACCGGTAATAGTGATATTTATCGCTCCCTCAGTATATTTATTCAATGAAAATAAAACATTGTGAATATTTTGAACTTCGCCTTCTTTTAGCAGGTGTTCGTGACGTCCGCCATCTCCCGCTTCTACTATTTTAAAATATAAGGAACCTTTAGGATCCGGTTTTATGTATTCCTTAGCCCCCATGATGAAGTTTTTGTATTTTACTTCAAAATTAGTATTGGCGAATTTATCTGAAATGGTGAAATTATTATTGGTAACCGGCGAAAGCAACAGTGGTTTTTCAAACACCCTGCGTTTCATTTCCCCCTTGTAATCCCCATCTACAAAAACAGTAAGAAAGGTTTTATCTGAAAAAACCTGATTTTCCGCTGCCCCTTCACGAATAGGCATCACTCCTTCATAACTGATATAGCGTGTTACGAAAGCTCCCAAGAGAATAAAAATGAAAGCCAAATGAAGCAACAAAGTGGCCCATTTTTCTTTTTTTAACAATTGGTATCTTTTAATATTCCCAATGAAATTAATCATAAAAAACACCATTATGGCTTCAAACCACCAAGCATTATAAACCAAAATTTTAGCGGTATCAGTGTTGTATTTGCTTTCGATAAAAGTTCCGGTACCCATTGCGATTGCAAATGTTAAGAAAAGCATAGCCATTAATCGTGTAGAAAACAAAATAGAGAATATTTTTTTAATCATTTGTAAGGGATTGCGTTTAATAAAAGTGCGACAAAAGTACTTAAAAATCTTGACTTCTATATTCGTATAATTGTTAATTTAATCCAAAATTAAGTCTTCCTCTTTTCTGATAAAAAAGCATATTTCAAAGCTAATTCCGGTTTATTAGCCATTCAAAAATTGAATAAAACCCTTAATATTTTTTTGCTAATTTTGCCAAATGATTAAAGTAATTATTATTGGCTCTGGAAATGTTGCGCAACATTTGATTGCGGCATTTCAGGATTCCCAAAATTTGGGATCAGAAATCGAATTGATTCAGGTTTTTTCAAGGCAAACTGCTAGCGTATCGCATCTATTGGATTTTAATAAAATCACTGATGATTGGGATGCTTTAGCGGAAGCTGATTTATATATTATTGCCGTTTCGGATGATGCGATTGCCGATGCTTCTTCACAACTCCCGTTCAAAAATCGTTTAGTGGTTCATACTTCCGGCAGTGTTTCCTTAAATGCTTTGGATGCCAATAACCGAAAAGGAGTTTTTTATCCGTTGCAAACATTTACTAAAGACAAAGCCGTTGATTTTAAAACCATTCCAATTTGTTTGGAAAGTGAAAATGCAACAGATTTCCAATTACTGGACAAAGTGGCAAAAGCGATTTCTGAAAAAGTTTTTGCCATCAATTCCGAACAAAGAAAAGCGCTGCATATTGCAGCGGTTTTTGTCAATAATTTTGTGAATCATTTGTACCAGATCGGAAATGAAATTTGTCAGGAACATCAGGTCCCTTTCGAAATTCTAAAACCTCTGATTGCAGAAACTGCCCAGAAAATAACCGTGCTTTCACCACAAGAAGCACAAACTGGTCCGGCAAAACGCAATGACACAGCTACAATTGAAGCGCATGAAGCCTTTTTATCCAATGAAAATTACCTGACTATTTATAAAACACTAACACAATCTATACAGCATAATGGCAAAAAGTTATAAAGAAATAATGAACGACATCACTACTTTTATTTTTGATGTTGATGGCGTACTTACCGATAGCTCCGTTTTTGTAACCAATGAAGGAGAAATTCTGCGAACAATGAATATTCGTGATGGTTATGCGATGAAAGCTGCTGTAGAAAGCGGGTATAATGTTTGCATTATTTCTGGAGGAAGCAATGAAGGCGTTCGCGTAAGACTTAGAAATCTGGGAATAACGGATATTCATTTAGGGACTCCAAACAAAGTGGAAACATTTGATGAATATACCGATGTTTACCAAATAAATCCGGAACATGTTTTGTATATGGGAGATGACATTCCCGATTATCATGTGATGAAATTAGTGGGATTACCAGCCTGTCCACAAGATGCAAGCCCGGAAATCAAGGCAATTTCCAGGTATATTTCACATAAAAATGGTGGAAAAGGTGCTGCTCGTGATGTAATTGAGCAAGTCATGAAAGCACAAGGAAAATGGATGGCACATTTTGATGGGAAACACGATTAGTTGCTGTTTTTAAAGGTTGAATTATAAATTTTAAATGATATAAATGTTTCCATTTCTAAAACTCATCCGATATCAAAATTTACTGATGCTTGCCTTGATGCAACTCGTTTTCAGATATGGCTTTTTCAAATTTCAAAATATACTGCTGGCCTTAGCAGACTGGCAATATTTATTATTAGTCTTATCCACCGTTTTACTTGCAGCGGGCGGTTATGTAATAAATAATATATTTGATCAAAATACGGATAACGACAACAAACCGAAGGACGTAATCGTAGGCAAAGTAATTTCTGAAGCAAAGGCTTACAATATATACGTTGCACTTAATTGCATTGGCGTTGGTATTGGTTTTTATTTGTCGAATGTTATACAGAAACCTGGCTTCGCCTCTATTTTTATTTTGATAGCCGCCACACTTTATCTTTATGCTACAAGCTTAAAACAAATGGTGCTTGTTGGGAATGTAATTGTGGCTTTATTACTTTCTTTCAGCGTTGTCATCATAGGGATTTTTGACTTATATCCTGCCACCTATGAAGGAAATCAGACGCAAATGGCTGTTATTTTTTCCATTCTTTTAGATTATGCGGTTTTTGCTTTCTTTGTTAATTTCATTAGGGAAATCGTAAAAGATTTAGAGGATGTAAATGGCGACTACAATCATGGAATAAATACGTTACCGGTAGCCATAGGCGTTAACAGAACTACAAAAATAGTTTTTGCATTAAGTTTTATCCCTTTAGTGGCAATCCTTTTTTATACCTATAATTATTTGTTTCTTTTGACGTACACAACCGCTTATTTATTGACTTTTGTAACGGGACCATTGCTCTATTTTACGATAAAAATTTGGAATGCAAAAACAAGAAACGATTTTCACAAATTGAGTTTACTCCTTAAATGGATTCTTCTTTTCGGGATTATCTCCATAGCCGTTATCACTATAAATATGAAATATAATGCTTAGAAATAAATTAAAAAAATACAAGCTGATTCTGGCTTCGGGGTCTCCAAGACGCCAACAATTTTTCAAAGATTTAGATTTGGATTTCGAAATCAGGTTAAAAGAAATTGAAGAAATATATCCTCCGGAATTAAAAGCAGCAGCAATCACTGATTATTTGGCTGAACTGAAAGCCAACGCTTTTGAAGGCGAATTGCAACCCAATGATATCCTGATAACAAGTGATACGATCGTTTGGCATAATGACAAGGCTTTAGGCAAACCAAAAGATCAGCAAGATGCTTTTGACATCCTGAAATCATTATCGAATACTACCCATGATGTAATTACGTCGGTTTGCTTTAAAACCACTTTAGCAACAACTGTGCTCAATGAACTGACCAAAGTTACTTTCAATGAATTAAGCGATGAAGCCATTTTATACTATCTTGAAAATTACAAGCCTTATGACAAAGCGGGCGCTTATGGAATTCAGGAATGGATTGGTTTTATAGGTGTTGCAAAAATTGAAGGGTCTTATGCAAATGTTATGGGGATGCCAACTGATAAAGTTTATGAATATTTGAGTAAATTAGCGTAATAAATTATGGATATGACTTTATTTCAACACTACACAAGAGAACTAATTGCAACTGGAATTTTAATTCTTTTGTATATCTTATTGCGCATTATCACTTCAAAACTGGTACGACGTTATGCAAAATCAAGTCGCACTATTGAACATCGAACGAATTTAGTCATCAAATACATCCATTTATTTATTAATATTCTGGCAGTAACTGCTTTAATAATAATTTGGGGCGTTCAGACCAAAGATATTTTTATTGGACTTACCTCCATTACAACTGTCGTTGGTGTCGCTATGTTTGCCCAATGGTCTATTTTGAGTAACATCACCTCCGGTATCATTTTGTTCTTTTCTTTCCCGTTTAAAATTGGCGATGTAATAAAAATTCATGACAAAGATTTTCCTATTGAAGCCGAAATCGAAGATATCGGTGCTTTTCATGTGTACTTAAAAACCCATGATGGAGAAATGGTGGTCTTCCCTAATAATTTACTTTTGCAAAAAGGAATTTCAATTATGAAAAACCATTTTGATGACAAAGAATTCGTAGATTAATTTTATTTTAAAGGCCGGCTCTATTTTTATAAGTGGAAATTATATAACTCTTTTTTAAAAATATATAACGGATTCGATTTATTATTCTATCATATTTGCTTGTTAAATTTTAAATTTCCATACTTAAATTTTAATAGACCATTAATACAACGAAAAATATGAATGATACTATAAAACTTCCATTTTACGCAAAACTTGCGCTGATTTTATTGAGCCTGATCAGTTTTGGCTATATTTTTTATATTGGTCAGGAGATTTTAATTCCAATTCTGCTGTCTTTTATATTTGCTATATTATTAAGGCCAATTGCTCATTTCATAAGACACAAACTGCGTTTTCCACATGTCATTGCAGTGATGATAACGGTTTTGCTGTTTATTTTACTCTTTATTGGCCTTTTTGCATTTCTATCCATTCAGGTTAGTGAAATGGCTAATGATTTTAATAAAATCGAGCGAAACATTTCCATTCATATTCATAACATTCAGCAATATATCCGGGAACATTTCAATATAAGTTCAAGAGAGCAAAAAGAATACCTTGACACTGCCACGGAAGATTCTATGGAAAAAGGAAAAGAATTGCTGGGTACAACCCTAGCTTCCTTTACAGATACACTCTTAAACATTATTTTAATTCCTATTTATACTTTTTTGATCCTCTTGTACAGAACCCATTTTATGTTGTTCTTTTCCAAATTGATAAAAAAAGAGTACCATCCTAAATTACAGGATATTCTTTCCCAAATAAAAGTAGCTGTAAAAAGTTATATTGTTGGTCTGATTATAGAAATGGTTCTGGTTTCCGTATTAACAACAATTGGATTCATGATTATAGGCGTTAAGTATGCTGTTTTGTTGGGAATTGTTACCGGAATTCTAAATCTGATCCCCTATGTTGGAATATTGTTTGCAGGCGGCTTGAGTATTGTAGCATCACTTACGGGCACGCCCGACTTATCGATAATTATCGGCGTCATCGTAGTGAACGTAATTGTGCAATTAATTGACAATAATATTTTAGTCCCGTTAGTTGTAAGTTCAAAAGTGCAAATAAATGCCTTTGTTTCTATTGTTGGCATTATCATAGGCGGAGCAATTTGTGGAATTTCCGGAATGTTTTTAGCCATTCCGATAATAGCAATTCTGAAAGTAATTTTTGACAGAATAGAACAGCTGGAACCTTGGGGCTATTTAATGGGTGATGATTTACCAAAAACATATACGTGGCGTAATATAAAATTACCCCTTTTTGATTCAGAAACATCAGCAAAAAAAATCATAATCAAAACGGATATTACTGTTCCTATGTTTACAGAAACCACCACGGAAAATGATATAAACCGCACCGAAAATTAATTGGTTGAAATTTCAAAACCTATTTTTAAAGTTAATTTTTTAAAATGTTTCAAAAACAAAAACTGATTTTAATTTTCTTATTCTTTTGTTGCTGTCAGGTTTCTTTTTCACAGGTAGATAAACCAAAAAAGGATTCTTCTCAAGTATATAAGGATATCCAGACCTATTCCAAAAAAAGGAAATTCACTAAGTTAATGCATAAGTTAATTTTCAGACCCGTTAATTTAAAAGTTAAAAAGGAAAAAGTGGTTCGAAAAAAATACCTCGCTTTTGAAGGTAGAACGATCCGAAACATCACTATTGTTACGCTCGATCCATTTGGATTTTCAGAAATTGATTCAACCAGAAAACCTAAGAACTGGGCCGAAAGAAGCGGAAACAGAATACACATTAAAACCAATCGGCTGGCAATCCAAAATTTATTACTTATAAGAAAAAATGAACCTTTGGATTCCCTATTGGTAAAAGAATCAGAACGTTTAATTAGAACTCAGAGGTATATTAACAGAGTTAGCATTACGCCACAGTTGATTAAAAACAATCCTGATTCTGTAGATGTTTATATTCGTGTTCTGGATTCATGGAGTATGATACCAAAAGGTTCTGTTTCTAACTCCAGAACCACATTCGAATTAAATGAGCGCAACTTTTTGGGCTCAGGTCATGAATTTGACAATCAATATAAAAACAGATTCAGCGACGGAAAAAGCGCCTATAGTTTAGCCTATAGCATTCCCAATATCAAAAATACATTTATCAAAACAACATTGAGATATCATATTGATTTAGATAATTATTATGCGAAAAGCATCAATATTGATCGTCCTTTTTATTCCCCATTTGCAAAATGGGCGGCCGGAATTTATGTTGATCAGCAATTTAGAAAAGACACACTACAGGATTCCAATTTGATATATGCCAAGCAAAATTTCAAATTCAATTCACAGGATGTGTGGGTGGGCCATGCCTTTCGGTTATTTGAAGGAAATACCGAGGGAGACCGAACTACCAATCTAATTTTGTCTGGCAGATTTTTTAATATTAAATACATTGAAAGTCCCACCATCGTATATGATCCAATCAATTTCTATTCCGGAGAATTTTTTTTTCTTGCCGGAATTGGTGTTACTTCTCGAAAATTTGTGGAAGACAAATACATTTTTAAAAATGGGGTGATTGAGGATGTTCCTATTGGAAAAATTTACGGAATAACGGGTGGGTATCAATATAAAAACAATACTGGACGTTATTATTTGGGTGGCAGGGCTACATTTGGAAATTTTTATAAATGGGGATTTCTAAGTGTCAATTTTGAATTAGGTTCCTTTTTTTATAAATCAAAGACAAACCAGACCGCTGTATCATTTCAGGCAAATTATTTTACTAATTTAATTGCTATTGGAAAATGGCAATTAAGACAGTTTATCAAGCCCCAATTCATTTTGGGCATTAACCGTTTAAATTCTGTCGGTGACCGACTTACCATTAATGAAGACTATGGAATTGCTGGTTTTAATAGTGCAGAATATGGAACCGAAAAAGCGGTATTGACATTACAAACTCAAGCCTATTCACCTTGGAATTTATGGGGATTCCGGGTAAATCCATATTTTAACTATTCCATTGCTGCACTGGGAACTGCTGAAAAAGGAATAAGTGATAGTAGGGCATATTCTAAAATAAGTATTGGATGTATTATAAATAACGATTATTTGATATTTAGTTCTTTCCAAATATCGTTATCCTACTATCCTTCCATTCCTCGCGTTGGCGAAAATGTTTTCAAAACCAATTCTTTTGAAACTACCGATTTTGGTTTTCAGGATTTTGAACTGGCTAAGCCACATGCCGTTATTTTTAAATAAACAACCATTGTAATATTATGGTTTAAAACAGATTGCAATAAGTTCACAATTTTAGGACAAGGTGTGAATTATATAATTCTATACTATAATTTTATAAGTTACTTCATGGGATTGGTCTTATATTTACACTAATAGAAAAACAGTAACTAAAAAAAACAAAATGAAAAAAATTTCCTTTTATTTAATGATGATGGCATTGTCATTAACTGTAATCCCCACCACAGCTTTTGCTGCTGAAAAAAATCCAACTACAGTATCAAACAATCCTAAAGAAGTACCTGAAGAAGTTAAAGTTTTACTTTCTCGTTTAGATGAAATAAAAGCAATGGATAAATCTTCAATGAAATCATCTGAGAAAAAAGCACTTCGTAAAGAAGTTCGTGCTATTAAATCTGAATTAGCATCAACAGGAAACGGCGTTTATTTATCTGTTGGAGCAATCATTATAATTATCCTTTTATTGATTCTTTTATTGTAATCAGGTTTCCAGAATAAAATTAAAGAGAAGCCATTATTTCTCTTTTTTTATGAAAACAAAATATCCAGTTAAATAACAAAGAAATTAAATGGCATAATTGTTGGATTTGTACAAGAAATAGTACCTATAGGGTTACTATTAAATATTATTAATTAAAATTTTTGAAAAATGAAAACATTAAAATTAATCGTCGTAGGAATAATTCTTTTCGCATCAGGTGCAATACATGCTCAGGTTTCAGTTAACGTGAACATTGGTACACCACCATTATGGGGTCCTGTAGGATATTCTAATGTAGACTATTATTATTTACCAGATGTAGAAGCCTACTATGATATAAGAGCTTCACAATTTATTTATTTTGGAGGAGGACAATGGACTCGTTCAAGATATCTGCCTGGACCGTATAGAAACTATGATCTGTATAGTGGATATAAAGTAGTATTAAACGATTATCACGGTTCAAGACCTTACACTTACTTTAAAAATCATAAAGTAAAATATTACAAAGGGTATCACGGTGCACCCCAGAGAACAATAGGTTCAAAAGGCAATAATAAAGCATATAAAAACAAGGGGGGTGATAATGGCAACCACGGCTACCAAGGTGGCGGAAATGGCAACCAGGGTGGTGGAAATGGCGGTCATGAAAAAGGAAATGGAAAAGGAAACGGTGGTCATGGAAATGGAAAACATTAAGCACTAATTCATATAATAAAAATGGAGGCTCAGTAAAAATAAAAATTGAGGCTCTCTTTTTTTTGCAAAAACGAATAAAATGATTTAAAAGGGTTTCTTTTATTCCAACTCTCATAGGAGTGCCCTCCTATTAATCAATATTCAATTTTTTCAAATCTAGGGCAATATGGTTCCGATTTTCAACCTGAATTTATTGTAAATTATTTCTTACATTTACAGCAACAATAATGTTTAACCAAAAAACCAGATCAAAGATGAAAAAAGTTACCTTTTATTTAATGATGATGGTATTGTTATTCCGACCACAATTATTGCTGTTGAAAAAAATCCAATTACAGTAACAGCCAGCACGAAAGAAGTCCCAGAAAATGTCAAAAAGTTGCTGTCCCGTTTGGATGAAATAAAAGCAATGGACAAATCATCTATGAAATCCTCAGAAAAAAAGGCACTTCGCAAAAAAGTACGTGCTATTAATGCTGAGTTAAGATCAACTGGAAACGGTGTTTATCTATCTGTTGGAGCGATAATTATTGTAATCCTTTTATTGATTCTTTTGATATAATCCAAACTCGAAAAAACAAAGAAAAGAGAGGCCAAAAGCTTCTCTTTTCTTTAGGGTTAACGAAAGTAAATCTCTATTTAAATGTTAATTATTTTACATTGGCACAGTTGTTGGTTTTACTAAAAAAGTATTACTATAAAGAGTAAATATAAAATTATAAATCTATTAAATATTTGAAAAATGAGAACATTAAAATTAATCGCCGTAGGAATTATCCTTTTTGCATCTAGTTCAATACATGCACAAGTTTCAGTAAGTTTAAACATAGGTTCACCACCATCTTGGGGTCCCGTAGGATATGCAGAAGCCGAATATTATTATTTGCCGGACGTCGAAGCCTATTATGATATTAGAGCCACTCAATTTATTTATTTTGGTGGAGGAAGATGGATACGATCAAGATATTTGCCAGGACAATACAGAAATTATGATTTGTACAGTGGTTACAAAGTAGTATTGAATGATTACCATGGTTCAAGACCTTACAGAAACTTTAACAACGATAGAACCAGATACTACAGAGGTTACCAAGGCAGAGCGCAAAGAACGATCGGTTATAGAAATAATGACAGAGGAAACGACAACCGAAGAGAATATGATAACCGAAGAGAATATGATAACCATAGAGAATATGATAACCATAGAGGAAATGATAATCATGGATACAGCCAAAATCGAGGTAATGGGAATAATGGACATGGAAGAGGAAACGGAAATGGAAACGGGCATGGAAGAGATTAATACCTAAAAATAATTATTTTGTAAATTATAAAAGAGAGAACCAATTTTTGGCTCTCTCTTTTTTTATTAAAAATTTTTTATTTTAAAGAAAACCAAAAACATTTCTGAAAAAATTATTTAATTCCTACATTTGAAGCTATTGCAAATTAAATTAAAAAAAATGCAAAAAAAACACCTTCAGGCGATTGTACTATTTCTTTTTTGTTTTCAAATAACAATCGCTCAACAACCTCAAAAACCAAATGCTGTCGAAATTTACAATCAAATTCAAAAGCTTAACTTTTTAGGTACGGTTCTTTACGTAGCTGCACATCCCGATGACGAAAATACGCGTTTGATTTCTTATTTATCAAATGAGACTAAAGCAAGAACTGGTTACTTATCATTAACACGTGGCGACGGCGGCCAAAATTTAATAGGCCCACAATTGCGGGAATTATTAGGAGTAATACGTACTCAAGAACTTATAGAAGCCAGAAAAATTGACGGTGGAGAACAGTTATTTTCACGGGCCAATGATTTTGGATATTCTAAAAATCCAACTGAAACATTAGAAATTTGGGATAAACAAAAAGTACTCTCTGATATTGTTTGGGCTATTCGAAAATTTCAGCCCGATGTGATCATCAACCGGTTTGATCACCGCTCTCCCGGAACCACACACGGTCATCATACCGCATCGGCAATGCTAAGTGTAGAAAGTTTTGATTTAGCCAATAATCCAACCGTTTTTCCGGAACAATTAAAATTAGTTCAGCCCTGGCAACCCAAACGCCAGTTTTTTAATACCTCATGGTGGTTTTATGGCAGCAAAGAAAAATTTGATACCGCAGATAAATCAAATTTAATGGAGATGCAAATAGGCGCTTATTTCCCATCAATTGGGAAATCAAATCAGGAAATTGCAGCTTTAAGTCGCAGCCGCCATCAGTCACAGGGTTTTGGAAGTACCGGCAGCCGTGGTGAGGAAACCGAATATTTAGAATTTATAAATGGGGAAGCATTAAAAAATAAATCTTCTCTTTTCGAAGGAATTGACACCAGTTGGAACCGGGTAAAAGGCGGTAAACCTATCGGAGAATTAGTAACGACAATCGCTTCTCAATTTGATTATTCAAATCCTTCGGCCAGCATCCCTAATTTGGTCAAAGCCTACACCATGATGCAAGCATTGGAGGAGAAACACTGGACCTCATTAAAATCTTCTGCCATAAAAGAAATTATTACCGCTTGCTGCGGATTGTATCTTGAAGCAGTTGCCCAAAATCAGGAAGCAACTCCTGGCAGCATTGTAAAACTAAAACTCGAGGCCATAAACAGAAGTGCTGTTCCAATGCAATTAATGAGTGTAACCACGATGCCGGAACAAAAAAACACACCTGAAAATACAGCTTTAAACAATAATATTTTAAAAAACATAACCCTTAATTTACAATTGCCTAAAACCATAGCATACACACAACCCTATTGGTTAAAAGAAAGAGGAAATGAAGGGATCTACACGGTGGAAGGCCAAAAAAATATTGGAACACCTGATATTATTCGGGAAACTAAAGTAGTTTTTAACATCCAAATCAACGGAATCGACATTCCTTTTGAACGAACCGTTGTCTATAAATACAATGATGGCGTGAAAGGAGAAATGTATAATTATTTAGATATTGTTCCTGACATCACCACAAGTATTCTGGATAAAGTAGCCCTTTTTAAAGACAACAGAAACAAAACTGTAGCAGTAAAAATCAAAGCTGGAAAAGATGCAGTGAACGGTAATTTACAATTGGAATTACCGGGTAATTGGATTGTTTCACCAAAACTAATTCCTTTTAATTTAGAAAAAAAAGGAACGGAACAAATCGTTTATTTTGAGGTAACTCCGCCAAATCAACCTGACGATGCTGTTGCGAAAAGTATTGCTATCATCGACGGCATGCGCTATGATAAAGACCAAATTATCATCGATTACAATCATATTACCAGGCAACAGGTTTTAAAGCCGGCAGAGGCCAAATTTATCAAACTGGATTTAAAAACCAATGCGGAACGAATTGGTTATATCATGGGAGCCGGCGATGAAGTTCCTAATAGCCTAACGCAGATGGGATATAAAGTAACGCTATTAAAGCCTGAAGAAATAACTCCCGAAAAACTAGCTAATTTTGATGTGGTTATGACCGGAGTTCGAGCTTATAATACGGTTCAAACATTGGCAAATAAGCAAAGTATTCTTTTTGATTTTGTAAAAGAAGGAAAGACAATGCTGGTACAATACAACACTTCGGATGATATTGCTTTAGCTAATATTGCTCCGTTTCCGCTCAAAATCTCACACGACAGAGTTACCGAAGAAAATGCTGAAGTACGGTTTTTAGCGCCCAATCATCCTATAATGAATTTCCCAAATAAAATTACCTCAAAAGATTTTGAAGGCTGGAAACAGGAACAAGGATTGTATTATCCTAATGTATTTGACAAAGCCTTCACTCCTATTTTGTCATCAAATGATAAAGGGGAAACACCTAAAGATGGTGCTTTATTAGTCGCTCCCTACGGAAAAGGATATTATATTTATACCGGCCTTAGTTTATTCAGAGAATTACCTGAAGGAGTTCCGGGTGCTTTTAGACTATTATCAAATATGATTTCGCTGAAATCACCCGTTACGATTCCTGCTCAAAAAATCAAGAATTAAAACAATCCAAAATGGAAACAAAAAAAATAAAAACTTGGAAAAAAAACTATACATGGGTTCTCGTAGCCAATGCTATTTATATCTTGATTTTTTATCTAATAATGGAATTATACTCTTAAATTATGCAACTATTTGATTGGGTCGTACTTATAGCCACATTACTATTTATTGTAATTTACGGGGCCTGGAAAACCAGAGGAAGTAAAAATGTAGAAGACTTTATTCTCGGCGGTAACGAAACGCCCTGGCATGTGGTTGGACTTTCTGTAATGGCTACACAAGCCAGCGCCATTACTTTTCTTTCAACCCCTGGTCAGGCGTATCACGACGGAATGGGATTTGTGCAGTTCTACTTTGGACTACCTATTGCGATGGTAGTAATTTGTGTCACCTTTATCCCAATTTACCACAAATACAAAGTCTATACTGCTTATGAATACCTCGAAAAACGATTTGATTTAAAAACACGTTCTCTTGCAGCCCTACTCTTCTTGTTTCAAAGAGGTTTGGGAACAGGTCTGACAATATATGCCCCGGCTATCATTTTGTCAGCTATATTAGGCTGGAACCTTACTATAATGAATATTATCATCGGGGTTTTGGTAATCATTTATACCTTTTCAGGAGGAACGAAAGCTGTAAATGTGACTCAAAAACAGCAAATGTTTGTAATCATGTCCGGAATGTTAATCACCTTCTTCCTTATCCTGCATTATTTGCCAAATGATATGACTTTTAGTAATGCCCTGCATATTGCTGGTGCAAATGATAAAATGAATATTGTTAGTTTTTCAACTGATCCAGAAGAAAAATATACTTTTTGGAGTGGTATAACAGGAGGCTTTTTCTTGGCACTGGCTTATTTTGGTACTGATCAATCTCAGGTGGGCCGCTATCTATCAGGAAAATCGGTTCGCGAAAGCCAAATGGGATTGATTATGAACGGCCTTTTAAAAGTTCCAATGCAATTTTTTATTCTGCTTACCGGAGTCATGGTTTTTGTTTTTTTCCAATTCAATCCGGTTCCTTTAAATTTTAATCCAAATAATAAAATAATCGTTGAGAAATCCAAATACAAAGGAGAATATCATGTTTTAGAAAAAAAACTGGAAGGACTGTCTGAAGATAAAAAAGTAATTAATCTATTGTATATCGATCAGCTTAATCAGGATTATGACAATCCGATCCTTCGAAAAGAATTGATTGCATTATCCAGCAAAGAAAAAGATTTGAGGGATCGTGCCAAAGAAATTATTCTTAGAGCCGACAGTCACAGTGAAACCAACGATAAAGATTATGTGTTTTTTCACTTTATCCTTAATTATTTACCCAAAGGACTTATTGGTTTATTACTTGCTGTGATTATTTCTGCAGCAATGTCATCCACTGCTTCAGGATTGAATGCATTGGCATCGACAACGGCAATAGATATTTACAAACGCAATCTAAAAGAAGAAAAATCAGAAAAACATTATCTCAATGCCACGAAGTTTTTTACGCTGGTTTGGGGAATTATTGCCATTCTTTTTGCTTGTGTAGGAACGTTATTCGAAAATTTAATCCAATTGGTAAATATTATCGGATCTATATTTTACGGTACCGTTTTAGGGATTTTCCTGGTTGGTTTCTATATCAAAAAGGTACATGCCAAAGCTATTTTCAGCAGCGCCATTTTTAGTCAATTAACCATTTTCGTGATCTATTATTTCGCCATTTACATTTACCCAAGCGGGGATGAAAAACTGGGCTATTTATGGCTCAATTTCATTGGAGCAATTTTAACTATTGTAATTTCTTTATTCTTGCAATGGACCATTTTTAGAAAGCAAAAAGACTTAATTATTGATTAGCTAAAAAAAATCCCGTCTCGATAATAAATCAGGACGGGATTTTTTTTCATAAAATAATAAGAAGAATTATTTTTTACTCCACTCTGCTATGCTGTCTTTATTCATTTTCACATAGTCTTGGTTTTTAGCAATTTCTGCTGCTGCAAGTGATAATTTAGCGGTTTCAATAGCTCCTTTTTTATCCCCTTGTTTGGCTTGAATCAAAGATTTTAAACGGAAATAAAAGAAGGGTTTATCCTGGTTCAATTCTAATGCTTTATCTACATATGCTCTTGCTGTAGCTATATCTCCATTTGCCTGATATAAATATTGTGCTGCAGCGAAATAATCTCCGGCAGCCGGGCCAGCCAAAACTTTTTCTATGTTAGCCATTGCTTTTTTCTCAGTAGGCACTTCAAATTTTACAGCGGCATACGAATTTTCCCAGTACATTTCTAAAAAAGCAAAATTATTGTCTAAATCACTGATTCCTATAGTAAATGTTTCTACATTTTTAGATAATGTTTCCGGTTTAACGGTAGCTTTAAGTGCTACATTAGCTTCATTCCACTCCGCTGGATTACCCCAGTTATCAGTTGTTGAATAAAATATGATATCCCAACTTTCAATTTTTGGAATGGTGTACAAGGCATATTTTCCTTTTTTTAACGTTTTACCATCAATAACTACATCATCACTAAATGATATAGTTGTGTTTTCATTTGCTCCGGTTCTCCATACTTTTCCAAAAGGAACCAAATTACCAAAAACTGCTCTTCCTCTTGCACTTGGTCTTGAATAATTAATCTCTACATCTGTCAAACCCACTGCTTGTATAACAGTAGCTTTAGGGCTAGACTGTGGTGTTTTCACCTGTGCCTCAATGGTAAAATTTGCAATAATAATAGCAAATGCAATTAGAATGTTTTTCATAGTATCGTTTTTATGTTTTCCAAATTTACAAATTCAGGTATTCTTAAATGTTAATTATTACTTAATTTGGAATCAATGTTTTTTACTTCATCAAAACCTAATTCATTGAAATGATTGATTACTAGGTCCGCTTCCGATAAATCCTGGTCTTTTGAATGAACGCTATTGTAACCCACACAAAAAATACCCGCAGCTTTTGACGCTTTAATCCCATTGGTACTATCTTCAATCACAATGCAGTTTTCTTTTGGAGCAACAGATAAACTCGCAGCATGCTCAAAAATGGCGGGATGGGGTTTTGATTTAGGAAAGTCTTCCCCACTGACAACATGGGTAAAATATCCATGCAGTTTAAAGCGGCGAAAAACACGTTCAATAGTAACTTTTGAAGCTGACGAAGCCAAAATCAATTGTATTCCGTTTTCGTGTAATTCTTTTATTAATTTTTCAACACCTTCTAGTAATTCCAAATCTTCTTTGTTATCGAAAGCATCGTTAAAAATGGATCTTTTTCTTAAAATTAAATCTTCAACATCTTGCTCAAGATTAAATTTTTCTTTCAATTTCTGAAATATATTCCGAGTGGAATTTCCTGTAAATGAAGTATATAATTCTTCAGTGACTGCAATGTTCAATTCATCAAATTGTTTGAAATAAGCATAACGGTGCACTGGTTCTGTATCGACAATTACACCATCCATGTCGAAAATTACTGTTTGTATCATTGTATAAGTTATAAATTAGTTGTGATGAGTTTTCAGTCTCTTAAATCTGATTACTCTTTTTTAAGTAAATATCGAATTACTGTTTCGGCAGCATATAAGCCAAATAATCCTGGCATATAACTGTTTGTGCCGTAAAATGATTTTTTAAAATTAGAACCATCAGTCATTTTCAAACTTGATTCATCTTGAATTTCAGAAGAAAATACCACTTTTAATTTGTCAATTTTCACTTCTTTTAATCGTCTTCTGATTGTTTTTGCGAAGAAACAATTTACGGTATTGGTAATATCGGTCACTTTTACTTTAGAAGCTTCCATCTTTCCGCCAGCACCCATACTGCTAATGATTTTCACTCTTTTTCTTTTGGCTGCAATAATCAGATTCAATTTTGGAGTCACACTGTCTATACAATCCAAAACATAATCGAAGTCCTCCGAAACAATCTCGAAAGCGCGCTCCGGCGAAAGGAATTCCTGTACGCGTGTCAATTTTAATTCTGGATTAATATCCATTAATCGGTCACCTACAACCGTAACTTTTGGTTGTCCCACAGAAGAATGTAAAGCAGGTAATTGTCTGTTTATATTAGTAATATCAACTACATCGCCATCTACAATTGTCATTTTTCCCACTCCTGCCCGCGCCAAAAATTCGGCAGCAAAAGATCCTACTCCACCGAGCCCCACTACTAATACATTTGCATTTTGCAATTTATTTAAACCTTCTTTTTTAAATAAAAGTTCGGCTCTTTCTGTCCACTCTGCCATTTTCTTTAGTTTATTGTTTATAGTTTGCTATGCTCAAAAAGCCAAAATATTTTACCCGTTTGCTATCGCTAGGGTCAAAAATCGTTACGCTGTATTCTTAAATTAATTCCATTTCAACCTTAAAAACCGCTACAAAATTCTTGTTTAGCTGTTTTTGAATCGCTTCCATCGTCATCTTCTTGTATTTTGCAGCCAAAGCATAAACGGTTGCTAAATTTTCTTCAACGGTATCGGTTTCCAAGAAAAATCGATCATCGGGCATGTTTTTAAAAACCGTTTCCAATTCTGGATTTTGCAATAAATATTTTCCAAACGAAATATAAAATCCATTATCCAATAACTGTTTCGCCAACTGTTCGCTTTTGGAAAACCCATGAATTAATATCGGAACCGAAATGTTTAATTTTTTTTTAATTGCAATCAATTCCTGAAAAGCCGCAACGCAATGAATCACAACTGGTTTTTGATATTTTTGCGCCAAAAGCAATTGCTTTTCGAAAACCAATTGTTGCAATTCCATTGGGATTGCTATCCGTTTGTCCAGTCCGCATTCGCCCGCAGCAAGACAATTCGATTCTTGTAATTTGCTTTCGATTATTTCTAAGTCAGATTCAAGACGCTTTTCATCAATAAACCAAGGATGAATTCCTATAGAATAAAATGGAATCATTGCATCAAATTCCCATGGATATTGATTGACTAATTCCAGCACATCAGGCTCATTAGTATATTTATGGGTATGTAAGTTAAAGAACTGCATTAGTCGTGAAATTTTTTAACTCCTGCTTTTATTTTGATATTCAAATCGTTTTCCAAAGGTACTTTGGGACAGGAATATTTATGGTTATAAGCACAATATGGATTGTACGAAGTATTAAAATCAATGCTGATCGTATCGCCTTTTGGTATTCTCAAATCGATATATTTTCCACCTATATAACTTTCATTCCCTGAGGTTAAATCAGAAAATGGCAAAAACAAATAGTCCTTATAGGATGCTTTTTTCGAAAGTTCAATGTTCTTATACACATTCAGTTTAAACTCTTTTCCTTCGATCGTAAAAAAAACTTCTCCGTATTTTACATACAAGGGTTTTCTGTCCGTCGAGGTTTTCATCTCAAATGGTTTTTCTTTTTTTGTTCTGACAAATTTGGCTGTCACAAAAAACTTTTTATTAGCAGGATAAAAATCCAATGCTTTAAATACAGCCAAATCTTCTGTTGTCAAAGGACTGGTTTTGGCATCTGCATATTCTGCATTTAAATCCTTTTGAAATTTCTCAACAACCGAGGCACTGAATTGCTCCTGGCCAATGCCAAAATTAAACTGCACTAAAAAAAACAAAACTAATAGCGTTCTCATTTATATAATTTTAAGCAAAAATAGTTTAAAAGTTACAATGGTACAAAGACGCAACGCTAGAAAGTTTTCTACCTTTACAAAATTAGAGCTTTATATATGATCCAAACCGTTTTCCAACGTTATATCAATAATTTTAGAGGATTCACAAGAGAAGTATGGATTCTTACCCTGATTACCTTTATCAATCGCGCCGGCACGATGGTTTTGCCTTTTTTATCCAAATATTTGAAAGAAGATTTACACTTTTCCTACGCTCAAGTAGGATGGATTATGGTTGCTTTTGGTTTCGGATCCATGTTGGGTTCCTGGCTGGGTGGCAAATTATCTGATAAAATTGGGTTTTATAAAATCATGGTTTTCAGTTTATTTACCAGTGGAATCTTATTATTCATGGTTCAATACATCCGTACTTTTTGGGGATTGTGTATTGGAATGTTTGTTATCATGACTGTGGCTGACATGTTTCGTCCCGCCATGTTTGTTTCCCTTGGAACGTATGCGAAACCTGAAAATCGCACCAGAGCCTTGACTTTAGTGCGGTTAGCGGTTAATTTAGGTTTTACTGCCGGACCCGCTTTAGGAGGTTTAATCATCATGAATTTGGGATACAGTGGCCTTTTTTGGGTAGACGGAAGCTCTTGTATTGTTTCCATTTTAATTTTTGCAGTATTAGTTAAGGAGAAAAAAGCAGTCAAAATTGAGATCCATGATCATGAATCGCTTGTAATTACTTCCGTTTTTAAAGACAAAATATTTTGGATTTTCTTGTTTGTGTGTTTTGCCACAGCCATGCTGTTTTTCCAGCTTTTTACGACTTTACCATTGTATCACAATGAGAAATTTGGACTTACGGAATTTCAAAGCGGACTTCTATTATCCCTGAATGGGCTATTAATATTCTTTTTGGAAATGCCCATTGTGAGTTTCAGCCAAAGAAAAAGTATTGACAGACTCAAAATTATTCTTTGGGGTTGCGTTCTCATGTCCATTAGTTTTTATCTCTTATTGAGTAATACCTGGGCAGGGGTATTAGTAATTAGCATCATCATCATCACTTTTGGGGAAATGTTCATCTTTCCTTTTTCCAATTCTTTTGCACTAAGCAGGGCACCAAAAGGTCATGAAGGGCGCTACATGGCTTTGTTCACGATGAGTTTTAGTTTGGCTCATATTGCCAGTTCCAAGACTGGGTTTGAACTCATTGGTCATTTTGGCTACCAGACCAATTGGTTTTTCATGGGCTCCTTAGGTCTTCTTTCCGTGCTAGGTTGCATTTGGTTGCAAAAACTTGTTCAAATAGAACAAAACTAATGCTATTGTAATTCCTTGGGCGCAACCAAGTAAAAGGGGCAGTATAATCACGTTTATACTGCCCCTTTATATCATGTTAATAGGGCTATTTACGCTACTATAGTATCCCGCTGCTTTCTTTCATGCTCTAAACAATCAAAAAATCTGCAATCAGACTGGTTAGCGCCTGCAAGTCAAAATAAGCTAAAAACTAAAAAATTAGTTAAATAACTATATTTATAGTTGCGTAACTATAAATATAGTTGTAAGTTTGATTCAAATAAAATAAACATGCAAAAGTTAACCAACAAAGAAGAAGAAATCATGCACATTTTATGGAAGCTCAAAAAAGCTTTTGTAAAAGAAGTCATGGCAGAAATTACCGAAGAGCAACCGCACTACAATACCCTTTCCACAATTGTACGTAATCTGGAGGAGAAAGGGTTTGTTTCTCATAATGCCTTTGGGAATACCCATCAATACTACCCTATTGTCAGTTTAGAAGAGTATAGAAAGCGTTTTATGAATACGGCAATCGATAATTATTTTAATAGTTCATATAAAAACATGGTCTCCTTTTTTGCTAAAGAAGAGAAGATTTCCGCAGCTGAATTACGAGAGATTCTGACCATGATTGAAAATCGAAAAGAAGAAAAATAGTTCTTTATAAAAAGAAGTTTTACAACAGCCAAAAAGAAATAGTAAACTAGCATAAATACATAGTATGGAAACACTGTTTAGTTATCTCATCAAATCCAGTGGACTAATTGTCCTATTTTATTTAGCCTATTTTTTTACGCTGCGAAAAGAAACCTTTTTCAGCAGTAATCGTTGGTTTTTATTGGCTGGATTAGGTACTGCTGTCCTTTTACCTTTTGTTTTTATTACAAAAATAATTTGGGTAGAAGCGGCTACACCCCCCATCAATTGGTCTTCCATTCCTGTTGCAAATTATACACCCGAAAAAACGTTCGAAGATTATTTCCCAATTCTTACGGCTCTTGCCTACGGAATCGGAATACTGCTTTTATTTATCAAATTTGTTGTTGATTTTTATAGTTTGAATAGTGTTCTAAGAGGAAAATCCGTTCAGCAACAAGCCGATTTTAAATTTTTAGATGTTGCAGAAAATGTGGCGCCATTTTCTTATTTCAACACCATCGTTTATAATTCTTCCTTGTACACAGCTTCTGAACTAGAAAATATTTTAGAACATGAAAAAGTGCATAGTGAGCAAAATCACACCATTGATGTATTGATTTCGAGATTGTTTTGTATTGTGTTTTGGTTCAATCCATTCATTTGGCTGTATAAAAAAGCGATTCTGCAAAACCTTGAATTCATTGCAGACCATGAAGCCACTAAGAAAATATCCGACAAAAAAGCCTATCAAATCACGCTTTTAAAGATAACAACACGCGAGAATTGTGTTGCCATCACCAATCATTTTTATCAATCATTAATCAAAAAACGAATCGTTATGTTAAACAAAAATCAATCAAAAAAAAGGAATTCCTGGAAGTATGCTTTAGTGCTTCCGTTATTAGCAGCATTTGTGTTTTTATTTCAAATTAAAACCATTGCGCAAGAGAAAATTGCCAAAATTCAAGAAATTGAAAACAAAAAAACAGATCCCAATACTGTAGATATTTACAAAATAAATAAAAACACTACAGATAAAGAATTAGATGAAAAAGCGTCGATTATAAAAAATAATTATGGCATCACAGCTACTTTCTCTAAAGTAAAAAGAAACTCCGACAATGAACTAATTGCTATAACAGTTGAATTAAAAAAAGGAAAAGAAATTTCCGAAGTTATGAAAACGCAAGGAACTGAAGCTATAAAAACTTTTGGAATTGTGGTTTCAAAAAATGCAAAAGGAATGTTAGCAATAGATTTCGCAGCAGAGGATAAAATGAATGACGGAATGAATAATGCAATCAGTATCGTTTCTCCTGGCGAGCCAATGACAGGAAAAGAAATAGTAATTTATGGCACCAAAGGAAGTCAAAATGATACTGATAAATTGGATCCCGATCAAATTGAAAGCGTGGATGTAGAAAAAACAATTAAAATAGTTACTAAATCCAATACGCAAACTTTCAATGATCAGGATATTCCCACTCCTCCATCTCCTCCAAAATTTCCTGAAGGACCGATGCCGGTACCTCCGCTTCCGGATATGTCAAAATTACCTACTCCGCCAGCTCATCCATCAAATGTAAAAGATAAAAAAGCAATGGCGGAATTTGAAAAAAAAATGGCGGAATTTGAAAAAAAGATGGAATCATTCGAGCCAGATATGAGTGCCTATGAAAAAGAAGTTGAAGAAGTAATGGCTAAACGCGAAAAAATATTTGAAAAAGAAATGGCCAAATACGAAGATGCAATGGAAAAGTACAGAGACGCTATGGAAAAACGTACTAATTAATTTAAATATTTCCAAAAAAACATTGAAGACGGTCTCCATTCATCGACCGTCTTTTTTTATATCTTTGAAAAAAAATTATCTATGTTTAAAATCCTAGCCAAAATAAATAAAATTATTTTACCCAGTTTTACCAAACAGAGATTGGATTTGGCCAAAGCCAAAAAGTGGCAAATGGCACTAATTGGCTATCGCTATTATGTAACTACAAGAGCCCTAAACTAATACGTTATTGCGGCAAAAATCTCGTTTCTTTTAATTTTTGCCCTTCCATTTAGGAAAACCAGTTCCATCAGGAAATTGCATTGCACAATTTCGCCACCTAATCTTTCTACCAGTTCACATACTGCTTTTGCCGTTCCGCCGGTTGCCAAAACATCATCGTGAATTAGAATCCTGTCTCCTTTTTGAATCGCATCAATGTGAATTTCCAAAGTATCCGTTCCATATTCTGAATCATACGTTGCTGAAATGGTTTTATAGGGCAGTTTTTTGGCTTTTCTAACCGGAATGAAACCAACATTTAATTCTTGTGCAATGAGCACCCCAAAGAAAAATCCTCGACTCTCCACTCCTATCACCTTGTCTATTTTTTTATATTTAAGTGTTGAAACCAATATTGCCAGACATTTATTCCTCGCTTTTGGATTAATTAATAAAGGAGTAATGTCTTTAAACAAAATTCCTTCTTTTGGAAAACCCTGAATATCACGTATGTAATTCTTTAGTGGCATATTTTTTTATTTTTTTATAAATTTTGACTTGCAAATTACACAATTATACCTATATTTGCACCCGCATAAAGGCCTTGTGGCGCAACTGAATAGCGCACTTGATTACGGCTCAAGAGGTTACTGGTTTGAATCCAGTCAAGGTCACTCTACGGGGCAAGGAAGAAAAATCTTCTTTTGTCCCGTTTTTTTTGCTCTTTAATTTATGTTAATTAAATAAATACGACTGGCAATTTCATTGACTCGAGCGGTTTATAAATGATTATTTCGAAAAGTGAAATTTTCGGGATCATTTAAACAAATTATCTCTCTTCCCTCAGATAAATTAGTATTTATATAAGCAAAATTAAGCTGTATTAATCTCTCGATCACCATATTTAATAGGCTTTCAATACTTTGTTTGTCATCTGAGATATTGTTTAGCTGGATTTTTAAACGGTTTAAAATTTGTCATACTCCATTTTCATCTTTTGATAATCGTCTGCATCGATCTATGTGGTTACAAGAAGTTCCCTGGCAATAGACAATCTCTTTTCATAATTATTAATCTGTGTCAATAATTCCCATTTTTCATCTTTAGCTGCATTTGTATTACTCCTATAAGATTCCAAAATCAATGAAGCATATAATTCCATTTAATAACAAAATGAAATTATAAATAATAAAAACAATTACTGCTACATTTAATAAATTAATTAAAAGAATGAAGCTTAACTTTACCTCTGCGTTTTGACTACAAAAAGTTTAACTAACAATGACAATGAAAGAATCTATAATATATCTTGATAATAATGCTACGACTCAACTTGACAATCGTGTCTTACAAACTATGCTGCCTTATTTTACAGAGAATTATGCTAATGCTTCAAGTGAACACCTGTTCGGTTTATCCGTAGGTGAAGTAGTTGATTTTTCCAGAGATCAAGTTGCAGATTTAATCAATGCAAAACCGAAAGAAATTACTTTTACTTCTGGTGCTACTGAAGCGATAAATTTAGCCTTTAAAGGATTAATACATCATAAGAAAAAGCACATAATTACAGTGGTAACCGAGCATAAGGCTGTATTAGAAACCTGCAGTTTTATGGAAAGTTGTGGTTTTGATGTTACTTATCTAAATATAAATAAAGATGGCCGCATAAATTTAGATACGCTAGAAGCAGCAATAAGAATTGATACATTAGTAATTTGTATTATGCTAGCCAATAACGAAACTGGAGTCTTACAACCATTAAAAAAAATAGGTAAACTTGCTAAGTCTAAAGGTGTAATATTCATGACTGACGCAACGCAGGCAGTTGGTAAATTACCTATTAATGTTTCTGAATTAGGCATTGATATGATGCCTATTTCTGCGCATAAATTTTATGGCCCAAAAGGAATTGGTGCATTGTATGTTTCGGAAGCAGCCAAAATAAAATTAGACTCGCAGATACACGGTGGCGGACAAGAACGTAAAATGCGTAGCGGCACGCTCAATGTCCCAGGAATTGTAGGACTGGGAAAAGCCTGCGAAATAGCATCATTAGAAATGGACGGTAATAGAATTCAAATTACTGTTTTAAGAAACCTTCTAGAGAATGAACTTTTAAAAATTGAAAATGCTTTTGTAAATGGAAGTATTGAAGATAGATTATATAACACAACCAATATTTGTTTTCCTGGAGCAAATTCTGAAAGACTAATAATTGGTTTGCAAAATATTGCTGTTTCGAGCGGTTCTACTTGTTCTTCTGTAACAACTGAACCATCATACGTTTTAAAAGAACTGGGGTTGTCTGATGCAGATGCGTTGAGTTCTATACGTTTTAGCTTGGGTAAATTTACCACAAAGAAAGAAATCAATATTGTCATTAAAAAAGTAACCAAACTTGTTGCAAACCTAAGACAGGATAATCGTTAATGAGCTAGGCTTTCATGTCCTAATAAAAAACCCGTAGGTAAATGAATCCTCTAGTTTTTTTCCTTTTTTTAAACACATGAAAATGGTAATACTAAAACAAAGTTTCTTGACCTCATTATTTTTAATAACAATAGCAACTTTGTATAGCATATCTCTTGTAAAAATAAGATTTCCTTTTCCGCCTTCTATTCATAAGCGACTGGTAAATACAGCTTCTATTTTCCAAATAATACTTATTTAAAGCTATGATATTTGATCAATAAGGTTATTATAATCGTCTAAAGTATCGATATCTACAGCTCCTTTTTCGAAAATTACAGATGAAACATCTTCTTTATAGTACTGAAGCATTTTTTTAGCTCCTTCATTGCCTTTAAGGTTTAAAAGTTCATCAAAATAGCGACTGCTAAATAATACTGGCGTACCTAATGTATCTGCATATTCCGAGGCCACAATGCCCTTTCCTGTTTTATTGTGCTGCTCAATCAAATCCTCAAAAACTCCCGCCGTGACATAGGGCTGATCACATACGGTAAAAATGCAAAAATTTAAATTTGGTTTCAGCATACATAATCTATCTAGTCCAATTGAAATTGATGAAGCCATACCCATTTCCCAATTCGGATTATTAACAACTTGAACCTCAAGTAAATCAAGCTCTTTCTCTATAACTACTTTATAAGCACCTGTCACAACTAGTACAAAAGTATTGAGTAACAAATTTGCCTGCAGTAGTGTTTTCCGCAGCAAAGTATCACCATTATATTGTAATAATTGCTTAGGTTTTCCTAATCTCGAAGAATTACCAGCAGCCAGAATTATAATACCACATGTTTGTTCCATATTATCCACTAATAGTTATCATGCTTCGGTTTTCTATACTAAGCGATATTCGCAAATAATCGTGCACACGACGAAAGTATCCTGAATCATATTTACTCTTTTAAACTACCATTGTTGCAGGGTGTATTTTTTCTTTTTTATATTTTAATGATAACCCCTCTTTACCACCTATGACTGCTTTAATTTCTGATACTATAGAAAGTGCAATTTCTTCAGATGTTTCTGCGCCAATATCCAACCCAACAGGTCCGTAAATACGATTAAGTTGTTTTTCCGTTAGCACAATACCATTGTCTTTTAAGTCGGAAAGCATACGATTAAGCTTTGTTTTAGGTCCAAGAATTCCTATGTAGACACAATCTGTTTGTACTAAAAATTTAAGCATAGCCAAATCATATTTGTAGTTATGGGTCATCAATACAAAGAATTTTCCATCATCTACAGATACGTTGTTTAACACTTCTTCTGGTTTTGCAATAGAAACAGCAGTAGCCTTTGGAAACCTTACGGCTGTAGCATGAGTCGCACGACCATCAACCACAATAGTTTCCCATCCTAAAAGTGAAGTCATTTCTATAAGTGGTTTTACATCGTTGCCAGCTCCACATATTACTAAAGATATTGGTGGAGCAATATATTCTATTAATGCTTCATAAGAAGCATTTTTAAACTCAACTTTTTTTATTATTGAAGTCTTATTTTCTAATACTTCCTTACTGTAGGATGATAATATCGCGTAAGGATTATTCGCCTTTAATATTGTACTAGCTCTGTCAAACAAAACGGTTCCAGGTTGAAGCGAATTTCTATTTTGAGAAAACAGTGTTATAATAACGGCATCTTTTCTTTCTTTTTCTAACTGTTGTAAAAGTTGTATGAGGTTATTATTTTTAGCAGAATCTATATATTCAAAAAGAATATGCACTATACCATTACAACCAAGTTGCACACCAAATTCAATATCATCCTCATTACTAGTGTCATAAACAACAAGCTTGTTTTGTTGCTGATTGATGGCAAGTAATGCTTTTCGCAAGGCATCACCTTCAAGGCAACCGCCGCTAATAGCACCCGTTAATTCGCCATCTTCACTTACAAGCATTCGTGCTCCAGGTTGTCTGTATGAAGAGCCTTCAACCTTTACTACAGTTGCAAGAGCAGTTTTTTTTCCTGCTTTGGTAGCTAAAAAATAGGCTCTAAGTATATCTTTGATTTCTTTCATGTACAAACCGATTTCCTATAATAAAACACAATTCTGTAAAGTATATTTTATAATAATTGAACTATACTTCATCCAAATTAAAAGGAAGTTTTCTAATTCTTTTTCCTGTCAAATCAAAAATTGCATTGGTCAGTGCTGGTGCAAATGGAGGCAAAGCAGGCTCACCTACTCCTCCCGCGTCGGCATCATTTTCAATTATATGTACTTCCATTTCAGGCATATCATATATACGTGGCATGTTGTATTCGTAAAAATTCTTTTTATCTGCCATCCCATCGATAAAGGTCATCTCATGAAATACTGATGCTCCGAGTCCCATAATTATGGAACCTTCTATTTGGGCTTGAATAATATCTGGGTTTACATACCAACCACAATCCATTACTGCCCATACCTTATCTATTTTTACACCGCCGCCTTGCTTTGCAGAAACTTTTACAATCTGCCCAACAGTGCTGTCAAAACATTCTGTTATGGCTACTCCAAAACCTTCATTTTTCTTTCTAGACTTCCATCCTGAAACTTCTTCTAACTTATCAATAAGCTTTTGAAGGCGCTCTTCTTTTAAATATTTTCTTCTAAAATCTAACGGATCTTTTCCTGCTTCTTGGGCCATTTCATCCATAAAACTCTCATAAGCAAAACCATTAGTAGATGCGTAAACAGACCTCCACCAAAGTACTGGTATAGGTATTTCAAACGGAATATCAGAAAAACTTATATTTTTAATCGATTCAAAATAAGGAGCTAAAAAACCTTCTGTAGTACTTCCGTTAGGTTTTCCTCTTTTTTCAGACATCCAGTGATCGATGTTTTGCCCTGCCATTCGGAATTTAATTGCAGCAATTTCACCATTTTCTATTACCCCTTCTCCTCTATAAGAAATTCCTGGTCTAAAAGGTCCCTGCGTTGCATCATCTTCTCTCGACCAAACTACCTGCACTGGCCCATTTATCTCTTTTGAGATTACAACGGCTTCATGACAAAAGTCTGCAAATGCTTTTCTTCCAAATCCACCACCTAAAAAGGTCATATTCACTATTACTGACTCTAAAGGCAATCCGAAACTTTTGCTTACACTATCTTGCATCCAATCTGGTGCCTGTAAGGGACCCCAAATTTCAATTTTATTTCCTTGATAATGCGCTATGCAATTTATCGGTTCCATTGCATAATGCGATTGGTAAGGCGTTTCATAAACTACATCTAATTTTTTTACAGCTGAACCAATAATTTTATTAGGATCTCCTTCTTTTTTAAAAATCAGTCCTTCTTCTTTTTGCAGTAATTCTAACTTTCGTTTAGCTATTTCTGGAGAACTTAAATGTTCAAATCCGCTATCATCCCAAACAACTCTAAGTGCTTTTTTACCTTGTAAAGCAGCCCAGCTGTTATCTGCTACAACAGCAATCCCATCTCTCAAAGTGTTATGAACTTGCATTTGTATCTTAAATACTTTTTTAACGCCCGCAATTTTTAAAGTTTGTGAATCATCATAACTGACTAACTTTCCTCTTAGTCTTGGATTACGTTCCACCGCAGCAAAAAGCATCCCATCAATCCTTTTATCAAGACCGAATATGGCTGCTCCATTGGTTTTTAACTTCGTATCAATACGGCGAATACCTTTACCAATAAGCTTATAGTCTGAACGCTTTTTTAGTTTTACATCTTTAGGAGTAGGCAGTTTAGATGCTTTCTCAGCCAGCTCTCCATAATGTAAACTCTTTCCTGATGGTTTATGAATGATGTGACCTGATTGCGCGAAACATTCCGTCGCCGAAACAGACCAAACATCAGCTGCTGCAGTTATTAGCATTTCTCTGGCAGTGGCACTAAGCTTCAAAAGATTTTTATAAGAACCTCGTATTGTAGAGCTACCACCGGTTATCTGACCACCATATTTTTTACTTCCCTGAGCAAATATTACATTAATATCTTTTAAATCAACTTCAAGCTCTTCTGCAATAATCTGAGGTACTGAGTGATAGGAACCTTGTCCCATCTCTGCACGATGATCTACCAAAGTTACTTTTCCACTTTCCTCAATAATGATCCAAGCATTCAACTCTACTTTATTGAGTGCAGCAAATTCTGGATTTACTATACTTGCTGAAGCACCTTCACTACTAAAAATACCTAGATAGAAGGCGGTTCCTCCTATACCAGCTAATTTAAGAAAACCTCTTCGTGACAGATTTGGAAGTATATTTGATTCTGACATGATTTTTTCAGTATTTGAGTGTAACTTTCATTGTTATTTAGCTGGTGCATAGGCACCGTTTTTAATCCAGATAATCCAAGCTTTCTTAAATTCGCTGTGACTCAGTGGAGGCTCTGAATGTCCTTCTGCTTGTTTCCATCCCGAGAGTACTAGTCCATCATCAGCGTGAGCTAGAAGTTGCTTCATACTTTTATTCCCATTTTGTTTTCGATCTACAAGCTGCTTGGCAAGATCATGAGCAGATCTTCCCTCAAAAATCATTTTCATATTAGCTGGAGGCAAATGCCAGTCTGGGTTTCCTGGAGGTGCATGTGGTCCAGATGTATTCTCTAGCTGATGACAATTAGCACACTTCATGGCATAAAGCCCCTTACCGTCTACTCCTCTTTTTGGAAACATCTTATGAATATGACTGTCATCACCCTGAAGCGGAATATCTCCTATCGGATGGCAATTGACACACCTTGGACTCATAAGTACAGAATAAACTTTTTCAAAAGCTTTTACAGAGACTAAACTATCCTTCTTTACAATTGATTTTGGAATGGTTGTGTATGCATCATTCGAATAGTATCTTTTACTAAAACTAAATGCGAATATTGAAAGCAGCATTAAGAACAAAGGAGCAATTATTACAGCTCTATTTCTAACAATATTTGTCATCTTTTGTGAATACCAATTTTTCATTATAGTGAATTATTCAAAAGTTGTATGAATTTATAATCTTTATTATCTACTACTAGGATTTGTTTTCAGAATTGCGTTGTATTTCGGCCGCTATGTGTATCGCTTTTCGAATTCTAGGATACGTCCCACAACGGCAAATATTACCTGACATTGCGTTATCTATATCTTCATCGGTAGGGTTCTTATTTTCTCGAAGTAGTACTGCTGCCGACATTATTTGTCCTGAATGACAATAACCACACTGCGGAACGTCTATATTCTGCCATGCCTGTTGTAAAGGATGGTCATTATTTAAGGATAATCCTTCGATTGTAGTAATCTTTTTACCTTCAGCTCGGCTGACTTTCGTAACACAAGAACGCACAGCTTCTCCATCAAGATGTACAACACAGGCACCACATTGCGCCACACCACACCCATATTTTGTACCTGTTAATTGAAGAATATCACGTAAAGCCCAAAGCAGCGGCATGTCATTACTAATATCACAATCATAGGATTTATTGTTTACATTTAATTTAATCATTTTTAAATTAATTTATCGTTTACTCAAAATTAAATATAAATAACTTAGAATAAGTTTTAATTTATAAAATTAATCCAACTGATGTATAGAAAATTACTGAATTCAAACTATTAGTTAAGATAATCAAACATAAAGAGTGAAAATGGCTTGGACGCTGCCATGTATTACAACTAAAATGCTCACCAAATCCCTAAGAGAACCGGAAGATGATAAATTAATCATCCGGAAAATGTATCACAAGGTTCCATCAAAAGTAGAATATTCACTTAGTGACACAAGTCTGGAATTAATACCGCTTATAGAGCATGTACATGAATGGGGAAAAAAGCAATTGGAAAATGAAACTTCAATTCGTTAATACGGACAGCACGAACCATTATTATTAATTGCCAAGTTTCAAATCTCATAAGACAAAATTCTAAACTTTTACTTCAAGATTTGAAGCTTATGAATCAAATTCTTTAAAAAAATCTAATATTCTTATATTGTTTTCTATTGTAGTTCAAAAGTTATACTAACATTTCCATTACCCAGTGCCTCAGTTAATCTTGTTGTATCATCAATGCGACCCAACCTAGTATAACTATATGAGGTAGAAAATGTTTTGTAAAAAAGCACTAATGTTCTATTTCCATAGAGCATTAAATCTCCTGTTTGTATAGTAGAAGAATTAGATGCATTGGTTGTTAAAGCATTGGCGAAATCATAAAACTTTTCATTGCTATTCAAATCACTCATGTTAATTGTCATCGGCAGCATTGCTTTAAATTCTGTTGCAGTAGCATTGTTCGAAAGTGTAGTATTAAAGGTACTTGAACCAATCTTAATTCGGATTTTTGCATTCATCGTTTCATTAGTATTGTCAGTGTTTTCAGTATTACTATTGTTTGCTGAATCATTCTCTTTATCGCATGAAGCAAAAGCCGCAACAAAAGAAAACACAAAAAAGATAATTAAAATTTTCTGTTTCATAATATTTTGTATTAGTTAGAATGTTGAAGCATCAATTTCAAAACGATATCTTCTTTTTTAACTGCAGATTTAGTACCAATACACCTGCACCGGCCAAAGCAGTTCACTGAATAAATTTTCTTCTCATTAATTTCTCATTTTTGTTCATCTTTACGGCAGTTATTATTTAGTCACTTCTGTATATTCTTGCTCTGTTACAGGTTTTAGCCAAGTAACCTGAATATCTTCTTTAAAATTAGTAATGGCGATATGGACCATTTTACTATTTGCTGACGCTCCATGCCAGTGCTCCGTATTTTCGGGAATATTAACCACAGAACCTTTTTGTATAGCCTGAGCGGCTTTGCCTTTTTCCTGATAAAAACCTTGTCCATCCGTTACAATCAGCACCTGTCCTCTGGGATGTGTATGCCAATTGGTTCTTGCTCCAGGTTCAAATGTTACGCTACCCATTGAGAAATCATTATTTTTATCTTTAGCTACCAATGGTTGCAAATAAGCATTACCACTAAACCATTCTGCCGGCAGTCTTTCTCCTTTTTCAAAAAGACTTGTTTTATTTCCTGTTTCCATTTTCTCTTGTTTTAAATTATTGTTGCACGCTGCAATTGATAGTATCAAAAATAAAAAAAACACACGCATAAAATTTGTCATTGAAATTTTTATTTTAAATATTTTTTAAAGAAGGTATCCAATTTATCAAAAGGAATTAAATTGGTTTTGTCGTAAAGATCTACGTGACCAGCATCTTTTATATAATATAGTTCTTTTGGTTCTTCCGCACGTTTGTAAGCATCTTCACTAAACTCTTTTGAATGCGCTTTATCTCCTGTAAT
Organism: Flavobacterium kochi; assembly: GCF_048286715.1. Taxonomy (NCBI): domain Bacteria; kingdom Pseudomonadati; phylum Bacteroidota; class Flavobacteriia; order Flavobacteriales; family Flavobacteriaceae; genus Flavobacterium; species Flavobacterium kochi. The sequence continues at coordinate 120,809 of NZ_JBLVPW010000011.1, forward strand.
GAAAAGTAAAGGACGAGGTGAAATGGTTCCTATATCATTAAAAGGATAGAAATTATTGAACTTTGTATTACTGCTCAAAGTTGGATGCGTTGTTGTTTCAGGCGAGCCTCCTTTTGGGGTAAATTCTCCTCTAGGTGTACGATAAAATTCATAAAACTCACGTTGAATAGGATGTGTATTTTCATCCAGCTGATGCGTTGTTCCTCCTGTATATTTAGTTTTTCCACCAGTAAATTCTACATAACGTTGTTCTGCAGCTTGTTCCTGATTTTTCTTTCTCTGCTCAAGAGTTTGCGAATGATTCAGCGCATTGCGGCTTGCAGAACCCATATCGTACATACTTACCGTTGCGATAGCTTTCATTCTTGGGTCAATTTTAGCCGCACTTATAACAAAACTTCCGCTTCCGCAAACGCCAATTACTCCTATATTATTTCTGTCAATAAAGGATCGTGTTCCTAAAAAGTCGACTGCTGCGCTAAAATCTTCAGCATACATGTCTGGCAAAACAGCGTTACGTGGCTCACCTGCACTCTCGCCCCAAAAAGATAAGTCAATTGCTAAAGTAATAAAACCACGGTCCGCCATATTTGATGCATAGACATCAGCGCTTTGCTCTTTTACAGCACCCATAGGATGCCCGACAATAATAGCTGCATGTTTTGTAGTACGGTCTAAATTATTAGGAATAAAAAGATGTCCTGCAACATCCAAAATATACTGGTTTTTGAAAGTAACTTTATACATCTTAACGTTATCACTAACTTTAAATGTTGTAAATCCCGTTGATGCTATTTTTTCCATTTTTGTGAATTTTTCGGTTTTATTTTTAGTATTTTTCTGTGCATAAGCACTTCCTAATACTATAATATAGGCAACTATTAAAATTCTTAATCTTCTCATTTTGTTTAAATTTTTAATAATTCTTTAGATATTAATTTTCTGCAATTGATTTAATAAATTTGGCAGGAATTCCACCGACAATACTGTTGTCAGGAACATCTTTAGACACTACAGCTCCCGCAGCTACAATGGAGTTTTCGCCAATAGTAACTCCAGGAAGTATAATTGCACCAACACCAATCCAAGCACCTTTTTTTATTAGTATCGGTTGGGAAATAGTAGCTCTCCTTTCGGTGGGGTTTATAGGGTGGTTGGTTGTTATCAGATTTACTTTGGGACCTATAAGTACATTGTCTTCAATAGTAATTCCGCCTCTGTCCATAAAAGTGCAGGCATGATTTACAAATACATTTTTACCAATATTTATATTTTCTCCAAAATCAGAATAGAAAGGTGGAATGATAAAAAAAGTATCGTCTACTTTTTTACCAATTAGTTCGCTAAAAATGGAGTTGATTTCCTCCAAATCATCTGTAACAAGATTGTTGAGTTTTGCAGTTTTCAAAATAGCTTTTTGAATAACCTTAAATAATTTTGGATATTCAGGATCATTAAGATGAATTGTTTCGCCAGATTTATCTCTTTTGAAAATAGTTGTAGTTTCCATATCTCTTTGCATTTATTACAAGTACAAAATTATATCGAAACTGAAATCGGAAGGTAACAACAATCAAACCTATAGTTAAGAAATTCAAACCAAATCTAGACGGAAACTTTTAGGATTTGTTCCGGTATTTTTCTTAAAAAAGTTATTAAAGTAAGTTGGATACTCAAAACCAAGAGCATACCCTATTTCTGCAATATTCCAGTCGGTATGCTGTAACATAGCTTTAGCTTCGCTAATAATACGCTCCAAAATATGAGTCGTGGTAGACTTTCCAGTCACTCCTTTTACAGCACGATTAAGATAATTGACATGAAGAGATAAAGCGTTTGAATAGTCCTGTGCTGTTTTTAACTCAAGTGGACACTCACTGGTTTCAATTGGAAATTGTCTTTCCAATAACTCCAAAAAAACGGATGTAATTCGGGATTGAGCATTATTGTTATTCGTGTAATTTTCAGAAGGTTGCATCTTTAATGCCTCGTGAATTATCAAATTAATATAATTACGAATTAGATCATCTTTATAAGTATAATCCGTTTGTTGCTCCTCCATCATTTTCTGGAAGAGTGTGTTCAAAAAATCTCGCTGTTCTTCTGTTATTTTTAATATTGGTGTTCCTCCAATCTTAAACAAGGAAGAATGTTGCAAACTTTCGGAGCGGTCGGATTTTAAAAATTCTTCGGAAAACAAGCAAGTGTAACCTACATAACTAGTGGAGATTGTCTCCCAGGAATAAGGAATATACGGGTTGCCAAAAAACAAAACAGTTCCCTCTGCACTAAAACTTTTATCGGCATAATGAATAATGCTCTTTCCAGTAGTCAGGCAAATTTTATAAAAATCCTTTCTGCTATAATTACGTGTTGCAGCACCATCGCTTTCTATTTGAAAAACGTTAAATCCTTTTAATTTTAATTCAGTATTAAATTCTGAAACCGAACGTATAATTTTGTTTTGCATTTCACAAAGTTATAAAAAACAAACTTTAATTTGAAATTATTAATATATTGGGAAGATTGTAGGTTTATTTTTTAGAAGATCCGCACTAAATTATGAGGTGGATTTTCTAAAAATATTTATTTAATTGTTATTTGAATAGACTACTTACCAGATTTTTGATAAATTTTTATTCTTAAACATGTTCTTCAAAAAATTGCATTTATTAAGAAATAGGGTTTGTTTTAACATTTTAACCCCAACAGGACATTAAACCGCTTTCAACTAAATTTTTAAAATTTATCTTACAGAATTATCTTAAAAGCATGCCAATTTCTTCAAATCTTGTAGAAAATGGTTTGAAATTTGTATCTCTGGGGTCACCAAAACTAAAATCCCATTTCTAACGAAATGGAATTTTTTTTATGTCTTTTTAAGTATATTCAACAACCTTTGGTTGGATCAGGTGCAAAAAGCTCAATTGTACGGATGTAAAAACGAACTTATTTTATCAGTACTCTTTTATATTTAGGTATATCTTTTAAGACAATACCAGTGCCTCTAACCACAGCTTTTAAAGGATCTTCTGCAATATAAACCGGCAAATCCGTCTTCTGCGAAATCCTTTTATCAAGACCGCGCAGCATTGCCCCTCCCCCTGCGAGATACAAGCCCATAAAATAGTAATGTCGAAACGAGTTTCATTAGCAAATCGAAGTCCGCCATAAAGTGCTGTATCCTCCTGTAAGAACTGCTTTTATTGACTTTTGCGTCAAATCCAGAGACTAATCTATCATAATTAATTGTTTTTACTTTGCATAGAGCAATGACAAATAAACTGATAAGCTTGAGCACTGCTAAATTGACACCTCCCTTAAAATGCTCTTGTAAAATCGTGATTAATGGCATATCTTTACCTTCGAGACTGGTATTCCTCATTAGAAAAATTATATCGTAATAATTATTTAATGTATTGAATACCAGTCTTTTATTGTGATTTAAATTCTCTATTTTATTGATTATCAATGAAATATGTTTTTTTTATCATGTACTAAAAAGTTATTTAATTAAAATTAATACACGAGTTGAATGAATACTATAATGGAATATTTAAGCATAAAAGAGTTTGAATCAATAATCTTTGAAAACGGTAAAATAGCTATCAGTGAAGTTGTTTTAAACAGGGTAAATGAAAGCTTTAATTTTTTAAAGGAATTCTCTAAAAACAAAGTAATTTACGGTGTAAATACTGGTTTCGGACCAATGGCTCAGTATCGTATTAAAGACGAAGACAGACTTCAACTGCAATACAATTTAATTAGAAGTCATTCTTCGGGAACAGGAAAACCGCTAAATGCAATTTCCGTAAAGGCGGCTATTTTAGCAAGGTTAAACTCGCTTTCCTTAGGGAATTCAGGCGTTCATCCTTCGCTAATTCATTTAATGAAGGAATTAATCAATAGAGACATTACTCCCTTAATTTTCGAACACGGAGGTGTTGGTGCCAGCGGAGATTTAGTGCAGTTGTCGCATCTTGCTTTGGTATTGATAGGTGAAGGAGAAGTTTTTTATAAAGGCGAAAGAAGACCAACGCTAGAGGTTTTCCAAGTAGAAAATCTTGAACCCATTCAGATCGAAATCAGAGAAGGTTTGGCGTTGATTAACGGAACATCCGTAATGACCGGAATTGGTGTTGTAAATGTTCATTATGCCAATAAATTATTAGACTGGTCGTTGAAATTTTCATGCGCCATCAATGAAATTGTCCAAGCTTATGATGATCATTTTTCTGAAGAATTGAACAACACCAAACGTCATAAAGGACAAAGAGAAGTGGCAGCAAGAATGAGAGAAAATCTTACAGACAGCACCTTGATCCGAAAAAGAGAAGACCATTTGTACTCTGGCGAAAATAACGAAGACATATTCAAAGACAAAGTACAAGAATACTATTCTTTGCGTTGTGTTCCCCAAATTTTAGGGCCGATTCTTGAAACAATAAACAATGTTTCCTCTATACTTGAAGACGAATTTAACTCGGCAAACGACAATCCCATAATTGACGTAAAAAACCAGCACGTGTATCACGGCGGAAATTTCCACGGCGATTATATTTCGTTGGAAATGGACAAGCTGAAGATTGTAATTACCAAATTAACAATGCTTGCCGAACGTCAATTGAATTATTTATTAAATTCAAAACTAAACGAAATTCTGCCTCCGTTTGTAAATCTTGGAACTTTGGGATTTAACTTTGGAATGCAGGGCGTACAGTTTACGGCGACTTCAACCACTGCCGAAAATCAAATGTTGTCCAACCCAATGTATGTTCACAGTATTCCCAACAATAATGACAATCAGGACATTGTGAGTATGGGTACCAATGCGGCCGTAATTACTGCAAAAGTGATTGAAAATGCATTCGAAGTTTTGGCGATTGAGTTGATTACCATTGTTCAGGCCATTGACTATTTAGAACAAAATGACAAGATTTCGTCTGTGACTAAAAAAATGTACGATGATGTTCGTACCATTATTCCAACATTCAAAGAAGACCAGGTAATGTATCCGTTTGTCCAAAAAGTAAAAGATTATTTGATAAATAAATAGTACTTTGGCATGTTTTAATTAAAATCTTGCCTTATGAAAAAGGTGATTTTTGTTTTATTTTTATTAGCTCAATTTGGGAATGCTCAAGAGTTAGCGTTGGAACGGAAAGATGGAAAATTTGGATATATCTCCAAAAGGGGAGAATTTGCCATTCAGCCCAAAATACAAAACAGCAAAATTTTTTTCTGAATGATTGGCTGCCGCCGAAGAAAACGGAAAATAGGTTTTTATTGACGCAAAAGGGAATGGATTATTCCAGCTATTTTTTGACGAGGTAAAATATTTCGGTAATGGAATTTGTGTGGTATCAAAAAATAAAAAATGCTTTATATTAAGACAAAAGAGAAATACTCGCAGCGCCTGCATCAAATAAGGTTTATGATTTTGCGGATGGTGTTGCTTTTATAAGACAAGGAGATAATATTGGTTTAGTCAACAATAAAAATGGAATTTGTTTAGAACCAAAATATGATGTAATTAAATCCAAAAAGGATATACCAAAGTAAGAAATAATGATCCTATATGAAATTTCTTCTATTGGGTTTGCTATATTCAGCAATGAGGATAAAGGCTTTATTAATGGTTTAGCCAGAGTAAAAAGCGAAAAAGGATGGGGATTATTAAACCAGAGGGACAAGTATTAGGAAATCAATGGTTTGAAAACGCAGAACCTTTCCAAAAATAAAAATTAAATATGAAGTGTGCATTAGTAACAGGAGGTTCAAGAGGAATTGGCAGTGCAATTTGTCAAAAGTTGGCAAATGATACAGATTATCATATTCTGATAAATTATCAATCCAACAAAGAGGCTGCCGAAAAAACTTTGGAAGCGGTAATCAAAAATGGAGCAACGGCGGAGATTATTCAATTCAATGTTGCTAATTTTGAAGAAGTAAAAACAGCTTTAACACAATGGCAGGATGTAAATCCTGAAGCAATTGTTGAAGTGATTGTCAATAATGCCGGAATTGCAAAAGATGGACTGTTTATGTGGATGACTCCCGAAGATTGGACAGGCGTTATAAACACAAATTTGAACGGATTTTTTAATGTAACCAACTTTTTTATTCAAAAAATGTTGCGCAATAAATTCGGTCGAATTGTAAACATAGTTTCCCTTTCGGGAGTAAAAGGAACGGCCGGACAAATTAATTATTCTGCCGCAAAAGGAGGAGTTGTTGCCGCCACAAAAGCATTGGCACAAGAAATTGCTAAACGAAACATAACTGTAAATGCGGTTGCTCCCGGTTTCATTAAAACCGAAATGACCAGCCAATTGGACGAAAAAGAATTAATAAAAATGGTTCCCGTGAATCGTTTTGGCGAAGCCGAAGAAGTGGCCGACTTGGTAAGCTTTCTCGTTTCAAAAAAAGCCAGTTATATCACTGGCGAAATTATTAATATAAATGGAGGTATTTATTCTTAAAAAATTACTTCAACGATAATGAATAAGAGAGTTGTCATAACAGGAATGGATATTTACTGATGTACTGGAACGTCACTAGATAAAGTAAAGGATTCACTAGAAACCTTAAAAAACGCCAATATTGATGATACTTTTTTTGATGAAAACGAGGTTGGAATCATGTATGGCAATGACAGCGTTTCAAAAGCCTTTACTGAAGCCACGATTTTTAAACTATAAAGGAATCAATCTTACTATTAGTACTGCTTGTGTCAGCGGTTCTCATTCAGCAAGACTGGCTTATTTCTTAATTAAAAGCGGATTCCAAGACATTATAATTTGTGGACGTGCACAAGAAATTAACAAATATGCAATGAGCAGTTTTGATGGTTTGGGTATTTTTTATCCCACAGAGGCCAACCCACAAAGGCTTCCAGGCCTTTTGACACCAGTCGTGACGGATTAATTCCGAGTGGTGGAGGTGCAATATAAATTCTAGAAAGTTACGAATCAACCATAAAACGAGGTGCAACTATTATTGCCGAAGCTGTGGGTTATGGATTTTCGTCCAATCGAGGACATATTTCAACTCCAAATGTGGAAGGAGCATCAATCGCAATGCAAAGAGCAGGAAAATGTATATGGAACCGAAAAAATCTTAAATCAAGTAGGGCCATTTCCGTTTAAAAACAAATCAGAAATCGAGAACTATATCTTTGTGGCGCAAGCACGCTTTCGCATGGAGGTGCTGAGGCAACACCTTCGGGAATAGTTGCCGCAGCGATTCTGAAATGCAGGCCAAAAACTACGGATTTATGATGCTGTAGACGCATCCACTTGGCCAGAATGGATTCATGTTAAAAGAGCTGATAAAATAAGGACTTTCAAGGAAACAAAAGTCTCTTGGCGGAGTTTAATTAAGAGAAAATTCTAATTAACTGGTTCAAATACACTTTAGCCAATAGACGTTTTTTTTGGACAAAGTTATAAGCTATTAACCTGTCACCAAGATTTACAAAAAAACCCAAGAATAGCCATCTTTAGTTCAATTATCAAAATTTTAGCAAAACTAATCAACAAGACAAAAAAATATCAATGGTTTTATCAAAATTAACCACAAAAGAGATAGCGCCTTAAGCCTATGAAATTCAATAACTTAAACAAACTGCAATTTCTTTTTTTTATGCGATTTTTTTTCTTGAAAATATTAATCGAATTCAGGCATTAGGATAAATTATTTTTTTTAATTAGATTCGTATTTATAAATTTCAAAAAATGAAAAATGTCCTTGTTGTCTATTATTCTCAAAGTGGACAGTTGGAATCCATTGCAAGAAACATATCAAATCCCCTTTTGAATTCGACTGAGATTACTGTTACATTTCATGAAATCCAGTTAGAAAAAACATTTCCTTTTCCTTGGAATTCCGAGGCCTTTTTTGATGTTTTTCCAGAATCTTTTTTGCAAATTCCAAGCGCTTTAAAACCAGTTCCGCCTGAAATTTTGAATACAAAGTTTGATTTAATTCTATTGAATTATCAAGTTTGGTATTTGTCTCCCTCCATCCCCATAAATTCATTTTTAAAAAGTCCGGCAGCCAAAATACTTCTAAATAATACCCCGGTAATAACTATCAGTGGATCCAGAAATATGTGGATATTGGCTCAGGAAAAAATAAAAAAATTATTAAAACAAAACAATGCCCAACTCAAGGGAAATATTGCTTTGGTTGACCGAGCCGGGAATTTAATTAGTGTTGTTACCATATTTGACTGGATGCTTTCAGGAATTAAAAGAAAATACTTGGGGATTTTTCCATTGCCTGGAGTTTCGGATAAAGACATTAAAGAATCATCCGAATTCGGAAAAGTTATTCTTTCTTGTTTAAATGATAATAATTTAGAGAATTTACAGCCTAAATTAGTTGAACTTGACGCCGTGAAAGTTAAACCATTTCTAATTACCGTAGACAGAACAGGGAACAAGATTTTTACCATGTGGTCCAACTTTATCGTTAAAAAAGGAGAATCAAGAAAAACATGGCTCAAAGTTTTTAAAATGTATTTGTTTGTTGCAATATGGATAATTTCACCAATAGTGTTCGTGTTTTATCTTATTTTTTATCCATTGATGCTAAATAAAATAAAAAAAGAAAAATTGTATTATAAAGGAATAATAATTTAAATTTAAAGAAATATGTTTGATGTTTACATAACAAAGGCAAGTAAATTTTTACCCAATAAAGTAATTTGTAATGATGAAATGGAATCATATTTGGGCTTAATCAATAATACGGTATCAAAAGTAAAAAACTTGATTCTAAGAAATAATGGAATTACTTCTCGCTATTATGCCTTAGACAAAAATGGAAAAGCGACACACACCAATGCTGAATTAACATTCAAGGCAATTGAGGGTCTATTTGACGATAAATTCACAAAACAGGATATCGAAGTTTTGTCATGCGGAACTTCATCACCAGACTACATGATGCCTTCTCATGCTTCAATGGTACATGGATTTTTAAAAAATAAATCAGTAGAATTAAATTCATCGGCAGGTGTTTGTAATGCCGGGATGAATGCTCTTAAATACGGTTTTTTGTCAGTACGATCTGGAAATTCTAAAACGGCAGTTTGTGCAGGTTCTGAAAGATTTTCGTCCATGTTGATTGCAGACAGATTCGAATATGAGGTAGTCAATTTAAAAACACTCGAAGAGCAACCCATACTAGCTTTCAAAAAGGATTTTTTACGTTTTATGTTGTCCGATGGAGCAGCAGCTTTTTTACTGGAAAATGAACCAAATGGAGAAACTCCATTGAAAGTGGAGTGGATGGAAGCTTATTCTTTTGCACACGAACTGGAAACTTGCATGTATGCTGGTGGAGATAAATTAGAAAACGGAGATATCAAACCTTGGAGTGATTATAAGTCGGACGAATGGCTAGAACAGTCTGTTTTTTCAATAAAGCAAGATGTTAAACTTTTAGATGTAAATATCATCGTAAAGGGCGCTGATTGTGTAAAAATGGCATTAGAAAAAAATAATGTTAAACCAGAAGATGTTACTTATTTTATGCCTCATGTTTCTTCCCATTATTTTGTAGACAGATTGGTAAATCAGTTAACAGAAATAGGGATTGACATGCCAAAAGAAAAATGGTTCATGAACTTGAAAGATGTTGGTAATGTTGGTGCGGCTTCCATATTTTTAATGCTGGAAGAATTAGTGAATTCGGGTCGTTTGAAAAAAGGAGACACAATGCTACTTTCTGTTCCGGAAAGCGGTAGATTTTCTTATGCCCTAGCCTATTTAACGGTTTGCTAAATACTGTGAATGGGTCCAATGCCGCATTCGACAAGGATTTCGTGGAAAATTTGTTACCACAGAAATTTCCTTTTGTAATGGTAGATAAAATGTATTCGTATACCGAGGACGCTTTAGTTTCCGGTTTGAGAATTCAAAATGACAATATCTTTTTTTACAACGGAAACCTTGTAGAGGCTGGGTTAATTGAGCATATGGCCCAATCTATAGCTTTACACACCGGATATCAATTTTTTTTAAAAAAGGAACCAGCACCAATAGGTTACATAGGTTCTATTAAAGATGTTGAAATACGAAAATTACCAAAACTCAATGACGAAATTAAAACAGCGATTACCATAATTCAGGAATTTGGAGGTATCACTTTAGTTGATGTAGTTACAAAATTAAATGGTGTAGAAATTGCCAGTGCTCAAATGAAAACCGTTCTAGCAAAATAATTCCAAAAATGGAGACCACAATAGACATAAAACATTATTTGCCTCATCAACCGCCAATGCTTATGGTTGATAAAATCGTTGCTGTTGATAATGAATATACTGAAACAATTTTTGAAATAAAAAAAGACACTATTTTTGTTCAAAATAATATGTTTTTAGAAGCTGGATTGATAGAAAATGCGGCACAAACCTGTTCGTCTATTGTTGCCCAAAGTTATTTTATTGATGAAAATAATCAGGAAATTGGCGGTGTTGAAGTTATAGGATTTATAAGTACTATAAAATCAATAAAAATTTTTGAATTGCCAAAGGTTGGCGATATTTTAACTACTAAAGCTGCTTTGCTTTCAAAATTCATAACCGACGATTACAGTTTGTGTACATTGAGTTGCCAAACCTTCAATAAGGATAAATTACTTTTGGAAGGAGAAATCAATCTTTTCCTTCAAGAAAATATTTCTAAGAAATAGCATTATGAAAAAAGAAGAAGTACCGCAGGACAAAGGCAATCTTTCTAATAAAAACATGAAAGAATTGGTTTATGCCACCGATGAAAAGGGCAATTACACGACTGCTTTAAGCACGGGTTGGGAACCAAAAACTATTGCACTCACTAATTCTATTGACGAAATAAGTGAACGTGTTGCCATTGCAAAAGCGCAAGTAGAAAAGAATGAAGTAAGTCCGATTGTCTATTTTATGGAATACAGCAGAATGGATGTTGCTATTCTTTCAAGTTACGTAGGAATATGGCAATGGCGCGTAAAAAGACATTTCAAACCCAAAGTATTTGCTAAATTAAGCGACAAAATTTTACAGAAATATGCCGAAACTTTCGATATTTCCATTAACGAATTAAGAAATTTTAAAACCCATTAATGGAAACAAACTTTACACATCATCAATCTGCACATTGCGAAAACGGAGTGGCCTCTAATTTACTAAAGCACAACGGCTTGAATATTAGTGAACCTATGGTTTTCGGAATTGGCTCTGGACTTTTCTTTGTTTATTTACCTTTTTTAAAAGTAAATCATGCTCCTGCCATAAGTTACAGACCTTTACCCGGACTAATTTTTAATAGGGTTGCAAAACGATTGGGATTGAAAATAAAAAGACAAAAATTTTCTAGTGAAGCTAATGCTGTAAAGACTTTAGACGAAAATCTAAAAAATAATATTCCGTCAGGATTGCAGGTTGGCGTTTACAATTTGACTTATTTTCCTGATGAATATCGTTTTCATTTTAACGCCCATAATTTAGTCGTTTATGGAAAAACCGATACTGATTATTTAATCAGCGATCCTATTATGGAAAACGTGACAACGCTGACACACGACGAGTTGAGAAAAGTGCGTTTTGCCAAAGGTGCTTTTGCTCCAAGAGGACAAATCTATTACCCAATCAAAATTCCTGAAATAATCGATTTGAAAGCTGCCATCATCAAAGGAATAAAAAATACCTGTCGAGATATGCTGGCGCCAATGCCAATTATTGGTGTTCGAGGAATGCGACTTGTAGCGAGACAAATCAGAAAATGGCCCGTGAAACACGGAACCAAAAAAGCCAATCATTATCTGGCTCAAATGGTGAGAATGCAGGAAGAAATTGGAACTGGAGGTGGTGGTTTTAGATTTATTTATGCTGCCTTTTTAGAAGAAGCTTCCGGTATTGTAGAAAATCAAAAACTGAAAGAATTGTCACAAGAAATGACTGCAATAGGTGATTTGTGGAGAGATTTTGCTGTCGAAGCCTCCAGGATTTACAAAAACAGAAGCACGCAAGTGGATGTTTACAACCGCATCGCTGACCAACTTATGGATATCTCCAATAAAGAAGAAGTGTTTTTTAAAAAATTAAAATTAGCCATTAGTTAAAATCGAAATTTTGCAACCAATTATCCAAATAACAAAACTTTCAAAAAAGTACAAAGATGCCGAAATGTATTCTTTGGTTGACTTTTCATTGTCTGTACATGAAGGCCAAATTTTTGGATTATTAGGGCCAAATGGCGCAGGAAAAACGACATTAATTTCGATGCTTTGCGGATTGATAAAACCTACATCTGGAAGTTTTTCAATAAATAATTTGACTTATGCCAAAAACTCGAATCAAATAAAGAAAATTATTGGTGTTGTTCCACAAGAATATGCCTTGTATCCAACATTGACTGCAAGAGAAAACCTGATGTATTTTGGCAGTATGTATGGTTTGAAAAGCGATAATCTAAAAGAAAAAGTAATCGAGAGCCTTGATTTTCTTGGGCTTTTAAAATTTGCCGACAAACGTATCGAAACTTTTTCAGGCGGAATGAAGCGCCGAGTCAATTTAATTGCTGGGATTTTACACAATCCAAAAATACTTTTTCTGGACGAACCAACCGTAGGCGTTGATGTGCAATCTAAAAATGCAATTATTGATTATCTAAAACAACTCAACAAAAACGGCACAACCATAATTTATACTTCGCACCATTTGTCCGAAGCAGAGGATTTTTGTACTGATATCGCCATTATTGACCGAGGCCAATTGTATGCACAAGGCACGCCCGAGAGTTTAATCAGCATAACGCCAAACGCAAATAATCTCGAAGATGTATTTATTTCACTAACCGGAAAAGAACTGCGAGATGATATATAAATTAGTAATGTCTGTTTATAAAGAATTTCTGCTTCTCAAAAGAGATTTAGGCGGTTTACTAACCTTGTTTGTGATGCCTCTGGTTTTGGTAATTGCCGTGACGTTAATTCAGGACAGTACTTTCGTTACAGCTAGTAAGGCAAAAATTTCCATTCTTCTGGTGGATAATGATAATGGAAAGGTATCAAAAACAGTTTCCAATAATTTGCAAAAAAGCAATATTTTCACTGTTGTTACCAAAATAGACAATCAACCACTAACCGAATCACTTGCAAAAGAAGCTGTTTTCAAGGGAAAATACCAATTGGCGATCATCATTCCAGAAAAATTAAGTGTTGATTTACAGGCCAAAATCAATCAAAATGTCGAAAAAATAACCAGTAATTTAGGAATGCCTGATACTTTGGCGAAAGCCAGAAATGCTGAAGTTATCAATCAAAAAGAGGTGAAACTTTATTTTGATCCTGCGGTACAAATGAGTTTCAAGAATGCCGTAATGAGTTCTATTGACAAAATGATTTCGCAAATAGAAACCAAGTCTATTTACACCACTTTCCAAGAGCAATTAGGCGATGGAAGCACTAGTTTTGAGCAAAAAAGTTTCATAAGTTTCAAGGAAATTGTTCCTAGAGAAAACGACAAGGAAATCATTCCAAATTCGGTGCAGCATAATGTTCCGGCTTGGACGCTTTTCGCCATGTTTTTCATTGTTCTTCCTCTCTCCATCAATATTGTCAAGGAAAAAACACAGGGAACATTTGTTCGATTGCGAACCAATCCTGTTTCAAATAGTATAGTTTTGGCAGGAAAAACGGTGGCGTATTTAATCGTTTGCATGATCCAGTTTTACATGATGGTTGCCGTTGCCATTTTCTTGTTTCCACATTTAGGATTGCCCCCGCTTAATGTTCAAGGGCATCTTTTTATGATGACTATTGTGGCCATGTTTTCTGGATTTGCAGCCATTGGTTTCGGAATATTATTAGGAACAATTGCCAAAACCCAAGAGCAATCTGCTCCTTTTGGTGCCACATCAGTAATTATTCTCGCAGCAACGGGAGGCGTTTGGGTTCCAGTTTTTGCAATGTCGAAAGTGATGCAAATCATTGCACGATCGTCGCCAATGAATTGGGGTTTAAATGCATTTTATGATGTGCTTTTGAGAAACGGTTCCCTTTTAGACATTTTACCGGAAATAAGTTTGTTATTTTTATTTTTCATAATTACCACAACCATAGCATTGCTGTATGATAAGAAGAAAAGAGCTGTATAAGGAAGCAATCGAATTGACTATTTCAAAAGACATCAGGGTTCGATTTAACGAAACCGATCCGCTCGGCATCGTCTGGCACGGCTATTATATTACCTATTTTGAAGACGGTCGCGAAGCTTTCGGAAGGCATCACGGCATTTCTTATTTAGATGTCAACGATAAAGGGTTCACGACGCCCATCGTCAAATCAATTTGCGAGCATAAATTGTCTTTGCGCTACGGTGATGTTGCCCGAATTGAAACCACAATTGTTGACACTCCAGCAGCAAAAATGATTTTTAGATACAAAATTTTTGATACCAATAATGAAATTGCCTGCACCGGTGAAACCATCCAGGTTTTTTTGGATAAAAAAGGGGAATTAATGCTGACAAATCCTCCGTTTTATGAAGAATGGAAACGTAAAGTAGGTTTGATTAAATATGATGATTAGAGAAGTATATATTACCAAAACCAATTGTATCACGCCCATTGGGTTTGATGTCACTACCAATATTAAAAATATTGTTGGCAGTGTTTCTGGTATTCAATTGCATCAAAATACGGACTTGATGAAAATGCCGTTTTATGCTTCAATTGTTAATAATGAGAAATTAAACTCGGCTTTCGCCAAAATTTCTTCCGCAGATAATCACACCCGATTAGAAAAAATGATGATTTTGGCTTTGCAACCCATAGTCGAAAAATCAAGGTTGGATGAACGAACAGGTTTAATTCTTTCTACAACCAAGGGAAATATTACTGCTTTAGTAAATCCATCTTCAGCCAATTTTAAAAAAGCACATTTGAGTGAATTTGCAAAAAACATAGCTGCTTTTTTTGGTTTTAAAACCGAACCGATTGTTATTTGCAATGCTTGCGTTTCCGGAATATTGGCAGTTTCGGTGGCCAAAAGATTGATTCAAGGCGAAATGTTTGACAATATATTTATTGTCGCTGGTGACGAAGTTTCCGAATTTGTTTTGTCTGGATTCAATTCCTTTCAAGCGATGAGCGATTTGCCTTGCAGGCCGTATTCTAAAAACAGAAATGGGGTTACTTTGGGAGAAGCAACGGCTGCAATTTTGGTTTCTTCAAATAGAGGAAATGCCAAAATAAAAATTATTGGAGACGGTTCCATCAACGATGCCAACCATATTTCCGGACCATCAAGAACCGGCGAAGGCCTTTTTAGAAGCATCGAAAGCGCTTTAGCGGAAGCCAAAATCAACGCCAATCAAATCGATTATATTTCGGCTCACGGAACAGCAACTCCTTTTAATGACGAAAT
Organism: Flavobacterium kochi; assembly: GCF_048286715.1. Lineage (NCBI taxonomy): Bacteria > Pseudomonadati > Bacteroidota > Flavobacteriia > Flavobacteriales > Flavobacteriaceae > Flavobacterium > Flavobacterium kochi. Next base: position 136,223 of record NZ_JBLVPW010000011.1, read on the forward strand.
GGAAGCTATTGCTTTCAATAGATTGGGGCTTGAAAATATTCCCGTGAATAGCTTGAAAGGTTTTTATGGACACACTTTGGGAGCCTCGGGATTATTGGAAACCGTCATCGGAATTGAATCTGTTTTAGAAAACAAATTGTTTGTTTCTTTGGGTTTTGATGAAATCGGAGTAAGTCAATCTATCAAAATCATCGAAAAAAATGAAAACAAAGAAATGAATCATTTCCTAAAAACAGCCTCTGGTTTTGGCGGTTGTAATATGGCGGTTTTATTCGAAAAAGTGAAATAATGTCAGCTATTAAAACCTACATACAATCCTTTTGCACCATTCATAATAATGAAATTATTTTGGACGGAACATCACTTTTTAAGTTAGAACCATCAACATTTTCAGACTTTTCAAAGAAAGCTTATCATAATTTCGAAATCAACTATCCCAAGTTTTTCAAAATGGATCGTTTAAGTAAATTGGCTTTTATTGGAGCAGAATTACTTTTGAAAAATGAAAATAGTGAATCCAAAGAAAACAATATTGCCTTAGTTTTTGCCAACAATTCGTCAAGTTTGGATACTGACGTGAAATACCAAAACTCGATTTCTGACCCAGAAAATTATTTTCCCAGTCCGGCAGTTTTTGTTTATACCTTGCCCAATATTTGCCTGGGAGAAATTAGCATCAGGCATCAACTGAAAAGCGAGAATTCTTTCTTTATCTTTGAGACCTTCAATCCCGCTTTTATGGCGAATTATGCCAAGGTGCTTTTGGATTCAAATAAAGCGGACAAAGTGCTTTGCGGTTGGGTTGAATATTACGACGAAGAATACAAAGCATTTCTTTATTTAGTGGTAAAAGAAGGGGATTTAGAACATAAAATAGAAACGTTACTAACAGAATATAACAAATAATTTATGCAAGCATTAAAGCAAGAATTAAAAGAAAAAATTATAGATATTTTAAATTTAGAAGATATCAAACTGGAAGAGATCAATGACAATGATCCTTTATTTGGAGATGGTTTAGGATTGGATTCAATCGATGCTTTGGAACTTATCGTTATGTTGGATAAAGATTACGGAATCAAATTAGTGGATCCCAAAGAGGGAAAAACCATCTTTCAATCTATTGAAACAATGGCCGCTTACATAAAGGAAAATAGAACGAAATAAGATTTTCATCTTTGTTAAAGTTTTGAGCTTTGACAAAGTTTCTTACTGTAATAATTATGAGTAAAGGAGTTGCCATAACAGGAATGGGAATTATTTCAGCTGTCGGGAATACGGTTGAGGAGAATTATATTTCGTTAGTAAATAATAAAATTGGGATTACAACCATCGAAAATATTTCGACGGTACATTCTGGCGAAATAAAAGTAGGTGAAATAAAAAAAACGAATCAACAGTTGATTGAGAAATTGCAACTTTCGCCAGACAATAATTTTTCAAGAACGGCGATGCTTGGTGCAATTGCAGCCAAACAAGCAGTTGAAAATGCCAAAATCTCTTCGATTAACGAATATAAAACTGGATTGATTTCGGCAACAAGCGTTGCCGGAATGGATATGACTGAAGCTCATTATTACGACTATTTTGAAAACGAAAACCTTGTAAAATATATCAGTTGTCACGAAGGTGGCGATGTGGCTCATAAAATTGCCGATGAGCTGGGTTTAAAAGGAATGGTTACCACAATTAGCACCGCTTGTTCGTCGGCAGCAAATGCGATAATGCTGGGCGCAAGATTGATAAAATCAGGGAAATTAGACCGAGTGATTGTAGGTGGAACAGACGCCTTAGCAAAATTCACGATCAACGGTTTCAAGACTTTAATGATTTTATCCGATGGTTACAACAGCCCTTTTGATGATAACAGAAAAGGCTTAAATTTAGGAGAAGCCGCAGCATTCCTGGTATTGGAATCTGATGAAATTGTAAATAAAGAAAACAAAAAAGTCTTGGCTCGGGTTTCCGGTTACGGAAATGCGAATGATGCTTTTCATCAAACGGCCTCTTCAGAAAACGGCGATGGCGCTTTTTTGGCAATGGAAAAAGCATTGCAAGTGGCGAATTTAAAACCCGAACAAATAGATTACATAAACGTTCACGGAACGGCAACTCCTAATAATGATCTGTCTGAAGGAAGAGCAATTGTGAGGATTTTTGGAGAAGAAAAAGCACCCGATTTTAGTTCCACAAAACCATTAACAGGTCACACTTTAGCCGCTGCAGCTGCAATTGAGGCCGTTTATAGTGTTTTGGCGATTCAGAACAACGTGGTTTTTCCAAACCTGAATTTTGAAACACCAATGCAGGAATTCAATCTAATTCCGCAAACGGCTTTAAAACATAAAAACATTGAACATGTATTGTCCAATTCTTTTGGATTTGGAGGAAATTGTTCGACCCTAATATTTTCTAAAAACGAATGAGAAAGACATATATCAACGGACTAGGTTGTATTTCGGCTCAGGAAACATTCAACACTCTTTTTTTAGAAAAAGCCGAAATCAATGAAAATGGTACAATTCTTGCGATAAAAACTCCGATTTACAAAGATTTTATTTCGCCTGTCGCCATCCGAAGAATGGCTAAAGGCGTGAAAAACGGAATTGTGGCTTCGGCAATGGCAATGAAAGATGCTAATGTGGCAACAGTTGACGCTATTATTACTGGAACTGGAATGGGTTGTATTGAAGATTCAGAGAAATTCTTGAAAGCGATTATCGACAATAAAGAAGAATTTTTGACACCCACTTCTTTTATACAATCAACACACAACACCGTTGGTGCCCAAATTGCTTTGGGATTGCAATGCAAAGCGTATAATGTGACCTATGTAAATGGTTCTGTTTCTTTTGAATCGGCACTTTTGGATGCAAAAATGAAAATCGAGGAAGAGGAAGCCAACACTATTTTAGTTGGTGGTATAGATGAAAATGCAGATTATACCACTTCCCTATTTAGGTTGGCAGGATTTATAAAAAAAGAAAACCAAAGTCCTTACAAGATTTTAAACTCGACTACAAAAGGAGCAGTTTATGGCGAAGGTGCTACTTTTTTTGTTATGGAAAATGAAAAAAAGAACACAACTTATGCCGAAGTTTTGGACATAGAAATCATAAATAAACTGGACGTAAACGAGGTTGAAGCAAAAATAATGTCTTTTTTGAAAGCAAATAAATTGCAAGTTTCCGATATTGACGCAGTGCTTCTAGGATATAATGGTGATATAGCATTTGATACTTATTACACAATACTTTATGAAAATATTTTTAAAAACACACCACAAGTATATTATAAACATTTGTCGGGTGAATACAATACCGCTTCAGCTTTTGGATTATGGGTTGGTTCAAAAATAATCAAAACACAGGAGATTCCAGAAATTATTAGCGTAAATAATTTGGAAAAACCAGCCTATAAAACAATCCTTTTATACAATCAATACAAAGGAATCGACCATAGTTTTACCTTAATTTCAAAATGTAGGAGGCTTTATAAACATGAATCTAACTAAATTTTATACATTATCGCCAGAGGTACTTTGTTCTAATCAAGGCTCAGAATATGTTTTTTCTCCTAAGGGCATTAGTACATCTGGAACAATAAAGATTTCCTATCTCAATTTAAATATTGTAAACAAATTTCGATTTATCCAAATTTTTCATCCTTACACAGGGACAAGTTTTGATGTTGTTGTTGACAAAAATTACAATATTGACTAAAATAGATCTTGGTTTATTTATTGAAGCGGAGTTAAAATTTGGCAAAAACTTTGGAATAGAAGCACGTGCCAAAAAAGGGCTCATACCAGTTTTAGATTATTCTGACAGAAACCATAACAATGTTATTTTTCAATTTGGAGACACTTACACATTTGATGTAAAATAAAAAAATATGATATTAAAAGATTTTTACAAAGTCATTTCTTTAGAAAACACAGCCGAGAATAAACACTTGGTTCTCATCCACATCAATGCGGAACACGAAGTTTTCAAAGGACATTTTCCGGGTAATCCAATTATGCCGGGCGTTTGCATGATGCAAATCATCAAGGAACTTACGGAACAAATCTCTGCAAGCTCCCTGTTTATGCAATCCTTGTCCAACGCCAAGTTTATGGCATTAATCAATCCATTCAACACACCGGAATTGCGATTAGAACTTGATGTTTCAATGACTGAAACCGACTTGGTCAAAGTAAAAAACGTTACTTATTTTAACGATACAGTAGCTTTGAAACTCAGCAGTGTTTATCGAAAAGTTTAGCCTTTTATAATACCCAACCACAAGTAACCAGACATGAAATTATTCCTTTCCATTTGCCTTTTTCTAAGTATTTCCAATACTCCTGAACTTGCGTATATTCGAAAACTGTATTCTTCTGCGGTAAATACCGAAAGTAATGCCAAAGAATTTGCTTCAAAATTGGCCGATGTTACAAAAGAAGACAATAAAACATTGGTTGCTTACAAAGGCGCATCAATAGTGGCGTTGTCGAGATATAAAAAAGAAATTTCTGATAAATCTAAAAATTTTAAAGAAGGAGCTAAAATGGTAGAATTTGCCGTAAAAAGTGACCCCAATAACATCGAAATAAGATTAATTCGATTGAGCATTCAGGAAAAAGCACCTAAATTTTTAAACTATAGCGCAAATAAAAAGGAAGATAAAAACTTCCTGTTGGACCATTACCAAGAGCAATCAGGAAACTTGAAAGAGTATATAAAAAACTTTATTCTGCAATCTAAAAGTTTTTCAAGTGCCGAAAAGCAAGCGATAAATTAGTGGAAGGTATTGACAATTTTTAGTACTTTTAGAAACAAATAATAAAGAATGCACTACTTATTTTTCGCCATTCATTCCTTTGTGAATAGAAGGAAATTCCTTTCTGTTGCATTGTTTATTGGAATGCTTTTTCTATTCCTCTTCTTTGCTTCCAAAATTAAATTCAGTGAAGACATCACCAAATTAATTCCAACAAACAACAAATCCGATGTCCCGGCAAAAGTTTTAAACCAATTGAATTTTGCTGATAAAATTGCCATTACGATTCATTTAGAAAAAGCAGGAACTACAGAGGATTTATCCGAATATGCCCAAGTTTTTCTAGACAGCGTTTCCAACGAGTGCAAACCCTATATTACTTCTATCCAAAGGAAAATTGATGAAGAAAACATTAAGGAAACGATGAATTTTGTACACAATAACCTGCCTTCATTCCTGAACGAGAAAGACTACGAAACCATTCAGGGAAAATTACAAAAAGACCGTGTTACAAGTGCTGTTGCGGGCAATTACAAAACCATAACTTCGCCAACCGGAATTGTTACCAAATATTTTATACTTCAAGGTCCATTGGAAATTTCTTTCATTGGATTAAAAAAACTGCAACAACTCAATGATTTTCAACTGGAAAACGGTTGTATGATGACTAAGGACAAAAACAAATTGTTTCTGTTTATCACGCCCAATCTACCTTCGAGCGAAACGAAAAAAAATACTTTTTTTGCTGCCAAACTCAATTTGATAAAAGACCATTTAAACCAGCGGTTCAAAACCAAAGCTGAAGTCAATTATTTTGGCTCCACGCTTATTGCCGTGGCCAATACCAATCAGATTAAAAGTGTTTATTATAAAATTGGATTGTACTTTTATCAAAAAAAGTCATACCAATTGGCTCAAGTACAATTGGGAAAAGCCTTGATCAAAAAAATCACCCTTCCCAAAAAAGAAGAAATACAAAATATTTAAAGAAAATTAAAAGAAAATTACTATGATTCCTGCAATAGAAAAAGCTTCTTTATCTGAAATTAAGGCATTACAACAACAAAAACTTTTGGAAGTTTTAACTTATGTCAATCAAAATTCTCCCTTTTATAAAAGACTATTTTCTAGAGGTAAAATTGATATTGACAGTATAAGGTCAATTGAGGATTTACAGCTTTTGCCAGTGACAACAAAGGAAGATTTGCAAAAATACAACGACGATTTTCTGTGTGTGCCAGCCAATAAAATTATTGACTATGCCACCACATCCGGTACATTAGGAGATCCGGTAACCTTTGGTTTGACAGATAAAGATTTAGAGAGATTAGCCTATAACGAAGCTATTTCTTTTGATTGTGCCGGAATTAAAGAAGGTGACATCGTGCAGTTGATGACAACAATTGACAGGAGATTTATGGCAGGTTTAGCCTATTTTTTAGGATTGCGAAAAATGAAAGTGGGCGTAATTCGTGTGGGCGCCGGAATTCCGGAATTGCAATGGGATTCTATTTTAAAATACAAACCTACTTATTTAATCACAGTTCCCTCGTTTCTGCTGAAACTGATTGAATATGCCGAAATAAATAATATTGACTATAATAATTGTGGCATAAAAGGGGCCGTTTGCATCGGAGAATCTTTACGAAATCAAGATTTTTCGATGACCATTTTATCAAAAAAAATTACTGATAAATGGAACATCAAGCTGTTTTCGACTTATGCTTCGACCGAAATGAGTACGGCTTTTACGGAATGTGAGCATTCGATTGGTGGCCATCATCATCCCGAATTAATAATTGTCGAGGTTCTGGACAAAGACGACAAACCAGTAAAAGACGGAGAATCAGGCGAGTTGACTTTTACCACTTTGGGTATAGAAGCAATGCCTTTGGTACGTTTTAAAACGGGCGATATTGTGCAATTGCACACCAATCCTTGTTCTTGCGGTCGAAATACGTTACGCGTTGGTCCGGTTATTGGAAGAAAACAGCAAATGATAAAATACAAGGGAACAACCTTGTATCCGCCAGCAATGATTGATATTTTGAACGATTTTGATGCTATTGAAAATTACATAATCATAATTTCAACAAATGAGTTGGGAACTGATGAAATTTTAATCAGGATTGCCGTAAAACAAGAATCTGAAGGTATTTTGAATAGAATTAAAGATCATTTCAGGGCTAAATTAAGAGTAACTCCAAAAATTGAATTTACCCCCAAAGAAAAGTTGCACGCATTGATTTATAATCCAATGAGCAGAAAGCCAATTCATTTTTTTGACAATAGAAAAAATTTACTTTAAATTATAATTTGATTTTCCTATTTTAATATTGACTTACAAATAACTTCAAAAAACAGCAAGGTTATAGCAAGGTTATGGCAAGGTTATTTACACTTTCTGATTTCTTCCCGAAAGTACTATAGGCTTATAGATCCCTTTGCATTTAATAATATAAATTTCAATTGTAGTACTTTTATTCTAGTAAAACCCTTTGTGAATAGCTGTTTCAGGAGAACATAAGATTCTATTTATTTAATAAAATTAAAGAAACTTGAATAAATAACCACATCAATTAATTTCAGCATGGCAATTTTTCAGCTATTCAAGTCTTCATTCAGAACATGTCTTAGGTAGTATAATCGGATAGGATTCAAAGAAATTAAAAGATCTTTCACTCTTCCATAATATAACAAAACTAATTCAATAAGTAGTCTAAATAATAGTATAACTTTCAAGAGACAAATTAAAAAAGGGAAAAACCTGAAATATAAAAAAGTCCATTTTGCTTAACAAAATGGACTTTTTTTGGGAGTGAGAGATGACTAAATTAGAAACCTTAACTACAGTGGTAGTTTTATTTTGCTGGTTCTAAATGTGTACTTACAGCAATTCTGTTCCATGCATTTATGATTACAATTGCCATTATAATTTGAGCGATAAGGTTTTTATCAAAAAATTGTTCCGCTTTTTTGTACGTTTCACTTGACAAACCTTTATCATGAATCAAGGTGATTTCTTCAGTAATCGCTAAAATTAACTTTTCTTCTTCCGAAAATAAATCGGTTTCACGCCAGGCATTCAGTAAAAAAATACGTTGATGGGTCTCTCCGTTTTTTAGTGCATCTTTTGTATGCATATCAATGCAAAATGCACATCCGTTGATTTGAGAAGCACGAATTTTGATTAATTCTTTGTGTGTTTTCGATAATTGAGTTGTTGCTAAATATCCTTCCAACGCATACATTGCTTTATATGCTTGAGGTTCAACTTCATTGATGTTTATTCTTTTTTCCATCTTTGTGTTATTTAAAATTAACAGGGCAAATGTCTTAAACAAAATACAAAAAAAACTTAAACTGGTTTAAGAACGGTTTTTATTCCTAATCTCGCTCAAATATTCTGGAGTAAAACCTAAAAAAGAAGCAATTAAATATTGTGGAATCCGTTGCACAAACTCAGGATGTTTTCTGCACAGATGATTATAGAACTCTTCTTTAGACAAGTCATACAGGTATTTTATCCTCATTTGTGATGCTGCATATGCCCGTTGATAGATAAATCTAAAATAACGTTCCATTTTCGGAAATTCGACCAATAATTTTTCTTGTGAATAACTGTCAATGGTTAAAACTTCTGAATCTTCTACAGCCTGAATGTAAAATTCCGTTGGCAGTCCTCGCTCATAAGCAAAGTTGTCTGTAATCCACCAGTTCTCTATCGCAAATTCGGTAGTTTGTTCAATTCCTTTATTATTTATAAAAAATTTTCGCAAACAACCCTTAAGAACAAAATAATGCGATTTACAAATCTGTCCTTCAACAAGCAGATTTTCTTTCTTTGTGATATTTGCAATTTGGAAGAATGCTAAAATATCAGAAAGTTCCTCTTCGTTTACTTCAATAAACTTTTCTAAATGAGTCTTAAATATTTCAGACATAGTTTTCTTCGGGATTTAAAAATTACTACTAGCGTCCCGCCAGATTCGAGACAATCGATTCTTTACTGTTTTAGTTTGTTTTGTCGATAAGCTAAAAATACAAAAAGAAGTTTCAGTTTAGCTTAAAAACCTCACGACCTATGTTGAACTAAACCATCGGCAATACCACCGAAAAAATTAATTTCTTTGCTAAAATAATAAAAACAGGCAAGGGAATCATAAAAAATTTAGGCTTAAAAAATCGCCAACATAGTACCGGTATTAACGACAATTAAAAAATTCCAGGCTACTATATACGTACTGCTTTGCTTCAATCACTAGCTTAACGTGTTCTTTTAACTACATTTTAATCAAAACCTCCACTATGGATTGATTTTACCAGCCAATAAAAAATTAAGTTTTTTTATAACTTCATTAGTTTAAGTAGGGTCTGCTGAAAAACTCAGAGACACGTTTATTTTTCATTTTCATAAAAGACATAGTTCATAGGTGTGATTTTCGTTTAAATCACACCTATTTCCATTTTGTTCCATTTTTTGCATTAACCATTTTGATAAACTCTCGAATAATAGAGCTATCGGACAATGGAGTGCCACCCCAGCCAATTTGACTAGGTTGAGCACTAAAAAGATGCTGGCAATCCAAGATTCACTTGTATCTTGCAACCTAGCCTTGACACGGTCTAAACCATATCCAGTCTTTGCTTGACCAAATTTACCTTCTATAGGATTTCTTTCTCCTGGACTTAAGACGATTTGCGCTGCCAGTGAAGGTCGTCCCAAAGGCTTTCCGATCAGGTTTATTCCTTTCTCTTTTAACTTTCTTCGATTATCTCTGGTGCTATATATTTTATGTTATTTAAAAATTTATTTTAATTTTTTAACTATTTTTTTTTACAATCAAAAGAGAATCTGATCATTAGAGCGGTAAATAAATTGATTAATTTTTATTCAAAGAACCACTATGCTTACAAAGTCTTTTAGGAGAATATCAAATAATACCAATTTAATATTACACTCCGATTGCTGGCAATATTAAATAAAACAAGATCAAACGCTCTTGAAAGAAAAACGATTAGTGCAGAGTATGTCAAGAGAAGGAAACTGTTGAGATAATACAGTTATCGAAAATTTCTTTGGCATATTAAAATCGGAACTGTTTCATATCATAAAATTTAATGACACTACCCATTAAAAAAAGGAAATTAAAGAATATATAAAATATTACAATAATGAAAGAATCAAACTAAATCTAAAAGGAATGAGCCCGATACAATATCGAGCTCATTATTATCAAAATTAATTATAAATCTGTCTAAACTTTTGGGTGCAGTCTATAACAAAATAGGTTTTTTTTATGTCTTTTCATGATGCATAAATGAAATTATTTTATCAGTACACTTTTATATTTAGGTATATTTTTTAAGACAATACCCGTACCTCTGACCACGGCTCTTAAAGGATCTTCTGCGATATAGACCGGCAAATCGGTCTTCCGCGAAATCCTTTTATCAAGACCACGCAACATAGCCCCTCCCCCTGCGAGATACAAACCCGTATTATAAATATCAGCAGCCAGTTCTGGCGGGGTCACTGAAAGCGTTACCATAATAGCGTCTTCAATTCTCTGAATTGATTTATCCAAAGCTCTTGCAATTTCCCTAAAGCTAACTATAACCTCTTTAGGTTTCCCGGCAAGTAGATCCCTTCCACGAACCGTTATATCTTCAGGAGCTTCTTCGAGTTCTTCCATTGCAGCACCAACCTCAATTTTTATTCGCTCTGCAGAAGCATCTCCAACATATAAATTATGATGCGTTCGCATATAATACAATATATCATTGGTAAAAACATCACCAGCAATTTTTATCGATTTGTCACAAATTATTCCTCCTAGGGCAACAACCGCAATTTCAGTAGTCCCTCCTCCAATATCTACGATGATATTGCCCTTGGGCTGCATCACATCTAAACCCATTCCAATAGCAGCAGCCATAGGCTCATGAATTAAATACACTTCTTTCCCGTTTACCCGTTCGCAAGACTCCTTTACAGCTCTCATTTCCACCTCGGTAATACCACTGGGAATACATACAACCATTCGCAGCGCGGGGGTTAAAAAATTTTTCTTTAATTCTGGTATGTTTTTTATAAACCAGCTGATCATTTTCTCTGAAGCATCAAAATCTGCAATAACCCCGTCTTTAAGCGGTCGGATTGTTTTAATATTCTCATGGGTCTTACCCTGCATTAAACTGGCCTCTTTACCTACAGCAATAATTTTCCCGTTTCTAATATCCCTGGCCACAATCGAAGGGCTGTCCACTACAATTTTTCCATCATAAATTATTAAAGTATTAGCCGTTCCTAAATCCATAGCAATTTCCACTATCATAAAATCAAATAAACCCATAATATTGTTTTGTTTAAGAACGTTATTTTTGCTGTTTTATTCTCTGCAAGATGAAATACACTGCATGAACAATAATAGATTTCGGATAACAATGACCTTTAGTATTCATAAACGAACGATTTTAAACTCCTGAAGTTAATCTTATTCTTACATGAACAGGATAATAAATCAATTACATTAATTGTAATATTTTCTATAATTTGTCTTTTGCCACAACTATTTAGAAAATTTAAAATCCTTATATTTACTTTTTGATTGACAAGATTACGTTGTGCGAAAGTCAATTCCTGTAGCGTTAAGTCAATTAATTTTAAGTACTCAAGATGGAAAAATATACCGTATCAGTAGCATCGTTACCTCTGGATGATAATCCAATACCGAATAGTCAAATAAAGAAAGCTGATTTATTACCCGATCCGGCATCTCAGTTAGATTCTATGGAAATGAAGGAAAAACCTATTGAGGATTCCAGTATTCCCTTTAGAGATTTGACGGATTCTGTCAGTAAAAAAGAAAGTATTGGCCGACTCATTGATAAGCTGGATGTTGCTGTCAATATCAGGTATCAGAGAACAGTAGAAGATACCTATTGTAATGTGTACTCTTATGATTATTGCTATTTCTGTAAAGTATATCTTCCAACAGTCTGGTGGACGGATGAAGCGCTGAAAAAAATAGTGCAGGGACAGGACGAGGAAGCTGTTTTTGAGCAAACTGTTGATCGCATTTACTCCAGTGCAATCCATGATTGGTTTTTACAATGGGGAGCCAGTTTTGGTTGGAAAAGAATGCACACTGCTGATGAAATTCAAAATAAAGTGAATGCCAACGGCGGAATTGGAATAATTTGCGCCAAAAGAAAAGAAAAAGGACTCTCTGGACATATTGTTCCTGTTGTTCCCGAAACGGATTTGAATAAAGCTTATCGAGAGAACGGCATAGTAGTATATCCACTGCAATCACAAGCAGGAAAGTTGAATTATAATTACTTTTCGGAAGTTAGAAAAGATTGGTGGAATGATGCGTTATATTCCTCCTATGTGTTTTACTACCATGAATAGATAAAACAATTAACCCGATTCTTCAAACACCAAAACTTTTATTGATTGTCAGTGCGTTAACCACTTGGAAATGACACAATAAAGAACTACTTTTGCAACTTGAAAAAAACAAGAATAGCAAAAGTTGTAATTGAGCTATTCCTCTGCTTAAATTATTGATACAAAAGCATTAATGACAATAGTAATTTTATAACCCCATTATAAAACTTCACTTTTTATTAATCTTTCAGTCGATCCGGTGAAAAATTTCTGACACTAAAATATAAAATCCTACAATTTTAAAAGTAAAATAAAACTTTTTTAATGGATGCAGCAATTATGCTTAATCCATTACAAGTTTTTTCGCCTCTGATTCTGAACAGATTAGATTCGAATTTCCGAATAAAAAATAATGCCTTTAAAAGTTTAATTAACCATAAAAAAAGAAAATCAGTATAAATGAAAGATAATCAGACAAAAAAATATTATTGGGGAATAGGATTAGAAAACGAAACCTACATGCAATTTGAAGAATCCCTAATAGTTTCTGGTGAATTTATACAAGAAAAAATTGGCTTTGAGAAATATAGTATTGACTATAGAAAATGTTATAAACCAGAAAGCTTAGCTCCTTTATTGAAAAAAGCTTTTGGCTTGAATGAAAACTATAAAGTGAGCCGAATGATCAATAGTCATTCGCTGGAAAAACTGGATACAAACTATCAGCACAAAACATTATCGGTAGTAAAACCATTAGTCGACGCAGAAACTGCTGAGGCAAACCCACAACCGCTTGAAAATCCCGAATATCTTGGAAAATCCATCATGGAACTTTTCCTTGAGAATCAACCGTACAATATTCAAAGTATGATTACCCAAAGAAACAAAACGATGGGTGCTGTACATTTTGATGGTGATTCTATCGAATTTGTAACCAAATATTTTGAAAATCGAACGATAGCTGATTCGTGCAAAGAATTAAAAGCCACCAAAAAGTTATTCCTCGATAAAATCAATGAATCGTCCGTCCTAAATGGGAAATTAAATTTTCCAGATTACAACAATGGCCTTAATATGTTCATGACCAATCAGGAAAACCTCGTTTTGTTTAATAATGGAACGTACCATTTTCATATTACTTTGCCGTCATTAACGGAAAACAGCAGGATTGTCGATTATAATGATTTTGATAAAACACACGCCAACGCCATTTATTTGTTGCAATGGTTTGAGCCTTTTTTTATAGCAACTCTTGGAAGTCCTGACATTATGGGAGTGATCAGTGATAAGTACAGTTTGGACAAAAAATTCACTTTGGGTTCTATGAGAAACGCCATGTCTCGTTACATAGGCGTAGGAACTTTTAATAAAGCTATGCCAAAAGGTAAAATTCTAACGTATAAAGTAGATGATTTTAGAAAACTGCTAAAATTTGAAAAAGAGGAAAATATTTGGTGGCGAGATCAGATTGAAGTAGACATGGAATATGAATTGCTTCCGGAAGTGGGTCTTGATTTTAATCAGGAAAAAATGTACCAAAGCGGTTTTGAATTCAGAAGCTTTGACGAGTTTCCGGCGGAGTACTTAAATGATGTTCTTTTTTCCATTATTCTAATTTGTGAGCATTCTTTAAATCTACCAAATGTTCAATGGGGGCATGACAGTGTGGCTTGGAATAATTTGGTTTTTAAAACTTTAAAAATGGGTTATTTAGCTGAAATCAATGAAGCTGAAAAGAACGAAGTTCTAGATTTACTGCAAGTATTAAATCCATCAGACAGTAATTACAATACACTAAAGTCCGAATTTGAAGCTATCGTAATGTTAGATCAATTTTTCTTTAAAATTTTGGCTGTTTTACATGCTACGTACAAAGACAACAACGTTTGTTTGGATTCCATGTGCGGACAAAAAACAAGTTTTCCTCCAAAATGGGATAACTTTAATAAATACCAAACGGAGAGACATTTGCAACAGATAGGGTCTTTCTGTGATAATTAAAAGTTCCTGTGACAGATTTTGCTTTCGGGTTTATATTTTTTTAGATATTAACTTTATATAAGCTCAAAAAGTACTAATCTATTATAGCTTTTTAACTTTTTACCTCCAACAGGAAACGACTTTACGTAAGAACAGCGATTCCAGATAAATTTATTAACCGTCTCGAAAGAAAACAGGGGTGAAAATAAAATATACGAGAAGATAGCTGGTTACTTAATCGCTTATGCCTGCCCTGAAGCCGTCACATTATATGGAGAGAATGCCTGGTCTCGCTTCATCACAAGACCGAGTTGAAGAAACCTTATATGGACAACAGATGCGGAATGGCAGTGCAGAGGGGTTCGCTTTTTTTACCGAAGTTTTTCTATCCTTTGGCTGGGCAAAAACCCTCTCCAAAGCATTGGAAAGGATGGTAGAAATAGAACAAGTTTTCCGTGTGCACATTTTGAATATAACCCTATTAGTAAAACAATACAATTGTTTCTGCTTTACACATCAGATAATAAATAGCATTCCGGGAATTTTTCTATAAAGCCCTGTCTAAATGCGTATACCCGCCATCCACATAAACTAACTGACCTGTGGTGTGACTTGATTTTTCAGATAAAAGAAAGGCAACCATATTGGCAATTTCTTCGGCTGTCGTCATTCTTTTTTCGAATGGAATTATATCCGAAATTTCTCTTAACTTTTCTTCGGGATTGTCAAATGTATTAATCCATGTTTGATACAATGGGGTAAAACATTCCGCTACAATAACCGCATTCACGCGGATACCGTATGGCAACAATTCTACCGCCCATTCTCTGGTTAAGGCATTGCGACCTCCATTTGAAGCCGCATATGCCGAAGTATTTCCTTGTCCGGTGTCAGCGGTTTTTGAACCAATATTGACAATGCTTCCTTTGGACTTTTTTAATTCAGGCAAAGCATGGTGTGCCATCAAATAATAATGCACCAGATTTTTATGCAGTGAGGCCATGAAAGATTCATAATTTCCGCTTTCAAGTCCAACACCGTCATTGACACCTGCATTATTGATAAGCCCATCAATTCGGCCACATTCAGCCACGACTTGCTTTATAGCTTTTTCACAGTCTTCCGGATTCGTCAATTCGGCTTGGGCATATTTTGCACTACCGCCAGCAGCTTCAATTTCCCTAACCGCCTTCAGATTATCGGCTTCGCTTCTTCCGATAATAAAAGGGATCGCTCCCTCTGAAGCCAACACTTTGCAGATTCCTAAACCAATTCCTTTGGCTCCTCCGGTCACGATAATTATTTTGTTGTTTAAATCTAAATTCATTTTCGTTTTTTATAAATGATAAAATTCTTCTGCATTTCCCTGCAAAAAACTTCCCTTAGTAAAAAATCAACCTCTGATTCTCCCAGAACAATATGTTGGAACTTTCCGTTTTTTATACTGCGAAAAATACTCCAGTTTCATTGGCCTGAACTGGCACGAAACCATCAATATAATTTGCTTCGAGTAAGGGCAGTAAGTCAGCGGGCAAAAAATCCCGCCGAATATCCTTCAGGTCATCGCTAATCCAGAAATCGTTTACCTCGATGGTTGTTTAATCTCATTTCAATTCAAATATTTTTTCCATTAACATCCATTTTTCCCCTGACTTTGCAAATGGCAGCGCCTGTTGAAACTTCCACATCAATTCTTCCCATTGCTGAACCTTAGGATTATCGGCATCCATTGCTGCTTTTTTCTCAAAAGAAAAATCTTCACCGGCCTCTATAATCATGAATATGCGATTTCCGATACAATAAATATCCAGTACTTCAATTCCCGAATCCTTGATGCTTTTTAAAATTTCCGGCCAAACCTCTCGATGATGGGCTTTGTACTCAGCCATCAATTGTGGATCTTCCTTTAGATCCAGAGCCAAACAATATTTTTGTGTTGTCATGATTACTTGCTATAAGCTATCGCCACTTGTTTACTTGATCCTAATTCTTCCATTCCTAATTCAATAACGTCACCCACTTTGATGTAAATTGGTTCTGGCTTAATTCCCAAGCCAACACCCGGAGGCGTTCCGGTACTGATAACATCACCTGGCAGCAGGGTCATAAACTGACTCAGGTAATGAACCAAAAAAGGTATTTTAAAAACTAAATTGGACGTATTGCTGTTTTGGAATTTCTTCCCGTTTACAGTCAGCCACATCGCCAAATTGTTCACATCAGTAATTTCGTCTGTTGTTGCCATAAAGGGTCCTAGTGGTGCGAATGTATCGCAACCCTTTCCTTTTGCCCATTGTCCGCCACGTTCCAGTTGATACGCTCTTTCGCTGTAATCATTATGCAGACAATAGCCTGCTACATAATCCATTGCATCGGCCTCTTCCACATAACTGGCTTTCTTCCCCATAACAAACGCCAATTCGATTTCCCAATCGGTTTTCGTGCTGTTTTTTGGAATAATCAAATCATCATTTGGCCCACACAAAGCCGTAGTCGATTTAAAGAAAATAATAGGTTCTTCAGGAATCGGTGCATTGGTTTCTAAACAATGATCTACATAATTTAACCCAATACAAATAATTTTTGAAGGTCTTGCCACCGGTGAACCCAAACGAACAGAAGCATCCACTTCTGGTAATGAAAGACCGCTATCTAAAGCTACTTTTAATTTCTCCAATCCATTTTCTTCAAAAAATGCTTCATTGTAATCTGTAACGATTGAAGAAACATCAAACTTTTTTTCTCCAATTAAAATTCCTGGTTTTTCTTTACCGGCTTCTCCAAAACGTATTAGTTTCATTTTTTCTAGTTTTTACTGTATTGCAATTCTATAATTGTATCAATGGTATCCATTTTTATACCCTCTAAATATATATAAGTTCCCTCCGGTTTCGTTTCAAATTTTATTGTTTTTTTACTATTCAGCAAATTACATTTTACAATTTTATTTTTCATTTCCGGAATTAAAATATAAGGGTGCTTTTCAGGCGTTTTAATAATGTGGGCATACCCTATTTTATCTTTGGTCGTAACTACTCCCCATTCTTGTGTTTTCATAACAGCCCCCCTGGTTCCATAAATACTTTGTCCGTTTATTTTCATCCAGTCTCCCATTTCTTTTAGGGTGGAAACAAATTCAGGCTGAATGGTTCCGTCCGGCATTGGACCTACGTTCAACAGAAAATTAGCATTAAGGCTTGCTGCATTAACCATATAATGTATTAAATCCTTTGTCGATTTATATTTTTTATCTGTGATATTAAACCCCCAGGAATCATTCATGGTTTCGCAAGTCTCTAATGGCAATTGTGAAACGGATTGTCCTCCAAAACCAGTCGAATTACCTCCCGGTAAATCTTTTTCAAATGCCTGAAAATCCTCTCCGGGAATTGGCGTCAAATGATGATTGTTTGAAATCAGACATTGCGGTTGCAAAGAATGAATCAATTTATAGATCTCATCATAATGCCAGTTTACTTTTGACTGTAGGGTTTTGTCAGTATCATTATCCAATTGATCCCAATGTCCGTCAAACCAAATTCCATCAATTTTTCCATAATTGGTCAGCAACTCGGTCAATTGTGCCTTCATAAAACGGATGTAACTTTCCCAATCACTCTTTTGGGTTCTCCCCGTTCCTTGTCCTGTTTTTCCGGTTTCATACTGATAATCGCTTCGGTACCAATCCAGCAACGAATAATAGCAGAATAATTTGATTCCTGCTGCATGACACTCCTCAGCTAATTGTTTTAAAGCATCTTTCCCATAAGGCGTATTGGTAATTTTCCAATCGGACTGTTGGGTGTCCCAGTTGCTGAAACTGTCGTGATGACGGGTAATAAAAGTAATGTATTTCATGCCACCCGCTTTCGCAGTAGCCACCCATTTCTTGGCATCAAAGTTTTGTGGATTAAAAATATTGATCAGGCGTCCGTATTCTTTCACACCAATTTTCCTGTTATTCATCACCCATTCCCCATCGCCCAAGACACTCGACGCCCCCCAATGGATGAACATTCCCAATTTCATGTCTTGAAATTCTTTTCTTGCCGCCAGGTTTTCAGCAGACGGTGTATACGTTTGCGCCTGCAAAGCCATTGTAACAACACAGCTAAATAACAGACTCGATAGTAATTTTATCATAATTATTATTTTTTTTCCTCTTTGTTAAAATACAATCCCATTTCGGCCAATGCAGGCTGTAATCTGGCTGATAGAATACGTAACCTTACTTTAGATGCCGTTATAGCCGGAAACTCTAACAAACGTTTAAATCCAATAGTCGTTCCTTCGGTTGCTTTTTTCCATTCTTTATTATCCCAATATTCTAGCACAAATTTTTCCACCCTTTGTCCAATGCGTATGTTTTCCTGAAGCAGTAAAACATTAAATGTTTTTTCTCCATTCAAATTCATTTCAACCGTATTATTATTTCCTTTCATCGAAAATGAAAGATGGGTAGCATCATTACCATCGAGCAACGGCTTTATTTTTTTAACCGCTCCAACTCCTTTTCCCTCTTTCAGAAAATTTACTTTAAATATATTGTCCAATTTCTCTTTCCAGGTTTTCAAAGCGGCTATATCAAAATCAGTAAGCAATCCTCTTTTATCGGGTGGGATATTCAATAACAACACTCCGTTTCTTCCTACCGAATGAAAATAAATTTCTTTCAGATATTCCGGGGTCTTCACTTTTTCATCTTCCGTCTCATGATAAAACCATCCCGGACGGATGGATACATCCGTTTCGGCAGGATACCACTTTAAGGCATCTCCATCCCTTAATTGGCTGCGGCTTCCTAAAACCTGGCCTCTCATATCTCCTGCTGGCGGCGCATCCGCTTTGGTTTGTGAGCCTTCGTTTAATTTATTTTTTTTTCCAACCGGCACCACACTCCATTCTTCCTCACGGCCATGCCCGCTCTCTGTTCCTACCCAACGTACATCAGGACCTGAAACCGCAATTACTGCTTGCGGTTGTAATTTTCGAATATGGGCATACCATCTTTCAAAATCATACACCTGTTTCTTGCCGTTAGGGCCTTCTCCATTGGCACCATCAAACCATACCTCATCCACTTGCCCATACTGGGTTAGCAATTCCGTTAACTGATTGATAAAAAAATCGTTGTACGCCTCCGTTCCATAAGAGGGGTTATTCCTGTCCCAAGGCGATAAATAGATGCCAAAACCTACTCCCAATTCCTTACAGGCGTCGGCTACCTCTTTTACAACATCCCCTTTTCCGTTCTTCCATGGACTGTTTTTTACGGAATGCTCCGTAAACTTAGTTGGCCACAAACAAAAGCCATCATGATGCTTTGCAGTAAGAATAACTTGTTTGATTCCGGCTTCTTTACAGGCTTTTACCCATTGTCTTGCGTCTAATTCGGTAGGATTAAACAATTTAGGATCTTCGTTCCCATTTCCCCATTCATTACCGGTAAAAGTATTAATTCCAAAATGAAAGAATCCGGTCAGCTCCAGACGTTGCCAGCGCAATTGCTGTGGTGAAGGCACAATATTGGCTGCAATTTTGACCAATTCCTCGTCCGACATTGACGTATTGATAGGTGCAAAATTTTTTGTTTGCGCAAAACCTACCGTTGTCAGCATTGCCATTAAAAACCCTAAATCCACTCTGTTTTTCATTCTATATTTTATTAAATTATTTAAGAATTAAAATGTTATTCAACAACATAAATAGTGACACTTCTTGCACCATGCACCCCAGTTACTAAAGACTGTTCAATATCGCCTGTTTTTGATGGACCGACAACGTGATTAGTCTTTTATATGCTCTTTTACATCCGAAACACAACTCCGAAAGACTGTCCACAACAGGTTTGATATAACGGAAAATCACAATGCACCCTAACTTTTCTAACAATTGTAGCGCAGCAATTCCTGCCAATGAATAAAACTGATCTATATAACAGGCTATGAATAAGGCTACTTCATTAGTTATTTAATTTTATAAAACCACCATCAATAGGGTAATCAGAACCGGTAATAAAACCAGCTTCATCACTGCAAAGGAACAAAGCCAGTGCCGCAACCTCATCTGGTTTTCCCATACGTCCTATTGGTTGTGATTGAGACAATTTTTCGAAAATTTCTGCTTCTTTTCCGGGATAATTTTTAGCAATAAATCCATCCACAAACGGCGTGTGCACTCGTGCCGGTGAAATAGAATTACACCGGATATTCTCACCAATATAATCCTTGGCAACAGACAGCGTCATAGCCATTACAGCACCCTTAGCAGTTGAATAAGCAAACCTATCCGAAATACCTACCCAAGCCGCAATAGAAGCCATATTCAAAATAACGCCTCCGCCTGAATTTCTAAATTGTGGTATGGCAGCATGCAAACAATTGTATACGCCTTTTACATTCACATTCATAATACGGTCAAAGTCTTCTTCTGCAGTGGTATCCACTTTGCCTATATGAGCAATTCCTGCATTGTTTACAAGAATATCGATATTCCCTATTTTTTCGAATGTTGCCAATACCTCTTGCTGGTTGGCCACATTACAGGCATGCGAAAATACCTTTCCACCGTTTGCCTCTATTTCGTCAACAGCCGTTTTGGCGCTTTCTTCTGTCAATTCCATAATATGCACTTCAGCACCTTGTTTTGCAAATAAAGCAGCAATTGCTTTTCCAATTCCGCTACCACCTCCGGTAACTACCGCTTTTTTATTTTGTAATGAAAACATATCAATTTTAATTTAGATAATAGATTTATAGATGACAGACTAAATTCATGGCCCCTTTCTCCTTCCCTCCTTCAAAGGGCCTGGGGAAGAATATTTCTTATAAAGACACGCCACGCTTCCACGGAATAAAATCATCTTGGTTTAACAGCACTGCTTTAGGAATAATTTCGCCACTCGCCGCTTTAATACAATACTCCAAAATGTCTTCTCCCATTTCTTCGATGGTTTTTTCACCACTAATGATCGGACCACAGTCAATATCAATAATATCGCTCATTTTTTTAGCCAAAACTGAGTTAGTGGCCACCTTAATCACAGGACAAACAGGATTACCTGTTGGTGTTCCCAATCCGGTAGTAAATAAAATTAACGTTGCGCCAGATGCCGCTTTACCGGTTGTTGCCTCCACATCATTCCCGGGCGTGCATACCAGATTTAATCCTGGTTTAGAAACTATTTCTGTATAATCAAGTACATCTACCACTGGGGCAGTCCCTCCTTTTTTGGCAGCACCAGCACTTTTGATGGCATCGGTAATTAAACCATCTTTAATATTTCCTGGAGACGGATTCATGTGAAAACCCGAACCTACCTTATGTGCCAAAGCATCGTAAGACTGCATGAGGTTGATGAACTTTTTCCCGGCCTCTTCGGTAATGCAACGGTCAATCAGATTCTGCTCTACACCACACAATTCAGGAAATTCAGCTAATAATACTTTACCGCCTAAAGCCACCAGCAAATCGGCAGTGTAACCTACGGCAGGATTTGCTGAAACCCCGCTGAAACCATCACTACCACCGCATTTAACCCCCAAACACAATTCGCTTAAAGGAGAAGGTGTTCTTTCTTGCTTATTTATTTCAATTAACCCCTCAAATGTTTTTTTAATGGCATTGGCCACCAATTGCTCTTCGCTATTGGATTGCTGCTGCTCAAAAACAAGCAGCGGTTTGTCAAATGACGGATTTTGTTTTTTAAGGTCATTCATAAAATCCTGCACCTGCAAGTGCTGGCAGCCTAAACTTAATACCGTAATACCTCCCACATTGGGGTGATTGGCATAAGCAGCTAACAATGAACTTAAGGTAGCTGCATCCTGACGCGTTCCTCCACAGCCTCCTTGATGATTTAGGAATTTGATCCCATCGACATTTTTAAACACACGCTTTGTAGTGGTAGCTGGTGTCAGTTGCATGTCAACCGAATCAATAGCTTCCCCTTTTTGATAAGCCTCCAACAACTGGTGTGTATACTGGGTGTACTTATCGCTAACAGAATAGCCCAACTCGTTTTGTAAAGCTTGCTTTATTACATCAAGGTTTCGGTTTTCACAAAAGACCGTTGGTACAAACAGCCAATAATTGGCAGTTCCTACACGACCGTCTTTTCTTCTATACCCCTTAAAAGTACTATCTTTGTATTTGGAAACATCGGGTGCCTGCCATGCAAAATCAACATGACGATATCCATAGGGTTCAGCCGCATGCTTAAGATTTGACGTTGTCATTAGGCTGCACTTAGCTACATCATGCTGCACTTTACCCACTAATACCCCATACATAATTACCTCATCACCCAAACTTAAATCAGTCGTGTAAAATTTATGCTTTGCTTTAATGGCTTCCCGAAGAACATACATTTGTTCTTCAAAAACCACTTTTTCGTCATTTGCCAAATCAGTTAAAGCCACCAGTACATTATCCGCTGGGTGCATTTTGACCACCAGTCTTTTAACTCCTTTTTCTAACATCCTTATATAAATAGAATTTATGCTTTGTTTGTTTTGTGCCCATTGAATGCAAACAATAATATTACAGCAAAACAGATTAAGGGCACCATATAACCATATTGAATATTACCTGTAATATCTGAAATCAACCCTAATACAGGAGGCAATAATGCGCCTCCAACAATTGCCATCACTATCAGTGAAGACCCAATTTTAGTATTATGTCCCAGTCCGTCAATTCCCATGGAAAAAATAGTTGGAAACATGATGCTCATAAAAAATGCAATGGCTATTAAAGTATAAACCACTACCATCCCCGTTCCCGTTATAGCCAATAATGACAAAAGAATATTGATAGTTGCATACGATATCAGTAATTTTCGTGGTGCTATGTATTGCATCAAAAAAGTTCCCGCAAAACGCCCTAACATGAATGCCAATCCGAAAAAACCTAAATATTTAGCTGCACTATCCTCTTCAAGACCGGCTGTTGTGGTGGCCATTTTAATAAAAAAACTCGCAACGCAAACTTGCGCCCCCACATAAAAAAATTGAGCCACAATTCCCCATCTTAATTTCATTGATTTTAAAGCGCCTCCAAAACTTGCTACCTCAGCTCCCTCTCTATCTTCATCTTTTACATCGGGCATATTGGTGAAATAAAAAACCACTGCCACCGCCAGAATAATCAAACCCAAGATAAGATAAGGCATTTTAACGCTTGCTGCCTCTGCTAAAAGATAGGTATGCAATTCGGAGGGTGCCATGGCATCCATCTCCGTCTTGCTTAAGTTTTTCCCGGATAATATCATTGGACCAATATAGGCCGGAGCAATAAAAGCAGCTAATCCATTAAAGGACTGTGAAAAATTCAATCTTTTGGTTGCCGTTTCTGCAGGTCCTAATATGGTAACATAAGGATTGGCAGCAGTTTCTAAAAATGTCAACCCGCACGCGATAATAAACAAAGCCCCCAGAAAATAGATATATTGCAAGGAATTTGCCGCAGGCACGAATAAAATGGATCCAATACCAAATAAAACCAATCCAATCATGATTCCCGATTTGTAGCCATACTTTCGCATGATATAACCCGCAGGCAAAGCCATAACAAAATAAGCTATGAAAACAGAAGAGTCAATCAATGACGATTGCAAATCGGAAAGATTGAAAGCTTTTCTTAAATGGGGAATTAAAATAGGATCCAGATTGTGAACGAATCCCCAGAAAAAAAACAGACTGGTCACCAATATGAATGGGAACAACCAGCTTTTTGCTTCTTTAGAAACAACCTTACTTTGAACATCCGACTGAGCAATTAGTGCCATACGTATTTTATTAAATTTAAACTGTTTTAGAATTCGAAAGGTATAATTACTATGGTATATTTATTAATTCAATATTATCTTTGTTTAATTATTAATTATCTTTGCAAAAAAAGTGAAAATTGAAAAAACAAAAATAACCTCTTATTTAAACAGTTCTGTTTCTGTTATTTCTCGTGAAGATTCCTTTTTTCAGTCCCCATTCCATTCGCATCCTGAACTCGAATTAGTCTATATAAAAGAAAGTTACGGAAAAAGAATCGTTGGGAATTCAGTAGAACCATTCGTATCCGGCGATATGGTATTTCTTGGTTCAGACATCCCACATGTATGGCTTAATGACGAAATTTATTATCAAGGTATCAATAAATTAAAAGCAAAAGCCATTGTAGTTTACTTTAACAAAGATATTTTTGGGCCTGCCTTTTATGAACTAAAAGAAACGCAAAAGATTAATAGCCTTTTTAGCAAGGCTGATAAAGGGCTTTATATTAGCGGAAAAACGAATGAACTAATTGCCAAAAAATTAGAAAAACTCGTAAACAAAAAAAACTTTGAAATCATTATCGGCCTTTTTGAAATTCTATCTCTTCTTTCAGAAAGCACTGACCTGACTTTCGTCAATAATGAAGCCTATTCTCCAATAAACAATCAAACAAAAAACGATCGCCTTTCAGATGTTTTCCAATATGTAAAAGAAAATTACAAGGAAGATATTTCACTTGTTGAGATTGCCAAAATTGCCAATCTTACCCCTACCTCTTTTTGCAGAATGTTTAAATTGAAAACCAAAAAACATTTTGTGGAATACCTAAATGAAATCCGAGTTTCCAATGCCTGTAAATTTCTCATTGAAACAGATATGGGCATGTCTGAAATCGCCTATGAATGCGGTTACAAAACGGTTTCCAATTTCAATAAGCTATTCAAAAAATTGACAGCGACAACTCCTAAAGAATACCGAAAAAATACCGAATCCTAAGTTTTTTTTGAAACTATTTAGTATCCTCCAAAGTAAACGAACCCAAAGTAAAATAAAAACATGAATTCCACGAAGTAACCGCTATTGGTAAAGTCAAAAAAGGTATACCAAAGCTTTTCAATCCGCTGATATAGGGTGCACATTGACAAAAAGTTAATTTATAAAAAAAGTTTACAAATCATGAAAAGGACTTTATCTACTATAACTTTTGGCACCTAAACACGTGCCTATTTTATCAAGTTAATTTTTTTTTTAAATTTTGCTTAAAATTGTTCGGATCCAGGGCTTTAGAAAGCTTTCCTGGCAATAATTTTATAAAACTCTATATATTTTAAAAACGCACCCTTGTATTTCTAACCAAAATAGTATTCCTTTATCAATAAGTTTAGCTAATTCATTTTCAATATAATCTAAATCACAATTTACCTTACTATAATCAGGATGCGTGCGAACAAATTCAGAAAATTTCCATAGCGAAAAATTAATTTCATTATCAAACAAGGGTGAAATATCATATTCTAAGATTACCCCATCTTTTTCCACTGTACAGCCAGTTCACACTTCCAGTACCAAAAGTCATAACTGCTAACTCAAATTTTAATGAGCGCTTGTTTTATTATTATCACGACTATAGGCCTTGAAGGTCAACACAATTCCAGTAGTAAGAAGAACCATTTGGAGGGCGAGAACTACAGAGACGTTTTGAGCCCCTTGTTGAACCGCCTCTGGAAAGAACATCCTGCTCAGACCTCCCAGCATGATGAACCAACCCATGACAGTTATTAGAACAGACCAGCCTAGAGTCCAGTGATTGTGAGCACGGATGATTGAAAGTCCAGCAAGAAACCATAAAGAGCCTGCTAAATAGGTTTGTGTAGCTGGAACAGTTGCCCACATTTGAGAATTTATTGCTTCAGATACATTCATCACAATAAGAGTGGGACCCAGCAATTTTGCAATGTGTTTTGAATTGGTCATTTGAATTTGCTTTTATTTTCTGATCTGATTAATTTTTATCTCTCCGTATTTCTGAATCGCGCATATCTATATTTCGCCAATGTCTTAGGTCCCCACAAGAATACAACTACCGAGACATAGAAGACAGCCAGTAAAGCGCAGATGCGTGGGTCATAAAAAGGGACAGCTCTCTGCAAATTGTCCTGTGGCCACAGACTCCAAAACAAACCAAACGCCCAATGAAACAAAGCCATGGAAAACAAACTCTTTCCTGAATTGTTATAGACCCAAACGAACAAAACACGGGTCGCGACAGTGTAGAGGGCGTGCCACAAAATCCACTCAGAGGAGTAATACCCGCTAATGACAAAACCTGGAATATGATAGCCAGCCCACACTAATCCCAGTATTATACCTGACTTGAGCGCACTATAGCGCTGTTGCATCGGGTCAGTGGCATATCCGGTTAGGCCCAGTTCTTCACCAAAGGTCATAAAAAAGACTGTGCTGTAGCCCAGAAATGTAAAAAACGAAAAGTGCGGTGATGGAATTGAGGTTCCCGACAAGCATATTATCCAATAATCAAGAAAACCAATGCTGGGACTTAGAAACACTATCGGAAGATACCAGATTTTGGATTTAATATTACGAAAGTCATAGGTTCTTTTCAAAAGGGCGATAACGCCAGTCTTCCCGCTTTCCCGATGAATGAGAATCAGCGCTGCGACCATCGGCATCGCAAGTGGCAACTGAAATAATTTAAATCCCGGGAAAATTTGCACATCATAAATTGCACCAAACACCCAACATGGCGCAGATAAAACGAAAAGTAGTAAAAGAAAGTTGGGTAAAGATCTTTTTCTTACTTTGTTAGTGTTTTTATTATTAGTCTCTGTCAAGATCTTAAATTTTAACTCTATATTACAGCATCATGTTTTGATTTTGAAATGTCGTCCAAGGGTTCCCACTATGTCCAAAAGCCTCTAAACGAATTGATTTTTGTTAATTTGAATGTAAATATATTCGTTTTAAACTACAATTGTTTCTCTTTAAAAAAAAATAAGTTTGATTTAACTTTTCAAAAAAGGAATAGTAAAAGAGTTAAAAAGTGCTCTCAGAGCGCAGGTTATGGTATACTATCTTCCATCAGAGAACATGATTTGTCTACTACCAGGATCTACTGTTGGGACTTGCGATATTGGTGTAGTATCAATTGTGTTTTGATAACCTACAATAAAAAAATATTCGCCTATTAAACAATAAAACATGCTTTATACTTCATTTTTTGTTTACAAAAGTTACTTTTGTAATAAAAAAAGACTGAGACAGTTTATTATCATATTGCTTTCATCAATTCTATTACTTCCATCTTTTGGTAATGTGTTTGTATATGCCAAATTCAAAACAAATCAAGCTGAAATTGTAAAAACCATCTGTGTACAACGAAAATTAGTTTTTAATAGTTGTAATGGTCGTTGCGAACTGCAAAAAAGCTTAAAAAAATTCGAGGATAACGAAAAAAAAATGCAAAACAACCTTAAAGAAAAATTTGAGTTGGTTTATGTTCAGTTTTTTACAGAAAATAAATTGGAAGCTTTAAAATATATTCCAACTAACGGAGTACTTTTCTCGTATTGCGCTCAAAAACCAATCTCGGTTACAAACACCACCTTTCGTCCACCCGCCTGTACTATTTAGTAATTCCACTTTTCAATTTTTTGGACTGTATTTTATTGGTTTAAAGCCAATGAAATAGTTGTTATTATTTAAATTTGTATAGATAAAAATGAAAAATATATTTTTTAGCCTACTGTTAATGGGCCCGATTGTCCTTGCTCAAAATAAAGTACAAAAAGACACCCTACAATCTGAAAGTCTTAATGAGGTTTTCGTTACAGCCAATAGAACCGCCTCTTTACGCAAAGAGATTCCTGTTGCCATTAGTAAATTAACCTCAAAAACCATTAATGAAACGAAAGCTTCGGCATTGTACGAAATTGTCAATAAGATACCTGGTGTTTTAATGGTCAATCTCGGCAATGAACAACACATGATGGCAATTCGGCAACCAATGACCACCAATGCCTATTACTTGTATCTTGAAGACGGTTTACCTATTCGCCCAATGGGAATCTTTAATCATAATGCTTTATTAGAAATCAATCAATTTAACCTTCAAAGCATCGAGGTAATAAAAGGCCCCGTTTCTTCCTTATACGGTCCGGAAGCCGTAGGTGGAGCAGTGAATTTAATCTCACTTAAACCTCCCGTTGAACCTGAATTCAAATTTGGAATCCAGGCCGATCAATGGGGTTATAAAAGAATACAAGCTGCCGGAGGAGCCACTGTTGGTAAAGTAGGCTTTCATATTGCCGGAATCTCCAGTGACCAAAAAAATTCCTGGATGACTTTTTCCGATTATAGAAAAGACAATATTAATATAAGAATTGATTATGATATCAGCCCGAAAACCCGCTTAATCAGCAACACCATGTACGGGCAATATTATTCGGATATGAGCGGAGGCGTAAACGAAGATGATTTTAATAACAGAACCTATAAAAGCACCTCTGACTTTACATATAGAAAATCGGATGCGCTAAGAACCAAAATCTTATTAGAGCACGACTGGAATGATAATGCCAGTACTGCTGCAACAGTATATTACAGAGATAATAAATTAGGGCAAAACCCATCCTATGCTATTCGATGGATTCCTGGAAAAACAACAGCAACAGGTGAAGTCAATTCAAGCAATTTTAAAAGTTATGGCGCTTTAGCTCAGCATACGCAAAAATTTAATTTTTTAGACCTGCAAATGGTCGCCGGATTATTATATGACTATTCCCCAACAACCTACTGGGCATATCGTACGGATTTAAAAGCCAATTTAAACCCGGGCGGACTTACTGTCAAGAACTACGAAGTGATTGCTGAACGTCCCGACATTAAGCTTGTAAACTACACAGCTGACATCTACAATACTGCCGAATATGCGCAATTGAGTTTTAAGCCTTTTAGTCAACTGACAATCACCTCCGGTTTTCGTTATGACAACATGAAAATCAATTATAACAACACCTTAGATAATTCTACCGGTACCAAACTTTACAATAAACTTACTTTTAAAGTAGGCGCTAATTACAACCCTTTTGACAACGCCGGATTTTATGGCAATTATTCCCAAGGATTTGCACCTCCTGGTGTGACCGCTATTTTTAGGAGGAAACCTGGCACTGGCGGGACAACAGGAAAACCTACAGAATTTTACTATAATTTAGCACCAGCAACATTTGAAAATTATGAAATTGGAGGTTGGATCTCACTCTTGAAAAACAAATTATTTATTGATTATTCCTTATATTATATGGAAGGGAAAAATGAATTATTAAACATCAAACAACCTGATAATTCTACAGATTATCAGTCAGCCGGAGAAACACTGCATAAAGGGATAGAATTTGGGATTAACTTTAAACCTTCATCGGAATGGGCAATACGCGTTGGCGGAACGACAGCACAGCACACTTTTATAGATTTTAAAATTTCGGATAAACCAACCGATGCCTTACAAAAACTAGATGGTTTTGAAATGCCATCAGCACCAAAATGGTCAGGAAATTCGGAGTTGAGCTATTATCCAAAATGGTTACCCAATTTTAGAACTTCTGTAGAATGGCAATTGGTCTCCAGTTATTACCAAGATCAGATTAACATCGTGAAATACCAGGGATATAACGTGTTTAACGGAAGAATTGGATATAGCTATAAAAATATAGAACTATATGGAAATGTAATCAACATGGCAGACAGGCTCTATGCCTACAACGTGGCCAGAGGAAACACAAGCACTTCTTTGCCTGCTTATTTGGCTGCTGCTCCAAGAACCTTTTTGATTGGATTGCAATATAATTTATCTTTAAAAAAATAATTATTCGAGCTTATCCCGCTGTACGCTGCGAAAAAATCGTCGAGAAAAAGGCTGCTATCGGTGCCTAAAAAACTAAACAATGAACAAAAATATTCCGGAAGGAAATTCTTCAAAAAAGAAAGACTCGAAAATAGTCAAGAAAATCAAGCAAAAAATGTACCGCTGGCATCGCACATTAGGTATCATAACCCTAATTCCAGTTATTTTCTGGACTTTATCGGGGTTAATGCATCCCTTTATGGCTCACTTTTTTAAGCCACAAATTTCCAATGAAAAACTGGAGGTAAAACCAATCGATAAAAGCCAGCTCCATTATTCGGTTCAGGAGGTTTTGCAAAAAAATAAGATTACAAAATTTAAAAATTTTAGAATCGTTTCATTTGAAAATGGTACTTACTACCAGGTAAAAACAACAAAAGACGATCTATTGTATTTCAATGCTGCCACTGCTAAATCATTGGAGAACGGTGATCAAAAATATGCACAATGGCTTTCCAGATATTTCTTAAACGATCAAAAAAGTGCCATAAAAAGCACTGAATTGCTTACCGAATTTACTTCGCAATACAAATACGTCAATCGGTATCTGCCCGTTTACAAACTTAGTTTTGATCGCCCCGATGCGATGCAGGTTTATGTAGAAACTGCTTCAGGCAAATTGGCTACCTATAATCCTAAATCGAGACAAGCATTCATTTGGTTTTTCGATACCTTTCACAATTGGTCCTTTATTGATGCCATTAGCAACAATAGCCTTAGGATTATAATCATGATTTTGCTTCTTTCCATTATCAGCATTTCTGCTTTGAGTGGCATAGTGATCTATGGCCTTTTATGGAAACAGTTTAAAAAAACAGATAGCCAGAATCAAAAAAAAGGTTTAAGAAAATACCACCGCCAAATTGGAATTTGGATTTCCCTGTTCACCTTAACATTTGCTTTTAGCGGTGGGTATCACGCCACGACAAAATGGGAAACGTACACCTTGTCAAAAATGGTTTACGAACCCGTTTTTGAAAACAAAGACGTGGCAATTTCAAGCAACAGGCTTGCTTTAGACTGGAATCGTTTGGAAAATTTAAGTCTAATTACTCTTAATGACAGTGTCTATTATCGTTGCCAGTTAGTGGTACTAAAAAATAAAAAGTATGAAAATCCAAAATCCAATTCCAAATGGGATAAAAAAGAGAATTCAAAATCAGAAGTGATTTACATCAATACAGCAACGAATAGAGTGACTCCAAACATTGACCTTGAATATGCTAAATTCTTAGCTCTTTATTTTAGTAATAATGGAACAAAACCAGCGTGTTGTGAAATGGATGAAAGTCCTGAGCAATCAACTTTAGAAAATGTTTCATTATCAGAGATAAAAATCTTAAATGATTTTGAAAGCAGGGAATACGGTTTTGTAAACAAACGTTTACCTGTTGTAAAATTAGCTTTCGATACACCTGAAAAAACAACTTACTTTATTGAAACATCCACTTCAAGGTTAGCGGCTGTTATTGAAAACTCGGACACCATCGAGGGCTATTCCTTTGCCATTTTTCATAAATTCTTATTTATGGATTGGGCAGGAAAAAATGTTCGCGATTTCACAATGGTAGTAACGGCGTTAACCATTCTCTTAGTCAGTATTCTGGGACTGTTTTTATTTCTAAAAAACAAATAAATTTTATTCCTTTCAGGATTCAAAAAAAGTGTTCGATTCCATCTGAAAATTAATAGTTTGTAACAAAAACGCTCCGATATAGGAGCGTTTTTTAAGATCAATTTTCTAAAAATAAGTTGAAACGCCAATGCTAAATCCATCGGTTATTGCCGCCGGGTTTCCTAAAATATCGCTTTGTTTTTGAAAACGGTAATTCAACCTGAAAACAGTTTGTGAGCTAGGACGAAAACTTACTGCAGGCATTACACTCCAAAGGTCTTCTGCAATATTACCTCCTGTTTCAGTAAAAGTTCCAACGTTCCAATCCACATATTCTAATCGACAAGCAACGTTTAATACCGCATTTTTCCAGTCTAAAATATTTTTTGTCAGCAACGGTTGGACGACATCTACAAATCCTCCAAATTGTTTGCTGCCAAATTGCTGGCCATAGGTACTCGGAACATCTACCTTAATCCATGCCAATTCTGAGGTTATAAACGTTTTAATTTTAGGAAGTGTTGTATTAAAGTCTACTGCAAAAATAGCGACACGGCGTTTTTTGTCTAAAATTACTCCATCATCCTGATATTTATTGTAAACACCACCCATATACGATAGTCCCAATTCTCCAATTTTACTATTTCGGATGGCAATTTTACCAGTAAATAAAGGCAAACCGCTATTAATTTCTTCAAAACGCTCTGGATTATTTTTGGCAGCCGGCAGGAACGTTTTATTCTCTGAATTTTCAATTATCGAGTTATCGAAACTTCCTGAGAAATAAGCTTCATATCCAATCATCCAGTTCTTTACATATTTTTTTCCAAAAAAGCCTGCCCCTGCATTGCTAAAGGTTCCTGGCAACAGCTGTGTCGCTGAGATAGGCCGATCTGTAAATTCCCATTTTGGTCCATCATGATTTTGATTAAATGATCCAATCGGATTTACAATTATTCCTGCCCTAAAATTAGCCAATGGATGAAATTCAACATCAACCGAAGCAAACTCCACAGCGATTTCTTTTCCGCCATCCTCAAATTCGATTTCACTCAAAAATTTCACCCGTTTACTAATCGCCGCTGACATAAATATTGACAATCTTCTGGCTTGAAATTGATGCCCTTCGGAAACACCATCCGTTGAAAGATATTGCCAATTGGTTTCAAGATAACCACCAACAGTTACAGGGCTTTTTCCTATATTCAAAGACGGACGATTGTAAACCGCATCCATATTCAAAGCTTGTTTAGCACTGTCTTTGGGTGTTCTTTTTAACAACACAGGATCGATTTGTGAATAGAAATTTAGGGAAAATAAAAATGTTATACAGAGGAATTTTAATCTCATTTTAATGATATTTTAAGGGTACCGTTATCTATTGTAATTGGAAAATTTCGTAAATTTCTATCAGCTGGTCCGTTTTCTAGACTTCCCTTGTTGCTAAATTCACTTCCATGTGCCGCGCATTGTAATTTATCTCCAAAAACCTGTAATTCTGCTCCTTGGTGGGTGCACTGCATTAGTAGGGCGCTATAATTATCCGCGTCAAAACGATAAACACAAATGGGATATTTCAGTTTTTCATTTTGTATAACTACGTATTTTTTATAGGTTACAGTCTCTTTGTTCTTGATTTCAAAATCGGTTAACGGAACTAAAATATCAGAACCTTTTATCTCTTTTTCCGAAATTTTAGAAGTGCTACAGCTTTGCAATACAGCAAGAGCAGAAATGCCGCCTAAACAACCAAAACCACATGTTTTTAAAAAGTCTTTTCTGTTCATATTATAATGATTTTATAAATTTCAATAATGCTTCCCGCTCTGATTGTGAAAGATTTTGATAACTTGTTTTACTATTGTCTGCTTCGCCTCCATGCATTAAAATAGCGCTTTCAATACTATTTGCTCTACCATCGTGCATTAGAAAATACTTTCCTCCCTGCGAGTTTTCAGAATATCCAATTCCCCATAGCGGTGGCGTTTTCCATTCGTAAGTTTTGGCATTTCCTTCGGTATACCCATCGTCTAAACCGTGTCCTAAATCGTGTAATAACAAATCCGTATAAGGAGCAAACGTTTTGTAAGAAAGTGCGCTGATCGGAGAGTAGCCTGTTTTTAATTCCGATTTATGACAGCTGGTACAGTTGATTTTCTTAAAAATTGCTGCGCCTTGTTTAACAACTGCATCATTTTGATTGCGTTGAACAGGCGCTTTTAACGTCTGCAGATAAAAAACTACATTGTTTACCGTGCTGGTCGCAATTTCAGGATCAATCTCCAAATTAGTATAGGCATCAATAGGACTAAATGCAGAGGTAATGCCTATGTCCTGATTGTATGCGTTCACGGTTTGATGCAATAAGTCATGGGCAGCCGCTTTCTTGCCGAAACGACCTATATATTTCCCGTTTTTAGCAATCGCATTGGGATGCGGCTGCACAAAAGAAGGAATGCTTATCCAATTTGGCTCGCCAGAAATCCCATCTCCATTGCTATCGTTTGGGTCAGACATCGCCACGATATCAGCATCCGTTACAAATTGCAAAAAACCTAAACCTGTATTTGCCGGCGGTGTAAATTTAGAAAAAGTAGCCCCAAACGGAATTTCTTCCGGCAAATATCCCGGCAAAGCCCTATTTTGCAATTGAGGACCTCCCTGGTTTAAAAACAAATTACCTCTTTCATCTATTTGACCAAAGCGAGTGAGCGTAGTAAACGGGTGTCCTTTACCATCACCAGCATGACAACTGATACAGCTTGTCGCAACAAATGTAGAACCGAGACCTGTTTCACGGGTAAAAACTTCACTGAATGCTTCATCGCCTTTTAAGAAACGGGCAGACTCTTCATAGGAAAGACCATCAATGGGTCCGTCCAAAACTTCATCATCAGCCGGAATATCGGTAAAAGTGGGCTCACAAGATGTAAAAACCATTAATAAAAATAATAGTAAAGACAAGTTGAAAATTTTATTGTTCATCGTAATTTATTTTTAGGCAAAACTAAAAAAACTTTTAGATAATCACAACTTCCGTGTCAAAAAAAATATTTTTGAAATCATACCCAATTTTATCCATATTTTTACACCGTGAAATGGTTCAACTCCATATTGTCAATTTATATAGTAGCTCTTTCGTGTTTGCCCTGTGCAGACCTCGAAGTGGATAGTTCCGCGCGTTCTTCAGCACAATTTATAGTAAACAACGATAACCATTCGCACGATAAAGAAAACGATTTGTGCCCCCCATTTTGTATTTGCAGCTGTTGTGGTACTCAGGTGCTGATCTATTTTCCAGAAATTATATTAAATTTAGATGCTGCTGCTACTATTATCAAAATACCCTTGCCTACTTACAAATCAATTTTGATTTCTAATTTCTTTGGAAGTATCTGGCAACCGCCTCAAATAATATAATGAAGCCCGAGTAATTTCGGGTCAAAGAGTTGTGGCTTTTCCACGCAAAAAACGGGCAATACAATTGTCTGATTAGTCATTCATTATAGTAATACAGTGATACATAAAATCATAAATTTTTCAGTAAACAACAAGCTGATTACGGGAGTTTTGTTGGCTATATTTGTTATGTCGGGTCTCTATTCATTTACACAATTAAGTGTCGATGCGTTGCCTGATGTAACCAACAATCAAGTACAGGTAATTACAAATGCACCCAATCTGGCCACCCAGGAAGTCGAGCAATTTATAACCTATCCATTAGAAACTGAATTTAAATCAGTATCAGATATGGTCGAATTACGAAGCACCAGCCGTTCAGGTTTGTCAGTAATTACGATTGTTTTCAAAGACAATGTACCCGTGAACATTGCGCGTCAGCGCGTCGATGAAAAAATAAAAACGGCTGTCGACAATATTCCTAAACAATACGGAACCCCTGAATTATTACCTCCAACAACAGGACTTGGCGAAATTTTCCAATATGTATTAGTGCCGCAAAAAGGGTACGAACAAAAATACAATCTTACAGAATTAAGAACGATTCAGGACTGGATTGTTCGTCGTCAATTATTAGGGACCATTGGTGTGGTTGATGTCAGTAGCTTTGGTGGTAAACTAAAACAATATGAAGTATCGGTAAAACCCGAACGTCTGGCAGCCATTAACCTTACTCTTATTGATGTTTTTGACGCTTTGCAAAACAACAACGAAAACACAGGCGGAAGTTATATAGACAAAGGACCAAATATCTATTTTATTCGTGGCGAAGGACTGATTCAAAATCTGGATGACATCAATAGCATTGTCGTAAAAAATAATTCTGGTGTTCCCATTTTAATAAAAGACATAGCAGAAGTAAAATTGGTTCTTCGCCTAAATTAGTGGAAAGTCAAAAAATGACCTAATTTTAGGGCATGGAATTAGACGGATTGGGAGTTTTGTTAGGAGTTAAATCTCCATGGGTTTTAAAAAAGATAGA
>NZ_JBLVPW010000012.1:0-160217 GCF_048286715.1 Flavobacterium kochi
CCGAACAGAGTAGTTAAGCCCGCCTGCGCAGATGGTACTGCAGTTATGTGGGAGAGTATGTCGTCGCCTTTCTTTAAAGAATCCTCATCATTTACTTGATGGGGTTTTTTTTTGCGTGAATTTTTTTATTCTGATACAGAATTTCGTCATATAGCGCTGCGTTGGATAGTCTTTTATATCCTTTTAAATAAAAAAGGTGGATGGGATTAATTATATGTTGTGATTTGTCTTATAATTATATTTGTCTCTAACTATTTAGTTAAATACCAGTGGTTTTGTTAATATTTTATTAAATTTTAATTCTCTTCCTCGAAATAAATTTCTACTTTTATTGATTAAATTATTATTCATTAATTTATTTAACTATTAATAATCATTTATTAACAACAAAATTCATTTTATGAAAAATAAATTACTTTTATTTTTAGTATTTCATTTGTTATTGGGGAATAAATTAATTGGAAATAATTTGGTGAATGTTGTAAATACCCATAATGTAAAGTTTGAATTAGTAAGAACAGTTATTCCTGCAGACACAATAAAAAAATATAAAAAAACATCAAAGGTTTCAAAAAGTGTTGCTCTTTTATCTCCTCCTTCAACAACTGCAGGAAGTTCTTGTGGAGATGGTATTAATCCGGTGCAAGTTAATGTCTATGCCTTCGGGAATAATGGTTCTGAAACTATTGAGTGGTTCACTTCTCAAGCGTCAGTCAGTCCGGTGTCTATCGGGACTGCTTATAGCCCAAGTATTACTACAACCCAAACGTTTTACGTACGTAGCCGATCTGGAAGTGATTTCAGTACACGCGTGCCGGTTGTAGCGTCCGTTTATTTTGCTCCGCCAGCGGTTACTTTGTCAGCTGCTCCGGCAAATAGTACCACCAGTCCCTTGTGCTTAGGAACGTCAGTTACTTTTACGGCATCGGGTGGTGCTGATTTATTTGAATTTTCTGTTGATGGTGTTGTAATGCAGCCTATGTCTGCAAGCAAGACATTTACAACTAGTACTTTGACCGATGGCCAAGTAGTAAGGGTGCGAACAAGATATGCCGTAAGCATGGATGGAGCTATTACTGAAAAAACATGGGGAACTGGACCTTTGGAAGATAATCTGCTTGCAGCGCCATTATCTGCTACTGCTTCTACGGGTTATGTTAACTCATTAAAAATTAGTGCGTCTGAGGATAAATTAGTCTTCGGTATAGCAGGTAAAGTATCGAATAATAGAAGTCTATTGCTATTTCTGGATACAAAAGCAGGAGGTTTTACTGTTTCAAATTATGGTGATGAAGCAAATTCAGATCCTTTGGTTAGATCTTTTAATCTTTTTAATAATAATCCCAGTACATTCGATTCCTATTTTCAAGCCGATTATTGTTTAATAATTTCTACTGATGTTGCAGAAAGTAATTATTATGCAAATGTTATTGAATTGAAAACAGGTACTTCCATTAAAACCTTTATTGGAAGTGCTGCGACAGGATCTCCTTCATCTGTAATGGGTGTTAATAAAAATAATACTGGGATTAATGATTATAATCTGGGCTTTGAAGTTGAAGTTTTAAAATCGCTCATCGGTTATACAACAGGGGATATTAAGTTTTTCGCATTCACTATGAACGATAAGGAAGATGGCAGCCATACGGTTAGTAATTCTTTTTTAAGTCCGGAAAGAACCAGTAGTTTGGACTATGGGGCTGCTTCAGTAGATTATAATTTAAAAGATCCAAATCCGGTAGTAGTTTCCTCAGCTGCATTGACACCTTGTTATTCTGAGACGAATATTACAATGAATTTTGTTTCTGTTCCAACGGCTAGCGTGACTCAGCCTACCTGTACTTTACAATCGGGTACTATCGTCGTAGCTACGCAACCCGGTGTAGAATATGGTATAGATGGATTGGTTTATCAGGATTCTAATGTGTTTTCGGGATTAGCTCCGGGCAGCTATACCTTGTATATTAGAAAGAAGTTAGAGAATACTTGTGTAATTTTATCAGCAACACCGGTTTTGGTTAATCCAATTCCAACACCTCCGATCACTCCCACAGCACTGAGTGTTGCCCAGCCGACCTGCGGGACACCATCAGGAATGATTGCAATAGCGACACAAACAGGTGTTGAATACAGTTTGAACGGTACAACCTTTCAGGCTTCTAATGCCTTCACAGGATTGGCTCCGGGTGATTACACCTTGTATGTTAGAAATATTGGAGATGCTACCTGTTTAACTTCATCGGCCTCAACCATAACAATTAATACGATTCCGAACGCTCCGGCTGTTCCAACAACTGCTAGTGTTATTCAGCCCACCTGTGGCACACCATCGGGAAGCATTTCAATAACGACACAGTCAGGCGTTGAATATAGTTTGAATGGTACAACCTTTCAGGTTTCTAATATCTTCACAGGATTGGCTCCGGCTAATTATACGTTGTATGTTAGAAAAACAGCAGATAATACTTGTATCACTTCATCTGCGTCAGCAACAACAATCAATGCGATCCCTAATGCCCCAATTGTTCCAACAACTGCCAGTGTGGTTCAACCTACCTGTGCAACGCCATCAGGAAGCATTGCAATAACGGCGCAGTCGGGTATTGAGTATAGTTTGGATGGTACAACGTATCAGGCTTCTAATACCTTTACAGGATTGGCTCCTAATAATTATACTTTGTATGTCAGAAATTTGACAGATAACGCCTGTGTAACTGCATCGGCGTCACCAACAACAATAAACGCATTGCCAACTCCTCCAATTGTTCCGACAACTGCTAGTGTAGCTCAACCAACGTGTGGCGTGCCATCAGGGAGTATTGTAATAACAGTGCAAACAGGCGTAGAATACAGTTTGAATGGTACAACCTTTCAGGCTTCTAATACCTTCACAGGATTGGCTCCAAATAATTACACCTTGTATATTAGGAATATAGCAGACAATACCTGTGTGACTTTATCGGGGTCACCAACAACAATTAATCCATTACCAACTCCCGCAGTTGTTCCAACAACTGCCAGCGTTGTTCAGCCTACCTGTGGCACGCCATCGGGAAGCATTTCGATAACGACACAGTCAGGCGTTGAATACAGTTTGAATGGTACAACCTTTCAGGCTTCTAATACCTTCACAGGATTGGCTCCGGCTAATTATACCTTGTATGTTAGAAAAACAGCAGATAATACTTGTATCACTTCATCTGGGTCAGCAACAACAATTAATGCGTTACCAACGCCTCCGATTGTTCCGACAACTGCCAGTGTAGTTCAACCTACCTGTGCAGCGCCATCAGGTAGCATTGCAATAACGACGCAGTCGGGTATTGAGTATAGTTTGAATGGTTTAACCTATCAGGCCTCTAGTACCTTCACAGGATTGGCTCCTAATAATTATACTTTGTATGTTAGAAATTTGGCAGACAACACCTGTGTAACTTCATCGGGGTCAGCAACAATAATAAATGCAATTCCAAACCCTCCAGTTGTTCCAACAACCATAAGCGTAGTTCAACCTACCTGTGCTTTACCATCAGGAAGCATTGCAATAGCGACACAGTCCGGTGTTGAGTACAGTTTAAACGGTACAACCTTTCAGGCTTCTAATACCTTCACAGGATTGGCTCCAAATAATTACACCTTGTATATTAGGAATATAGCAGACAATACCTGTGTGACTTTATCGGGGTCACCAACAACAATTAATCCATTACCAACTCCCGCAGTTGTTCCAACAACTGCCAGCGTTGTTCAGCCTACCTGTGGCACGCCATCGGGAAGCATTTCGATAACGACACAGTCAGGCGTTGAATACAGTTTGAATGGTACAACCTTTCAGGCTTCTAATACCTTCACAGGATTGGCTCCGGCTAATTATACCTTGTATGTTAGAAAAACAGCAGATAATACTTGTATCACTTCATCTGGGTCAGCAACAACAATTAATGCGTTACCAACGCCTCCGATTGTTCCGACAACTGCCAGTGTAGTTCAACCTACCTGTGCAGCGCCATCAGGTAGCATTGCAATAACGACGCAGTCGGGTATTGAGTATAGTTTGAATGGTTTAACCTATCAGGCCTCTAGTACCTTCACAGGATTGGCTCCTAATAATTATACTTTGTATGTTAGAAATTTGGCAGACAACACCTGTGTAACTTCATCGGGGTCAGCAACAATAATAAATGCAATTCCAAACCCTCCAGTTGTTCCAACAACCATAAGCGTAGTTCAACCTACCTGTGCTTTACCATCAGGAAGCATTGCAATAGCGACACAGTCCGGTGTTGAGTACAGTTTAAACGGTACAACCTTTCAGGCTTCTAATACCTTCGTAGGATTGGCTCCAAATAATTATACCTTGTATGTTAGAAATGTGGCAGATAATACTTGTGTAACGGCATCGGGGTCACCAACAACAATTAATCCATTACCAACTCCCGCAGTTGTT
This sequence comes from Flavobacterium kochi, assembly GCF_048286715.1. Taxonomy (NCBI): domain Bacteria; kingdom Pseudomonadati; phylum Bacteroidota; class Flavobacteriia; order Flavobacteriales; family Flavobacteriaceae; genus Flavobacterium; species Flavobacterium kochi. Next base: position 4,448 of record NZ_JBLVPW010000012.1, read on the forward strand.
CCAACAGCTGCCAGCGTTGTTCAGCCTACCTGTGGCACGCCATCGGGAAGCATTTCGATAACGACACAGTCAGGCGTTGAATACAGTTTGAATGGTACAGGCTTTCAGGCTTCCAATACCTTCACAGGATTGGCTCCGGCTAACTATACGTTGTATGTTAGAAATATGGCAGATAATACTTGTGTAACTTCATCATCATCTGCAACAACAATTAATGCAATAAAAATAGTCCTGGTTCCAACAACAGTAAGCGTGGTTCAGCCAACTTGTGCAGTGGCATCAGGAAGTATTACAATAACGGCGCAAGTAGGAGCAGAATATAGTTTAAATGGTACAAGTTACCAGGCATCAAATATTTTCACCGGATTGGCTCCAAATAATTATACCCTGTATGTTAGAAATACAACAGATACTACGTGCCTGAATGCATCGGCATCAGCGATAACAATTAATCCAATACCAACTCCTCCAATTGTTCCTGCCATGGAGAGCATGGTTCAGCCAACCTGTGCCATGCCATCCGGAACCATTGTAGTGATTACTCAATCAGGGGTGGAGTATAGTTTGAATGGGACAACATATCAAACGTCAAATACATTTTCTGGATTAGCTCCAAATAATTACACCTTGTATGTTAGAAACACGACTGATGCTACTTGTTCAGTACAAAGTGCTGCAAGTGTAACAATTAATCCTCTTCCTCCATTACCAGTAATCCCGACTTTGGCACAAATTACACAGCCAACTTGTCTGGATCCTATGGGTAGAATTCAAATTACTGCCCAAGCAAATGTGCAATACAGTTTAGGAAGTGGTTATCAGGATAGTCCTGAATTTTTAAATTTGGCTCCCGGTAAGTATAGAATGAGTGTGCGATTTACCAACAGTATTGCCTGCATAACGATTGGTTCTGAAATAACAGTAAATGCTATTCCTCCGCAGATCCAATTCGAAATTTCAGGAGATTGTGACGCTAAAGATTATGTTTTAACAGCTAGTTCGATAGCTAGTTCTTATGATCCCAATAATGTTGATTATCAATGGAAAGACAGTACGGGTGCTCCTGTTGGGACTAATTCTAATGTTTTAAATGTTTCAGATGTTATTGCTTCTACAGCAGCGCAAGAAGTGTTTCCGCTAAAATATTCATTGACTATAAAATCGATTGCTACGAGCTGTGAAACAACAAATACGGCCACATTAGAATCTATTTATTGTAACATACAAAAAGGGATTTCTCCTGATGGCAATGGTTCAAATGATTTTTTCGATTTAAGACTGTTGGATGTCAAAAAGCTAGAGATTTTTAACAGATATGGGATTAAGGTATACAGCCAGTCTAATTATACAGATCAATGGAAGGGTCAGACTGATAAAGGAGATGAGTTGCCAAGCGCAACCTATTATTATGTGATAGAATTTAACAACGGCGAAACAAAAACGGGTTGGATCTATCTCATCAGAGAAAAATAATAATTAATTATATTTATTAGTCTGTGAAACTTTTAACAGACTGCTAAATCGAAAAACACATAGATATGAATAAATTATTTTTGACGTCTCTTTTAGTTCTTATTATCTTCATCGAAGTAAAAGCGCAGCAAAATCCACATTATACCCAATATATGTATAATATGAATGTTATTAATCCAGCCTATGCAGGTTCAAAAGAAGCTATTTCGTTTGGTCTTTTGTACAGAAAACAATGGGTCAATATAGAAGATGCACCAACCTCTTTTACTTTTTCCGGTCATGCCCCTACAGGAAATAATGTAGGCTTGGGTTTGTCGTTTATTTCAGATAAAATAGGGCCAGTTACAGAACAAAATGTATATGGAGATTTTTCCTATACATTAAAATTAAATGAGACGCATAGATTGGCTTTAGGCTTAAAAGCAGGTGTGTCATTCCACCAGGTAGGACTTAGGGATATACAATCAAGTTTGCCGGATCCTTCAGAAGGGATTTTTGGAGAAGACATAAATGATTCTTCCTTAAATATGGGAGTAGGAGCTTTTTATTATACAGACAAATATTATGTCTCCTTATCAGTACCCAATATGCTAAAATCTGCGCATTTAGATTATAATGGAAGAGAATATGGTTCGGATGTATCACACTATTTTTTAACGGCTGGGTATGTATTTGACATCAATTATGAATTAAAATTTAAACCCTCCTTTATGTTGAAATCAGCATTTAATGTGTCTCCTTCCTTGGATGTTTCTGCAAATTTTTTGTATCTGGAGAAGTTTGAATTGGGTGCGACATACCGATTGGAAGACAGTTTTGGAGCAATGATAAATTTTGCAATTACACCTGAATTGAGAATAGGTTATGCGTATGATCACGTTATTTCAGATTTGAAAACGACGGCTCCATCTTCACATGAATTCGTATTATTATATGATTTGTCCCTTTCGAAAAAAGTTTCTCGTTCGCCAAGATTTTTCTAATATTTAATTTTATAATTAATGAAAAAATATACTATATCACTGTTATTGATTCTTGTTAGCATTTCGCTGGCAGCACAAAATAAAGCGACTGGGAAGGCAGATAAATTATTTGACAGTTACGAATATGTTCAAGCTGTTGAAGAGTATCTGGCTTTAGTTGAAAAAGGCATGGGAGATGCTTATGTTTATAAACAACTGGCTGATAGTTATTACAACAGGTATAATACTGTTGAAGCTGAAAAGTGGTATGCGGAAGCCGTGAAAACTAAGCAAGATGCAGAAACATATTATCGGTATGCTCAGGTACTTAAGTCTAACGGGAAATATGCAGCATCGGATGAACAAATGAAAATATTTTCGGCTATGGTACCTAATGACGAAAGAGCTAAGGATTTCAATAAAAATCCTGATTATCTTTCCAAATTGATGAATAAAGCAAAACTATTTGAACTAAAAAAAATAAATATTAATTCTGAAAAATCTGATTTTGGAGCAGCACTTTATAATAATGTACTCTATTTTGCAAGTGCAAGAAATGAAAACGGTAAAATTTATGGCTGGAACAACGAGCCGTTTTTGGATCTTTATCAGTCGGACTATAACGAGGCAGATAGAAGTTATTCACAGCCGGTCCCAATCTCAGAATTAAATACAGTTTTCCATGAAGGTCCTTTGACGATGACTAAAGATGGAAATACGATTTACTTTTCCAGTGAAAGTTTTAATGAAAAATTATTTGAAAAAGATAAAATCAAAAAATTAAAATACGGTCAGGTAAGTTTGTACAAAGCGGTTAAAGAAAAAGGGAAATGGACTGCAATTACACCGCTTCCATTCAACAGTAAAAGTTATTCCACTGGAAATCCATCCCTTGATAAAGCAGGGAAATATCTTTATTTTGCCTCGAATATGCCTGGTTCAATTGGAGGGACTGATTTATGGAAAGTGGCAGTAAATTCAGACGGAAGCTTTGGGATACCGGAGAACTTGGGGAACAAAATAAATACCGCTGGCGACGATAATTTTCCTTTTATAACGGATGATGCTGTTTTGTATTTTTCTTCGAATGGCGCAACGGGATTTGGAGGCTTGGATGTTTTTTCTGTAGATTTAAATAAAATTGGCACACCTAATAACCTGGGAAAGCCTGTTAACTCAGAAAAAGATGATTTTGCTTTTACATTTAACAAAGAAAAACAAATCGGGTATTTATCGAGCAACCGATCTGGTATCGACCATATATATAGTGCTGTTCCTGTTTGTAAAGGGCAGATTCAGGCAATAGTAAAAAATGCAAAAAAGAATACTGTTTTGGCTGATTCCAGAGTACTTGTTTTAGATGTAAATAATAGTATTTTAGATACTAAAATGACTAATGAAAAAGGGGAAGTATCCTATGAAGTTGATTGTCAAAAACCATATCTGCTAGAAGTTCACAAAGACGGATTTGTTACTAAAACATTTTCGGTTGCTAAAATTGAAAAAAGTGTTGTGCGTATAGACGCTGCTATAGATCCGATTGAGGTTATAGTAACTGAAAAAGAAATTATACTGAAGCCAATTTATTTTGAATATAATAAAAGCTATATTACAAAACAAGGGGCTGCAGAACTCGATAAATTAGTTTATATGATGTCGCAAAATGATAAGCTGGTTATTTATGTTAAGTCTCATACGGATTCAAGAGGTACTGATGAATATAATTTAAGTCTTTCCGACAGGAGGGCCAGAGCTAGTATTGAGTATGTCGTTTCAAAGGGAATTAGTGCTGATAAGATATCGGGAAAAGGCTTTGGGGAATCAGAGCCAAAAATTGCCTGTGGAGATTTATGTACAGATCATGAGCTTGCATTGAACAGACGTTCAGAGTTTCTGATCATTAAATAAGATCCAATCTGAATTATAACAACAAGAGGAAGTTCAATATCCTCTTGTTGCTTATAGTGAAGGTTAGTTGAGCTTTTATGGTTCGCTATCCATGAATAGTTTCATTTTTACCGTAATTGATAATGATGGAAGTTTCGAACTCAATCCAGGCAGCCCAACGTTTATCTACATCAATATTGTCAGCATATTTTCGTGCAAATCCTAGGAAAGTAGTGTAATGTCCCGCTTCCGAAATCATAAGGTCTCGGTAAAAAGTGGCCAGTTCAGGATCTTTTATGTTTTCTGATAATACTTTAAAGCGTTCGCAGCTTCTGGCTTCAATCATTGCGGAAAATAACAACCGATCACATAGCGCGTCTTTTCGGCTGCCATCTTTTTTCATGAATTTAAAAAGTTCATTTACATAATGGTCTTTTCTTTCTCGGCCTAAAGTTAAGCCTTTGCTTTTTATTAAATTATGAACCAATTGCAAATGGTCTAATTCTTCTTTAGCGATAATCAACATTTCGGTTACCAGTTCTTCTAATTCTGAATTGTAAGTAACGATACTTATTGCGTTTGAAGCTGCTTTTTGTTCACACCAAGCATGATCTGTCAAAATTTCTTCAATATTTGATTCAACTATGTTTACCCAACGCGGGTCTGTGGCTAATTTTAATCCTAACATTTTATTGGAATTTATTTAGGGCAAAATTAGTGTTTTCTTACTGATTTTTCTTCGAAATGATGGGATTGCCATCAAAATAGCATTATTTTGCAGGTATAACTTTATGTAAATATGAATCAAGTTCAGAAACTTTTAATTATTGGTTTTGTTTGGCCAGAGCCCGATTCTTCAGCAGCAGGAGGAAGGATGATGCAATTGATTTCACTTTTTAAAGCGCAAGGTTTTAGCATTACGTTTGCGAGTCCGGCACAAGACAGTGATTTTATGGTCGATTTAGAGCAATATGAAGTTGATAAAAGATCAATTGAGTTAAATAATTCCAGTTTTAATGTTTTTATAAAAGAACTGAATCCGACTTTAGTTTTGTTTGATCGGTTTATGATGGAAGAACAATTTGGTTGGCGAGTTGCTGAAAATTGTCCGGATGCATTGCGATTGTTAGATACGGAGGATTTGCACTGTTTGCGGTTGGCCAGACAAAAAGCATTTAAGGAAAAACGTCCGTTTACTGTAACTGATTTGTTTCTTGAAGATGTTGCCAAACGAGAAATTGCAAGTATTTTGAGATGTGATTTGTCTTTAATGATTTCTGAATTTGAAATGGAGTTGTTAACATCTGTATTTAAAATTGATAAGGCTTTATTGCATTATTTGCCTTTTTTACTGGAATCAATTGAGAGCAGTGCTATTCAGGAATTGCCTTCATTTGAACAGCGGAAAAACTTTATCTTTATTGGAAATTTTCTACATGAACCAAACTGGAATGCTGTTCAGTATCTTAAAGAAACGATTTGGCCTTTAATTAAAAAGCAGCTGCCAGAAGCTGCTCTATCTATTTATGGCGCTTATCCTTCGCAAAAAGTAATGCAGCTGCATAATATTAGCGAAGGCTTTTTAATTAAGGGACGTGCCAATGATGCTCAGGATGTCGTTTGTAATGCGCGGGTTGTCTTAGCGCCTTTGCGTTTCGGTGCGGGTATAAAAGGAAAATTATTGGAGGCGATGCAATGTGGAACACCGAGTGTTACAACAACTATTGGTGCGGAATCAATGCAGGACCATTTACCCTGGAATGGTTTTGTTGCTGATGAACCAAATGTTTTTGCAGACAGGGCAGTTCAATTGTATGAGGACAAAGTTATTTGGGTAAAAGCGCAACAAAGTGGAATAGAAATTATCAGTAAACGGTATTTGAAAAAATTATTCGAGGATGATTTTGCAAAAAAAGTGGATAGGTTGCAATCCGATTTACAAAAACATCGTTTGACTAACTTTATGGGTGCCGTGTTGCAACATCATACATTGAACAGTACAAAGTATATGTCGCGTTGGATAGAAGCAAAGAACAAATAAAAATCCCGTCAGCGCTAGACGGGATTTGTAGCGTAAAGACCAAGTTATTAATTTGGAATTTACGGTATGCTGATTTTTCTGTTTATTTTAACAGCCCTTGTACACTTTGGACGGTTGTTAAATGATACCCCGATTTTGCTTTGTCAAAAATCTGTTTGGCCCATGTTTTTCCTTCGGGTGTCTTTACCATTTCTTTGTAAAGCATCAGTAATGAAGCGGTTCGGCTGGTAGCAATCATAAACTGTTCTATTGCCGGATAAGCAGGGCTGTAGTGATGACGAATTGCGGAAACAAACCATTGTCGTTTGATGATAAAGTTGCCACCAGTCGTAAAATGGAATTCCGCATCGATTGCAGCCATTTCTTTTAAAGTAATATCCTGGGGAAGATAATCTATGAAATGTTGTTTCTCATTGGTTGATTTTATTTTTTGGTTCAGTCCTTTAATCCCGGTTTTGCGCCAGTTTTTCTGAATACGGTCTATTGTATTAAAATCTTCAGATACGGCAGGAGTGCTATTGGAAGGAATTCCGGGTTTGTAAATCCACTGATTCACTTTTATTTTATCAGCAAGCACGCTGTCTTTTTTTATAAGATTTTCATTCAGATAACCTACAAAATCTTCTGTTGTTATGGATTGAAAAGCGTAGGTGTCAAAATAATTGGTAAGGAAGGTATCGAATTTTTTACGTCCTACTGCGTGTTCAATTACCTTTAAGAAATCGTAGCCCTTTTCATATGGAATATCAGTTAATCCATCGTCTGCATTTCTTCCGGTGGTACTTATTTTAAGACGTGTATCCGGATTTGTGTTGCCCAGTTCGGCTACGTTGTCCTGTAATACTTTGCGGCTTAGAACGTCCTGCATTTTGGCTTCTTTTATGCCGAAAATTGCTTCCCCAATACGATGTTCCACGTAAGTCGTGAAACCTTCATTCAGCCAGATATCGTCCCATGTGGCGTTGGTGACTAAGTTGCCGCTCCAGCTATGACCCAACTCGTGTGCCAATAGACCGGTTAACGAACGATCACCGGCAATAACTCCAGGAGTCAGAAAGGTTAAGTTTGGGTTTTCCATTCCCCCATAAGGAAAGCTGGGCGGCAAAACTAATACGTCGTAGCGCCCCCAACGATAGGGGCCAAATAGTTTTTCGGCGGCACTGACCATCTTTCCTAAGTCGGCAAATTCCCAGGCGGCTTTTTTTATCAGCGAGGGTTCAGCATAAACGCCGGTTCGATTGTCTATGGATTTGAATTCAATGTCGCCGACGGCAATTGCCATTAAATAAGAAGGGATTGCTTTGTCTTGTTTGAAAGTGTAGACTCCGGTGGTATTTTTTTGTTGCGGATTGACAGCGCTCATTACTGCCATTACATCTTTAGGGACAGTGACTCTGGCGCTGTAAGTAAAGCGTATGCCAGGCGAATCCTGACATGGAATCCAGGTTCTTGACCAAATGCTTTCCCCTTGTGAAAAAAGAAATGGTTTCTTCTTGTCCGCGGTTTGTTGTGGGGTGAGCCATTGTAATGCAACAGCGTCCTTGGTGGTGTTGTAGTAAATGTTGACTTTGGTTGTATTGGGGTCTATTGTAATGTGAAGTGGTCTTCCATGGAATTCAACTGCTTTTCCGAGTTTAAGCTTCGTTTCTTTTTCATCATCGCCAAGCGTGACTTTGGTAATGTTTAGTGTGTTTTCATCGAAGATAATTTCGTTGCCTTTACTGATGTTGTCAATTTGCCAAGATGCCTTTCCGGAAATGGATTGTGTTTCAAAATCAACTGTAATGTCAAGATCTAAATGTTTTACAACAGCAAGAGCTGGTTTTGAGAAAGAATGGGCGTCTTTAACTGTTGTGATTTTTTGGGTAGCGTCTTTTTTCTGACAGGCTAAAACAGCAAAGAAGAATGCAAGAAGATGTTTTTTTTTCATTTCACGAAGCTTTTTTTTGTTACTGTAAGGTATAAAAAAATCCCGTTATGAACTTCATAACGGGATTTGAATTTTAAAGACCAAGTTATTACGCAAGCATCGTAACCGGGTTTTCTATGAATTGTTTCAATGTTTGTAAAAATTGAGCTCCTGTAGCGCCATCAATTGTTCTGTGATCGCAAGCTAAGGATAGCATCATTGTATTTCCTACCACAATCTGACCATTTTTTACTACCGGTTTTTCTACAATGGCTCCTACTGAAAGGATTGCAGAATTCGGTTGGTTGATGATCGAGTTGAATTCGGTGATGCCAAACATTCCAAGATTAGAAACGGTAAAAGTACTTCCTTCCATTTCAGTAGGTAATAGTTTTTTGTTCTTAGCTCTTCCTGCAAGATCTCTTACGTTTCCGCCAATTTGAGATAAACTCATAGCGTCTGTAAATCGTAATACAGGAACCACCAGTCCGTCTTCAACAGCTACGGCAACTCCAATATTCACATGATGGTTGATAATGATTGCATCTTCTCTCCACTGTGAATTTATTTTCGGGTGTTTTTTCAAAGCTAATGCACAGGCTTTTATCACCATGTCGTTAAAAGATACTTTTGTATCTGGAACGCTGTTAATAATAGCTCTTGATTTCATTGCGTCGTCCATCGTTACCTCTATTACTAAGTTGTAATGTGGAGCTGTAAATAAGGATTCTGCTAAACGTTTAGCAATGATTTTTCGCATTTGCGAATTCTTGATTTCCTCTGTAAAAACTTCTCCTGCCGGAACAAAAGGTTTTGCTGCAGCAACAGTTTCTGTTTTGGCTGGCGCAGTAGTTGCAGTTGCCGGTGCAGCAGTAGTTTGAGGTGTAAAGTTTTCTATATCGCTTTTTACAATACGTCCGTTTTCACCAGAACCTTTTACCTGAGTCAATTGAATTCCTTTGTCCGTTGCGATTTTCTTCGCTAGGGGTGATGCTAAAATTCGTTGACCATCAGTTGATGCTTCTTGTACAATTGGTTCGGCTGCTTTTTCAGCTGCTGCTGGTTTTGCTTCTTCAGTTGCAACGGCAGCTTGTGGAGTTTCTCCGGTTTTATAATTTTCAGCGATACCGCTAATATCAGTTCCTTCAGGTCCAATGATCGCTAAAAGACTGTCAACTGGTGCAGTATTCCCTTCTTGAATTCCTATATATAATAAAGTTCCTTCATTGAAGGATTCAAATTCCATAGTTGCTTTGTCAGTTTCGATTTCAGCAAGAATATCACCTTCTGAAACTTTATCACCTACTTTTTTCAACCAGGTAGCAACGGTTCCTTCAGTCATAGTGTCGCTCAATCGAGGCATAGTAACTACTATTACATCTTTTGGTAAAGAGGCAGCTGCTGGAGCCGGAGCAGTTGTTTCTTCTTTTTTAACTTCCGGAGCAGTTGCTGTTTCAGCGGCTGCTGGTTTTGCTTCTTCAGTCGCGGTAGTGGTTTTTCCAGCTATCAAAGCTGAAACATCTTCACCGTCATTTCCGATGATTGCCAGTAAAGAATCTACAGGTGCAGTCTCTCCTTCAGGAATGCCTATGTATAAAAGAGTCCCTTCGTTGAAAGATTCAAATTCCATTGTTGCTTTGTCAGTTTCAATTTCTGCAAGGATATCTCCTTCGCTGATTTTGTCTCCTACTTTTTTTAGCCAGGTCGCTACCGTTCCTTCCGTCATCGTATCGCTCAAACGAGGCATTGTTATTATTGTTGCCATAATTGATTTATAGTTTATGAGGTAAAAATGGATAGTTTTCTTGTGCGTAGACTACGTCGTACAATTGTTGAATTTCAGGATAAGGTGATTCTTCTGCGAATTTTACGCATTCTTCCACTAAATCTTTTACCCTTTGGTCAATTATTTCAATCTCTTCCTCAGTAGCGTATTTTTGATCTTTTATTACATCTAAAACTTGTGTAATCGGATCAATTTTTTTGTATTCTTCTACTTCTTCTTTCGAGCGGTATAATTGTGCATCAGACATGGAATGTCCTCTGTAACGATAGGTTTTCATTTCAAGGAAAGTTGGTCCGTCCCCACGACGTGCTCTATCAATAGCTTCTGTCATTGCTTCGGCAACTTTTACGGGATTCATTCCGTCAACAGGTCCGCAAGGCATTTCGTATCCTAAACCTAATTTCCAGATATCAGTATGATTTGCAGTTCGTTCTACAGAAGTTCCCATAGCGTAACCGTTGTTTTCAACGATAAATACTACTGGAAGTTTCCATAACATGGCCATGTTGAATGATTCGTGTAAAGAACCTTGACGAGCGGCGCCATCACCAAAATAGGTCATAGTAACTCCTCCAGTTTCAAAATATTTATCTGCAAAAGCCAGTCCGGCCCCTACAGGAATTTGTCCGCCTACAATTCCGTGACCACCATAAAAACGGTGTTCTTTAGAGAAAATATGCATAGAACCACCCATTCCTTTGGATGTTCCGGTAACTTTTCCCATTAGCTCAGCCATTATGCGTCTTGGGTCAACACCCATTCCGATTGGTTGAACGTGATTTCGATAAGCGGTAATCATTTTGTCTTTTGTCAAGTCCATTGCATGTAACGCACCTGCTAAAACAGCTTCTTGACCATTATATAAGTGTAGAAATCCTCTAACTTTTTGTTGTATGTATAATGCGGCAAGTTTGTCCTCAAACTTTCTCCAAAGCAGCATATCTTCATACCACTTTAAATAAACTTCTTTTGTAACTTCTTTCATCTGAATTAATTCTTTTGCTAAAGTGTTATTGTGTTATCAATTGGTACCTATAACGCAAAATGGTTTCCTCCAACAAATTTGCGAAATGCAAAAATAAGACATTCCTGCTAAGAAGTAAAATTTATAAGCTAGTTTTTGGTTTTTTTTTACAAGAAGCTTTTGTCAAACATGAAAGGGAGTAAATTTTTTAGGGATGCCGATTTGTAAATAGCCCCTGTTTCTCCCATGAAGTAGATTTCAATGGGGGTGTCCTGTTTTATTTCATATTCTGCTATTGACTGTCTGCAAGCACCGCAAGGGGGTATAGGTTGTGTTGTTTTGTTCGTGTCTGAAGCAGCAGTTAGCGCCATTTTTAAAATTTTCGCATCAGGATAAATTGCTCCTGCCTGAAAAATAGCAACGCGTTCAGCGCAAAGACCGGAAGGGTATGCTGCATTTTCCTGGTTGGATCCCAATACAATCTTTCCATTGTCTAAAAGAATTGCTGCGCCGACTCTAAATTTCGAATAAGGGGCATAAGCATTCTTTCTGACAGCTACAGCTTGCTCCATTAATTCACATATGTCATTGGATACCTCTTCAAGAGAATCAAAAACACTGAATTGTGTCGTAATAATAATTTCTTTCATTCTTTTTACAGGAAAAAAAATCCAAATTTCAACGCTATGAAATTTGGATTTGAAGTTTATATTTTAAAGCCGTAATTAATATTCGTCATATTTATCACCAAAATTAAATGTAAGTGAAAATCTAAGCGTATTCTCTAACGGGTTTTTTACTTTTGATGCAGAGAATAAATAAGATAGGTCTACTTTTACAATGGTATATTTAAATCCTGCCCCAAGCGAGAAAAACTGCCTGGCCCCTTTTTCTGGGCTTTCGTGGAAATATCCCAGGCGCATGGCAAATGAATCCTGGTACGAGTACTCGGCACCAGCCGCATAAGTGAATTCTTTTAATTCTTCACTGAAGCCATCCGGAGCATCTCCAAACGATTTAAAAACTCCTGAAACCCATCCGATAGAGCGGTAGTCCTGTTGGTTTTGTGCTCTTTCCTCACTAGTTACTGTTCCGTCTCCATTTAAATCTGGATTTTGTGGAGTCGGTACTAGTAATTTATTGAATTCCAGATTTAAGGCTACTTTATTGAAATCGTCTAATATGAAATCAAATCCAGTTCCTATTTTTAAATTGGCAGGTAAAAAATTGGTACTGAATTCGTCATTGTCATAACTTATTTTCGGACCTAAATTTTGAATGTTAAATCCTGCTCTCCATCTTCCGTTAAAGTCAGTATAGGCAATTTCTTCTGATTGATAGAATCCTGCCACATCAACTGCAAATGAGCTTGCTGGTGAAGCATCTCCATTGTCAGTTGCCACTTTTAGACTGGAATGGATATAGCGTCCCGCAACTGCCATTGAGAATCTTTCACTTAATTTTAAGGAATAGGAACCGTCAAAAGCAAATTCATTTGGAGAAACTATTCGTGGTACTTCATCCACATTACCTGTTTCACGTAATTCGATTTCGCCTAAACCAAAATATCTAAAGCTTGCGGCGAATGCACTTCGTTCGTTGAGTTTATTGTAATAGGTTAATTGTCCCAATGAAATATCGTTTACCAAATCAGTAAGATAAGGAGTGTAACTCACGGAAAAGCCTTGTTTATCTAGTGCAAAAGCATATTTTGCTGGGTTCCATTGTTGTGAAAAAGCATCTGAAGATGACGCGACACCTATATCGGCCATCCCTGCCGCTCTCGCATCAGCAGATACCAATAAAAACGGAACTCCTGTAGTTATAACTCGATCTTGCGCTTTAGCAAGTGAAATAATAAATAAACAGATGAAAACCGACGTAATTTTTTTCATTATTGTAAGAATATTGATTAAACAAATATAGTATAATATTAAAGTATTACAAGTTTTTCAAACTTTTCAGTTTTTTTATTTGTCAAGTTTGATCTCACCGTGAGTTTATAAATATAGACTCCTTTCCCGATTTTACTTCCAAAATCATCTTTGCCGTCCCAGGTGATTTCTTTTGATAAAAATCCTTCGGTTAAAACAATTTGATTTTTCGTCCAAACCACTTTACCGGTTATTGTCATAACTTGGACCTGAACGTCTAATGCTTCGTAAGGTCTGTTATGTGTAAACCAAAACTCAGTGTAGTTGACAAATGGGTTGGGGTAGTTCAATACATGGGTTAATGTTAACGTTTCATCACCAACTACTACAAACTGAATTTCGGTAATTATGGGGTTGTTGTATACGTCCCAAGCTTTGAATGAAATTGTATGTAATCCTACAGGTAAATTACGAAACGGAAATCGAAGCGTTCCATTTGTGTAATCGTCTAATTTTGTTTGGTAATAATCATTTAAAATGTAAGGATTATTCACATCGCCGTCTAGTATTGCAACAATGTCATGACCAATTCCACTGGCTGTATTTATACCATTTTCATCTTCAAGAAAAGCAAGTAGGAAAGGCGATTCATTGGTTGTGCCTCCCGAAACAAAAGTCTCGTCATTCATATATAACTTAACTCTTGGACTAATATTGTCCGCAACTGCATTTTCATTAATACCACCCACTTTTATAGTGGTATTATAGCCCGTTTGATTTTCTAATATTTGATTTTTTTTTGCATAGAAACTGATTCTTCCATTGGCTAATGGGATTCTAATGTCTCTAGGAACAACAAAGCTAAATTCGAATTTGCCATTAGTAACGGATGCATTTCCCCGAAAAATAGTTTCGCCCAAAACATTGAAATTTATAGGTGCGCTGTTTCCGTCGTTGTTGAATGTTGTTCTTGAAATAATTTTGTCAAAAACAGTAGTGGCAACTTCGCCATTATAGTTGGTAAGCAAATTGTTGTTTTCGTCTGTAACTTCTCCTGTCAGTTTAATCTTTGCCAATGATTTGAAATCATCAATAGGTTGGGAAATTGAAACGTCGTTTACTTTAGTAAGACTTATTTTTGGTTTGGGTATCGCCAGCATCAATGCAGGATCGCCAATATAAAAAACGACATTGGTCGCTGAGTTTGGATTGCTGTTCTTGGAGATTCTCAGTGCTTCTGCAATAGAAGTGTATTGATTTGATCCAAAGGACAATAAGTTTTTAGAAAGTGTGTCGTTGAAGTTTTCGGCGCTATATTGTCCTATTGCCCGTATCGTTGTGATCATAGCAATTGCTCCGCCTTTTGGATTCCAATAGGTATATTCTCCGGCAGTTGGTCTGGAAGGATTGTCAAAACGGGAGAATTCACAAGTTATGGTTATGAATAATGGATATTTGTATTGATTGCTTAAATTTTGACCATCTGATTTTTCCCAGATACGTTCGCTTGATAAGCCATCCTCGCCACCATGTCCTAAATAATTAAATACCAAAGCCCCTTTTTCGAAGGCATTAAAAAGATCAGTTCTTGCCTTTGGATATCGAAAGCCTCCGGCAGAAGCTTCCTGAACATAAGAATCCAATAGTATTTTACGGACATTCAAAAATGGTTTTTCGGCAGCAATGACATCTGCTAAATTATTTTGCCTGGTTTGCAGACTTGCGTCCGATGACTGATCAGCATCGTCGCAAATCAAGACAAAATTATTTCTCCAGCTTCCGTAAGATTTTAAATCATGGTATTCAATGATTTTGTTGACCATTTCATCAGCCTGCTTTGTGTCGTTCACCAGCATTCTTCCAACGGCAATATCGATTCCTCCAAAATAAGAAACGATATTCCCTTCGCTAGCATTCATCAATCCATAAAAATCATCAGAGGCAAAGGAAGCTTCGCCCGTTGTATTGCTTTTTAGGGAATGATAAATTGGAACAATATTAGTGTTGTTGGCTATTCTGTTTTTAAAATCATAAGAAGCGTCGCCAAAAAGGTTTGCATATTTTATTCTTTTTTCGGCTGCTGAAGCGTTTTCATAGATGTATTTCACGCAATTTCTTATGGCAGAAATGTCTTGTTTTCCTGATGAAAATTCTTGGTAAATGGATTCAAGAGCAATTACCTTTACATTCAGATTAGAAGTGGTGCGATGAAAATTGGCTAATTTCTCCGCCTGTGTTGTTAAGAAAGCGGGTGCTATAATGACGTAATCAATATCCTGGAATTGACCTTGAGCGTTTTTGAAAAGCGTTCCTTTTAAGTTCTGATTGGCAATTTTCGGTTTGCCGTCTGTTAAAGGAGTGAAGTAGTCTGCTGCATCGATAGCAACATATTTTCTGAGTTCTCCTAAATTTGCTTTGAAAGTAAATGAGCTTTGATTTGAATTTTCGGCTTTGGTGACATTATATAAATCAGTAACATCCCAAACTTGAGAAATACCGGTTGCGTTGGAAATGGAATAACTTACAATGCCAAGGCTTGAATTTGATAAATCGTATTGAAAAGCAAACTGCTTTGCATAACCCTGAAGTTTTCTTTTGGCGATAAGCCGAATATTGTCCAAATACCCTTTTGAGCCAGGGACACCGTTGTTGTTGTAGGTCAGTTTTATTTTTACATTTTCAGAGCCGGCAAAAGAAGTGGCATTGGGTAGAAAGCCCAAATTGAATTCTGTGTCTGCATTGGTGTTCAAAGCAGGGAATGCTATGGTGCCGACTTCCTGGCCATTTGCGGCCACTTTGAAAGAGGTTGGCGTAAAAGCAGCAGCAGCGGTTGTTGCCAGGATTTTTATTGGCGTTGCTGTATCGCAGTTTGGGAAATTAAACTCAAATTCCTGTTCCTGATTGATGTCAAATGATTCTCCAAACCATTGACGACCAAGATGTGCAATGTTTACAAGATCTAATTCATGGTATTGGTGGTCGTCGAACGTATTTAATGTTACCGAACTGTTTCCGCTGGGTTGTGTCATTTGCGGAATTCTTTTTCCGTTATCTCCCTGGACTGTTATGTAATAGTAGGATTTTGTATCGTATAGGTTGTTGAAGGTTTGACTTTCTTCATTCCAGGTGTCGAGTCCTTCGGCATAAAACAAGACAGCGTCGTCATTGTCGAAAATACCATCGCTTTCACCAATAATTTGAATTGGGTTTTCGGTTAAATCCTGAGGGTAATAAAGGCTGTTGGATAGCGGCAGCATTTTACCCCCATTACCATAGATTTTTATTTTTTTTGGGTCGATGCTGCTGGTGTTGAGCCCTAATTGCTGCAAAAAACTTTTGGAAATTTTATAAACACCAGATTTCTCGATATAAAATCGATACCAATCTCCGGAAGCCAAAACAGAATTAGAAATACTATTTGCACTTTTTCCGGATGGTGAAATTTTGGAAGAACTGCTTTTTACGCTGTAAGAAAATGATTTGATGCGTTGGTATCCGAAGTTCTCTTTTATAATTGGCGATAAGGAAAGGAAGGCTTGTCTTATTTCTCTGGAATTTACAATTCTCAGGGAGGCATTCGGGGTTGCTGGTATGTTTTCCAAGGCTAATTCGCCAAGTTCAGAGGGGAGGACCGGTTCGTATACCACATTTGTGATTTGAAGATTATTTTCATTAAATGAAGCTGATTCTGATAGGTTAAGCGTGTAAAACAGTGCTTTTTTTGAAACATCATACTGATAGCCGCTCCCGGAAAATTGAGGAACATTTATTTTGAAATCACCAAAAAACAGTTCCTTTTTTTCTAACCATTCAATAGTTACATCGCCTCTAATTTGAGCAAAAGAAACAAAAGAAAGTAAGCATAAGCAGGCCAGAATTATTTTTCTCATTATTTTTTTAAACGGGATGAATAGTGAATTGTTATCAATGAGTAAAAATAAATCATTTAGTATGATAGTAAATAATAAATATTATAAATTTGCGTTTTTATTGTATGATTTTCTGATAAAATTTAATGGATAAAATTTATTAAAAAAGGATGTTGCAGGGTAATGGTTAATTATTTATATTGCGGCACCTAAATTATTACCTACTAAAGAGTATGAAACTAAACAAAATTATGACCTTACGATTGATGATATCTATGATATTGATTGTGGGTTTAGCGAGTTGTAGCAAAAAGTCTAGCTCAAAAAATGCATCACGAGCGACTGGCTGGAATGTAGATGGCAAAAAAGCTTCAGGGGCCAAAAAGCAAATAGCTGGACCGGGTCTTGTTTTTGTGGAAGGCGGGACATTTACAATGGGTAAAGTTGAAGATGATGTTATGCATGATTGGAACAATACTCCAACACAGCAGCATGTTCAATCGTTTTATATGGATGAGACTGAAGTGACAAACTTCATGTACTTAGAATATTTAGATTGGTTAAAAAATGTTTTTCCGCCAACTGAAGAAAATTACAAAAATATATATGAAGGCGCATCTCCTGACACTTTGGTTTGGAGAAATAGATTGGGTTATAATGAAACGATGACCAATAATTATTTGAGACATCCCTCTTATGCCAATTACCCTGTTGTGGGTGTAAATTGGATTCAGGCAGTTGAGTTCAGTAAATGGAGAACGGATCGTGTGAATGAAGCAGTTTTAGAAAAAAACGGATACCTTAAGAAAAATGCAAAAACGCAAGACGTAACTGCTGAAAGTTCTTTTAGTACTGAAACGTATCTGAATAGTCCTACATCAACTTATGGTGGAAATGAGGAAATCGTTTTAAAAGGAGGAAAAGGGGGTAAAAAAGCACCAAAAGCTGGAAAAGACGGTAAGGTTACAGAACAAAAAAATGTATATGCACAACGCTCTTCCGGGATTATACTTCCAGAATACAGACTTCCTACTGAAGCTGAATGGGAATATGCAGCGGCAGCAGATGTTGGACAAAGGGAATACAACATTTACAAGGGTCAGAAAAAATATCCTTGGTCAGGAACGTATACTCGTTCCGGAAAAAGACAAAGTAAGGGAGATCAGTTAGCCAATTTCAAACAAGGAAATGGAGATTATGGTGGTATAGCGGGTTGGTCTGATGACGGAGCCGATATTACTAATGCTGTGAAAAGTTACCCGGCAAATGATTTTGGATTGTACGATATGGCTGGAAACGTAGCCGAATGGGTTCAAGATGTTTACAGACCTATTATTGACAATGAATCGAATGATTTTAATTATTTTAGAGGGAATCAATACACTAAAAATAAAATTGGGGCAGACGGTAAAGTTGAGATCGTTACTAAAGAGAACATGAAATATGATACGTTAAGTAATGGAAGAATAATTGCCAGAAATTTTCCAGGTCAAATTGCTCAGGTTCCTGTTGATGAACAAGAAACTTATTTGAGACAGAATTTTGATAAAAGTAATAATATCAATTATAGAGATGGTGATAAACAATCTACCAGATATTATAATTTTGGTTCTTCTGAATCAGAAAATGACAAACAAAAAGAAGAAAAAATCATGTACAATTCTCCTAAACACAATGTTACTACAGACAGTTTAGGGAAAATGGTAAGAAAGTACGATAAGTCAAGCAAAAGAACAACTTTGATAAATGATGAAGTAAGAGTTTACAAAGGAGGGTCTTGGAGAGACAGAGCTTATTGGTTAGATCCGGCACAAAGAAGGTATTTCCCTCAGGATATGGCTACGGATTATATCGGATTTAGATGTGCCATGTCAAGAGTGGGAGCTAAAGCAGATAAGAAAAAATCAGCAAGAAATTAGTTTTAATATAAAATTGTAATAAAAAGCCCTTTGATTAGGGCTTTTATTTTTTAAATCGTTTTTAAATGGATATCAATTACATTCATAGTTTGTTTTTAAAATGTAAATCAGTTTCAATAGATACTCGTAAAATTGTGCCAGACTCATTATTTGTTGCCATAAAAGGAGATCGTTTCGACGCCAATACATTTGCTATAGAAGCCTTAGAAAAAGGAGCTTCCTATGTCATTATCGATAATAAAGAATATTTTATTGATCAGAGAACTATTTTGGTTGAAGACAGTCTAATTGCTTTACAGGAATTAGCAAAGTTTCATAGGGCCTATTTAAAATTGCCCATAATTGCTCTTACCGGAAGCAATGGGAAGACAACTACAAAAGAGCTTATTCATGTTGTTCTTTCGAAAAAATATAAAACCAAGGCAACAATTGGCAATTTGAATAACCATATCGGAGTACCGTTGACTTTGCTTTCTTTTGATTCAGAAACTGAAATAGGTATTGTAGAAATGGGTGCCAATCACAAAAAAGAAATAGAATTCCTTTGTGAATTAGCCAAACCGGATTACGGTTATATAACTAATTTTGGTAAAGCCCATTTGGAGGGTTTTGGCGGAGTGGAAGGGGTTATTGAAGCGAAAAGCGAGATGTATCACTATCTTTTGGAAAATGACAAACTGGCTTTTATAAATTTGGAAGATCCGATTCAGGTTGAAAAAGCAAAAATCCTGAAAGCGTATACTTTTGGTATCAATAAAGAAAGTGCAAATGTGAATATAACGGCTGTGAAAGCGAATCCGTTTGTGGAAATAAAGTATGCTGATCATACAGTCGTATCTCATTTAATAGGATTATACAATGCCAATAACATTAATGCGGCACTTGCTATAGGAAAGTATTTTAGCGTTGATGATACTGCCATTAAAGAGGCATTGGAAAGTTATATTCCGGAAAACAATAGATCGCAACTCGTAACCAAAGGAACGAATCAAATTATTCTGGATGCCTACAATGCTAATCCGAGTAGCATGTCTGTTGCCATTACCAATTTCATACAATTGGATCATCCAAATAAGATTATGATATTGGGTGACATGTTTGAGTTGGGTCAGGAGACGCAACTAGAGCATAAGGCGATTGTAACAATGCTGTCTAATGAAGAAAATGTGACCTGTTATTTTATCGGCAAAGCATTTTATGATACGAGAGTTGATAAAGATAATTTCTATTTTTATGATGCGTTTGAGGCTTTTGCAAGTCATTTAAAAGCAACAAAAATTGAAAATAGCATGCTACTGATAAAAGGATCCAGAGGAATGGCTTTAGAGCGAACTTTGGATTTCTTGTACTAGAAATTCCTGTTATTTTGAAATTTAATCGCTATCATGAATGGAAATGATGGCTTTTTTTGCTTCCTTAAAATGCTCCTTAAAAATCCAATTCAATTTGCATTGCGATGGGTTGTTGGGCGGAGTAGTTTTGTTTTAATGCGTGGTTTTGTCTGCTGCGGAGGGTCTCTGAAAGAGACTTTTGAATTGGTGAAATGTAATTATTAGGAAAAGGAATATCTTATTTTGGAAGTGCTTTGAAAAAAAATAAGAATAATAAAAGGAAAATGTTGCCTGTGAAACCGCTGTATTTGTTGAGAAATTTGACGAATTGAATTGTTTTTTTTTATTGTAAAGGCTTTGCTATTTGTGTTAATATCTGGAAATACCTTTTATATTTTAATAAAGCAACAGGCTTTATAACTGAAAATTAATATATTTGATGCGGTATTTTTTTTATTTATTATAAATGCAGGGATGTTGAAAAGGATAAAAATAAAAAAAGTATTGACTCTAATCAATTCTCCTAAAGAACTTGTAGTTATAGTATTAAATTAGGACAATACATTTGATAAAGAGGGAGTTTAAATGAGAGGTTGTCTGTAAGGACAACCTCTTTTAAATTCTGTTTCAATACTTTTTTAATTAACAATTAACGAACAACCACTAATTTTCTAATTCTTATTGGCCTCTTTCAACAGAGCGTCTAGGTTTTCTTCAGTAAACTTACCTCCTGACAGCAAAAGAAATTTGTTTATTGGCATATCTGCCAACATTGCTTCTAAAAATGAAGCTGCTTTTTTCTCGTCTTCAGTCTGCGCTTTTTTATTCTCACCGGTGAAACTTTGAACAAGCTGAGCATATAGTGCAGCACTGTTTGGTGCATTTTTGAATTCTTTGAATAATGATTCCCGCGTAAAAATAATTTTTGGTGTTTTTGTAGATTGAATATCAATAGTTTGCTGCAAAGGTAAATCACGGGAAGAACCTCCGATACGGATGTCAAATTTTCCTGATTTTATTGCCCAATCATGAGATTTTGAATTGAAATAAGCAAAATCACGTGAAGTTAATTGGAACGTAACTGTTTTTTCTTCTCCTGGCAATAAAGCTACTTTTTCAAAATGTTTCAACTCGTTTTCAGGTCTTGATATCTCGGTCACTTGTTCGTGAACATACAATTCTGCAACTTCTTTACCGGGTACTTTACCTGTGTTTTTTACTTTTATTGAAATTGTAATCGCATCGGTATCTTTGGCGGAAGTCCTATTTGCTTTTATGTCAGAATAGGCGAAGGAGGTATAACTCAAGCCGTAGCCAAAAGGAAAGTTAGGTTCAATTTTCTTTTTGTCGTAATAACGGTATCCAATAAAAATGCCTTCGCCATAGTTTGCATTTCCGTCTCTCGAAGGGAAATCCATCGCCGTTGGAGTGTCTTCCAAACGCAGAGGGAACGTTTCAGATAATTTTCCGGAAGGATTTACCTTTCCAGTCAGCACATCAGCAACAGCGCCACCACCGGCTTGACCTCCAAGATAAGCTTCTACAATGGCAGAAACATCGTTTTTCCAAGGCATTGATACAGCGGCTCCATTCATTAACACGACCACCACGTTTTTATTTACTTTTGCAACAGCTGCAACTAATTTGTTATGCCCGTCGGGCATGTCCATGTTTTTTCTGTCAAAACCTTCTGATTCATAAGAGTCTGGCAGACCTGCAAAAACAATAACCAATTCGGCATTTTTTGCGTTTTGCACTGCTTCAGCAATTTTTGCATCATCCGTTTCTCCTGCTGAGTTGTAACCTGTTGAAAAAGAAAATTGCGTTCCTTTCGCCATTTTTTGCAACTCATCAAGCGCATTTACAATTTGTGTAGGACGTACTTGTGAACTTCCTGCTCCCTGATAGCGTGGTGTTTTTGCAAAATCACCTACAATGGCTATTTTTTTCAAAGAAGAGGAAAGGGGCAATAGTGCGTTGTCATTTTTCAATAAAACAATACATTCGCCACTGACCTGTCTGGCAAGATCGTTGTGTTTTACTTTGTCTACAACAATTCCTTTTTTATGACTGTCTTTTGCTTTTAGCGTAATAGCAACCACATCGGTTACAATTTCGTCTAATCGGGCTTCGGATAAAGTTCCTTTTTTTACGGCATCGACAATTTTTTTGTCATTAAAACCCCCACTTGCCGGCATTTCTAAACCTAATCCCGCATCAACTCCGGCAGCCCTTTCATTTACGGCACCCCAGTCGGAAACTACAAATCCTTTGAAACCCCATTTTTTCCTTAGCATTTCATCCAATAAATAAGGATTCTCGGAAGCATATACCCCGTTTACCTTATTATAAGAACACATAACGGTCCATGGTTGCGCATTTTTTACTGCCATTTCAAATGCAGGAAAATAAATTTCATTCAACGTACGCTCATCTACATTAGAACTGTTAGACATACGTTCTGTCTCTTGACTATTTGCGGCAAAGTGCTTCATTGAAGTTCCTACACCTTGACTTTGAACACCATTGATAAAGCTGGTTGCTATGGTTCCGGCCAGTATTGGGTCTTCAGAGAAATATTCGAAATTTCTTCCTCCCAGGGGAGATCTTTTCATATTTACACCAGGTCCTAAAAGGATTTGTACATCGTTTGCCTGGGATTCTATCGCTAATGCTTCACCCATTTTTTGTGCCAACGCAGGATTCCAGGAAGAAGCAAGTGCCGAAGCCGTTGGGAAACAGGTTGCAGGAACGCTATTGGTAAAATCGAATCCTTCCGCTTTACGTAAACCATGTGGGCCGTCAGTCATAAAAATAGAAGGAATTCCAAGTCTTGCGATTGCTTTTGTGGACCATGCTGTTGCTCCTGAACACAGGGAAGCTTTTTCTTCAAGTGTCATTTTTGCAACTAAGTTTTTAGCTTTTTCTCTATAATCTACAGTTTGGGCATACGATTGAGTCGACAGAGTAATCCCAATTAGTAGTAAAAAAATTTTTTTCATAATCTTTAATTTGGTTGTTTTTTGGTAATTATTTATTGCTTTAAAAATGATTGTGTTATTTTGACGCAAAGTACATATTTTTTTGATTGACAACACATTTGACATAAAAAAAATGCATTTTTTTTTATAAATATTTTTTTTAGTCGATTTTTGTGGGAATATGATTTAATTATTGAAGTCTTTTTTTTTCTTTGATTGAATTGTTTTTTTACTTTTAAACCAAAGCAACTAAAAAGGAATGTGAAAATTGGTCATTCCTTTATTTTCGTTAAAAAAATGAGCTAAATTGCGCAGCAAAAACAATTAAAAATTTCATTACTAGAAAAAGAAACACATGCTAAAAAATATTTTAGATAACAGGGAAAAATATCAGCCAGGTTTATCAATAGACTGTGTGATTTTCGGATTTCATGATAATCAGCTCAAAGTATTATTGATAAAGACAAACTACAGTGATAAATGGGGATTGCCTGGAGGGTTTATACCTGTTGATGAAGATATTGATCAGGCAGCAGTTACCATTTTGCATGGTCGGACTGGATTAAAAGGGATTTTTCTGAGGCAGTTTTCTACTTTTGGTGCAGTCAAAAGAAATGAAAAGCATTTTAGTAATAAGGTTTTGAAATTTTACGGAATACCGTTGGAAGAAGGGCATTGGTATACGAATCGTTTTGTAACAGTGGGCTATTATGCGTTGGTGGATTTTTTAAAAACGGTTCCGCAACCAGAAGGTAAAGAGGAAATTGTGGAATGGATTGACCATGATTCAGTGCCGGAATTGATTTTAGATCACAAGGAAATTTTGGACAAAGCATTAGAGACACTGCGTATGGAGTTGAATCTGATGCCGGTAGGATATAATTTGCTTCCGGAAAAATTTACGATTCCCCAGCTGCAAAAATTATATGAAACCATATTGGGCAGAAAGCTCGATCGCAGAAATTTTCTTCGCAAAATAACGGCAATCGGAATACTGACAAAACTCGATGAAAAGAAAAGTAATGTAGCGCATAAGGCACCTAATTTATATAGTTTTGATAAAAATAAATACGAAGAAGTGGTAAAGAGTGGCTTAACTCAGGGTTGGTAATTTTTTCATTCCATGATTAATCGAGTAAGACCCAAAGGGGAATAAAAAGTATTCGTGCCACCAATTTACTGAATAATAAAGACAAAGGCTGTCCGAAAGGGCGGCCTTTATGCGTCAGAACAATACGATATACCGTGTTCGTTGTTTTTGTAATAAAAGCGGTTTTTATACTAATTTATTTCGGCATATATTTTTTTATTATATTTAAAATCATTTTATCTTTGAGGTAGGACGTCCTATTGTTTTAAGTGATAAATAGGTAAAAAAATCATATAAGTATGCAACAGGCTGAAAAGTTATCGAAATTGAATGTTTTTTTGGAAGATGTAAAAATTAATGACAGGAATTTTCATTTAAGATTGGGAGCAAATTTTCCAATTATTAGCGACCTATATCAAGAATTGTATTCCAATAGTCCTTATAAAGAAGCGGCATTTGAATTGTTGATGCGCTCTTTGGTTACCAATTTTGAAGAACGGTCCGCTTTGCAAAAGAAAAGAGATAGTACACGTGTTGCTACTCCAAATTGGTATTCCAGTGAGAAAATTGTTGGAATGATGTTGTATGTGAACCTCTTCGATACTGATTTTAATGGTTTGAAAGAGAAAATTCCTTACCTCAGGGATTTGGGAATTAATACCGTGCATCTGATGCCGTTTTTGGATGTGCCGGAATTTGAAAATGATGGCGGTTATGCGGTCCGAAATTATCGCGAAGTGAATCCTAAATTTGGAACCATGAAGGATTTTGAAGCTTTGGTAAAAGAGTTTCAAAAAAATGATATGAATCTTATTATGGATTTTGTACTGAATCATTGTGCGGATCAGCATCAATGGGCAGTTGAAGCTCGTAAAGGGAATCCTAAATACAAAGATTTTTTCTATTTTTTTCCAGACCGGAATTTGCCAAATGCCTATGAGCGTACAATGATTGAAATCTTTCCGGATACTTCACCGGGAAATTTTACGTACTTGCCGGAGAGCGATCAATGGGTAATGACTTTGTTTTATGGCTATCAATGGGATCTGAATTATAAAAATCCGATGGTTTTAGTGGAAATGATAGACACCATGTTGTTCTGG
Source organism: Flavobacterium kochi (assembly GCF_048286715.1). Lineage (NCBI taxonomy): Bacteria > Pseudomonadati > Bacteroidota > Flavobacteriia > Flavobacteriales > Flavobacteriaceae > Flavobacterium > Flavobacterium kochi. The sequence continues at coordinate 29,637 of NZ_JBLVPW010000012.1, forward strand.
TCCAATAAGGGAATAGATATTTTTCGTTTAGATGCAGTAGCCTTTATGTGGAAGGAAATAGGGAAGTTTAATCAAAATTTGCCAGAAGTACATCTTTTACTGCAGCTCTTTAAATTGTGCGGTCAAATCGTAGCTCCGGGTGTGGCCTATATTGCTGAGGCGATTGTGGCTCCTGAAGAAATTATAAAATATTTTGGGGAAGGATTGTCTCAAGGAGATGAATGTGACATTGCTTATAATGCCAATTTTATGGCGTTGAGTTGGGAAGCTTTGGCTACCCGAAACACTAATTTACTAAAAAAATCGATGCATGCGGTTCCTAAGAAACCAAGAAATACCACCTGGATAAATTATGCCCGTTGCCATGATGATATAGGGTTGGGATTTGATGATCAATTAGTTGTTGAACTGGGCTTAGACCCTTTGCAGCATCGTTTGTATATTTTAAAGCATTATTGTGATAGTTATAATGGCAGTTTTGCACTTGGACAGCGCTTTATGATTGAGCATGAAACGGGTAATGCGCGTATTTCGGGTTCTATGGCAGCGTTATGTGGTTTTGAAAAAGCAGTAAAAGAAAATAATGAAAATGAAATTCAATTAGCTATAAAACGAATCAATCTGCAACATGCCATTATTTTGTCTTTAGGTGGTTTACCAATGATTTACAGTGGAGATGAGGTTGCCTTGCCAAATAATTATGATTACCTAAGTGATGAAAGTAAAAAGTATGATAACCGTTGGCTACACCGTTCTAAAATGAATTGGGATTTGGTCGAGAACATAGAAGATGCTCCGTCAGCACAAGCTCAGGTTTACAAACAATTAAAAAAATTAATTGAAATTAGAAAACGAACGCCTGCGTTCGCTGATACTAATGATTTAGAATATATTGATTATGAAAATACTCATTTGTTAGTGTACAAAAAAACAGATAACAAGGACGAAGTTTATGTTATTGTGAATTTTTCTGAATTTGATACTTTTTTCGAACGGAATTTATTTGGCGATTGGAATGAAAATAAATTATTCAATTTACTGACGGAAAGCGAAATGGAGATTCACGAGAAAAACTTTATAAGTGCTTATGGTGTATTATGGCTTAGAAAATAGTAACGTGAAAAAAGTTATCCGTTTTCATAAAATTTGAAAATTTGGTAAATCAGTTACTTATGAATGATGATAACACCTTTAGCCCGAGTGTGTCAGAATTTTTAATTTAAATAATAATTTGTGTAGCTTCACAATGAACATTATAAAACATAGTATTAAAAATTGTTGAATTCCAACTCTTATTCTTATAGATATATTTACAAATATAAAAATAAGAGATATGATCGAAGAGTTTAGTTTTGGGAATTCATTCTCATTTAAAGATATTCAGACTTTAAATATGACAGCCGCTAAAATTAAATCCAATAATTCAATTTTAGACCAACAGAATGTGATTCCAATTAAAGAGGAATTATCATTATTGAAATCTAAAGCTATTTACGGTGCAAACGCAAGTGGAAAAAGCAATGTTATTAAAGGTCTAGTAACTTTTATAAGAATTATTAAGGATTCTGTAAAAGAGGAAAAATCTTTGACGTTAATTGATTCTTTTCAATTGTCAACAGAGACAATTGACGAGCCCACATTTTTTCAATTAATTTTCAGAGTTGATAATGTGGTTTTGAAGCTGATGAAAAGGCCATTAAAAGTGAATGACTTTTTTCAACTCCAAATATCAGAGAACAAAATTTGTTTATTAGAGAAAACAACAAAATTTTAGAAATTAACCAAAAGCATTTTGAAGAGGGGTGTAAATTTATTTCTTTGATGGACGATTTTAGTGAAGGGGAAATTTTTAGAGATAATTCATTGTTTTTATCTTCTTTATCTTCGTTTGGATTTGGAAAATTATCAAAAAAAATTATCAAAGCGATTACTTCAATTTCAATTATTAGCGGTTTAGGTCATCAGGGGATGTACGGGGTTGCTGGTGATTCTTTGAACGATTCAGTTAAAAAGAAATTTATTTTGGATTTTTTAAAGAAAGCAGATGTTGGGATTCAAGATTTAGATACTATTGCTGTTTCAAATGAAGATTTACCAGAAAATATTGAAGAGGAAAGCAAGAAGGATTTTAAAAAGGGAAAAATTATTGTTTCCAGTTGAACTCTTTACAATAAAGATTTAAAAAAAGAAGGTAAAGCTAACTTCTCCTTTGGGTTGCAAGAATCAGAAGGAACTAGAAAAATGTTTGAATTAAGTCCTTTTATTTATGACTCTTTGAAAGAAGGTACGACGTTAGTTATTGATGAATTTGACTCAAGATTTAATTCAAGTCAAAATAAGAACTCACAACTTATTTTTACAACACATGATACCAATTTGTTGTCATCTGAATTATTGAGAAGAGATCAGATTGACTTTGTTGAAAAGGATAAATATGGAGCAAGTCATTTATATACGCTGGTTGAAATTAAAGGCATAAGAAACAATGCTTCATTTGAGAAAGATTATATTCAAGGAAAATACGGTGCGATTCCTTTTTTAGGTAACTTTTCTAACTTAATAAATTTTGAGTAATGCCTAAAAGTACAAAAGCTATAAAAGTAACGGATAAGGAAAAAGCATAGAATAAAAAGGCTAAATCGGCGGCTTATAAAATAGAAACTATTCCTATAAATAAAACGATATTAATTGTTTGTGAAGGACAGACAGAAAAATTATATTTTGAGTCATTTCCGGTATTGGGAATGAAAGTAGAAGCTATAGATCTAGGAGGACAGTCAAAGTTAAAGCTTATAGAGTCCACGCAAGAAATGGTTGAAAGGTGTGGCTACGAATATGATGGTGTTTGGTGTGTTTTTGATATGGATGTTAAACGGGGAGCTGAAGAATTTGCAGATTTTGATAATTCTATCAATAAAGGAATGCAATTGGGTTATACTATAGCATACTCTAATGATTCATTTGAATTGTGGTTCTATTTACATTTTAATTATAGCGATGCAAAAAATTCAAGAGGGTTTTACTATGATGAGTTGGGAAAAAAATTCGGGTTGAATTATGTGAAAGAGGGAAAGAAATATGATTTTTGTTTAAAACTTTATAAGCTATTGATAGAAGATGAATCTTCTTCACAGGAAAAGGCAATCGAAAGGGCTAATCAATTGTTTAGTAATCTTAAAGATTTGCCATACTATCAACAAAACCTCGTTAGTAAAGTATTTGAATTAGTGGAAGAACGTAATGAAAATTTACGAAAATAATAAAAGCCTCACAATTCGTGAGGCTTTTTTGTACCCGAAAATTACTTTTCGGACAGACTTTTTTTTAAGGCCAGACAGCAGGCTTTGTTTTCGAGCCACTTTATGGATTGAAAATAAAACGACAGGGTACTGGAAATTTAATTTAACATTAAGTGTCTCTGGTTCCATTAAATATCTCGTTATTAAAATAAAACGTAGTAAATTTATCAGTGCTAATTTTAACTTTAAGTAATTATTTTGTTATTTATATGCAATATTCTCAGGAATTGATTAGTATTTTTTGAGGACTAAAAAAAAATGTAACTATTATTGATGCTTAGTGTATAGAAAAAATTATATTTGTCAATTAAACAATTAATGTTTTATAATACAAAATGAACCAAAAACAAATACGCAGAATATTTTTAGTTTTTTTCATATTGGGGGTGATGTTTTCAACCAGTGCTGGCGAAATCTGGGTTTCTGTACGGGGGAAAGACACAAACATAGGAACTAAATCAAGTCCTTTGGCTACCGTGCAAATGGCACTGAGAAAAGCCAGAGAAATGCGTCGTTTGAACGATCCTTTAATAAAAGGAGGTATTCATATCATAGTAATGAATGGATCTTATTATTTAGAGGAACCATTATTCGTAAGACCTGAAGATTCAGGAACGGCTGAAAGTCCAACTACCATTGAAGCCGATTTAAATGCAAAGCCGATACTAAGTGGGGGATTGGAAATAAAAAACTGGAAAAAAGCGGCCGGCGTTAATGGGTTAAAAAAAGGAATTGTCTGGGTGGCTGATGCCCCTGAAAAAGCAGGTGAGATTATTAATTACCGACAGTTATGGGTCAATGGGAAAAAAGCGGTAAGAGCCAAAAGTACAGCGGGAACTCAAATGGACCGAATTTTATCTTGGGATGCAGCATCACAAACCTGCTGGATTCCGTATAAAGATAAGTCAGTTACTTTCGAACCCGGAATGGAAATGTTTATTATACAATGGTGGGCTATTGCCAATCTGCGTATCAAAAATATCGAAGTGAAACAAGACAGTGCCAGGGTTTCTTTTGAACAGCCGGAAAGCCGTATTCAAAGTGAACATCCGTGGCCAGCTCCTTGGATTTCAAAAAACAATGGTAATTCGGCATTCTATTTAAACAATGGAATCTCCATGCTGAACGAACCCGGAGAGTGGTTTCTGGATCGGAAAAACGCGAAAATCTATTACTATCCAAAAGAAGAGGAAGACATCAATTCAGTCAAAGTGACTGCTCCTGTTTTAGAAAATTTAGTGGAGGTTAAAGGGACTGTTGATTCTCCTGTTCATCATTTTAATTTTAAAGGAATTTCATTTCAATATAGCAATTGGCTTCGTCCGTCTCAACAAGGACATGTCCCTTTGCAATCAGGAATGTATTTGCTTGATGCTTATAAATTAAAAATACCCGGAACACCAAATCAGGCCAATTTAGAAAACCAAGCTTGGGTGGGCAGACCCAGAGCAGCGGTAGAAGTAAATTATGCTAACAATACCCAATTCGAAGCCTGCAGTTTTGAGCATTTGGCTTCCACAGGATTGGATTTGCATAAAGGAACCAATCACAACACTGTCAAAGGAAATTTATTTAAAGACATTGGCGGAAGCGGCATCAATCTGGGCGTTTTCTCTGAAGAATCTTTCGAGGCTCATTTACCATATAATGTAAAAGACGATCGGGTAGTCTGTTCGGATGAATTGATTGCCGATAATTTGATTACCAATGTGACCAATGAGGATTGGGGAACTTTGGGAATAAGTGCTGGTTTTGTTAAAAACTGTACGATTGAACACAACGAAATTTCGGATGTTTCCTATAGCGGAATGGCAATAGGCTGGGGCTGGACACACTCAGCCAACGTGATGAAAAACAATAAAATACTAGCCAATAAAATACATCATTATGCCAAACATTTACATGATGTGGCTGGTATTTATACGCTTTCGGCTCAGCCGGATAGCAGGATTGAAGAAAATTATATCGATAAGGTATATTTTAGTCCCTACGCACACGATCCGTTTTTGTGGTTGTATTTATATACCGATGAGGGTTCTTCTTATTTTACGATAAAAAACAACTGGATTCCTACGGAGAAAATCTTAAAAAACAATAATGGCCCTGCGGGGAATATTTGGCAAGACAACAATTCGTATGTAAGCAATACGATCAAACAAAATGCCGGTATCAGAGCTCCATACAAGAATCTGACTCAAGAGGTTGTAGTAGATGAAGCCTGGGGTTTACAAGAGCTGCCGGAATCAGTTGCGATTGAATTAATCGGATCTGATTTTGATATGGAAAAAATCAATTCGACTCTAAAAGGCTTCCGAATTGTGGGACAGGAATTGTATCAATGGGAAAGCCATTTGGTAGTTTATGGCAAAATGAATCAGCCAGAAAGAGTAAAAAGGAAGTTGGCTTTGGCTTTTCCGTCGGCACAAATTAAAATATACGAAAAACCCGTTTATGATTTTCGAAATTTTGAAAGATGCAAAGATTCAAAACCTGCTTCAGAGTGGGAAAACATTGTCTTAACGGCCAATTTAGTGGATGATCCTAAGTTGCAACAGGAATATTTAGACTATCACACCACGCAATTTGAAAAGTGGCCGGAGATAGCAAAAGGATTCTGCAACGCTGATTTTCAGCAATTGCAGGTTTTTAAAAATGGCAGGCAATTAATGCTGGTAATCAGCATTCCAAAAGGAAAGAGCCTGGATGCATTGAATCCTAAAACAACCGAAAATAATCCTCGTGTAAACGATTGGAACGCCTTAATGAAAAAATATCAAACTGGAATTGAAGGAACAAAACCGGGTGAAACCTGGATGTTTTTAAAAAAAATAAACTAAAAATAAACCTGAATAAATGTTGAAAATAGCTATTCTCGGTCTCGGAGAGGGACGCAGCACCATGTCGGCGGCTTTAAAAAGCTCTAAGTTAGAGTTAGTAAAAATATGCGATAGAAATGAAGCATTGTGCAAGCAAAGGGCTCAGGAATTTGATTTCCATTCTTATACAACAAATTATGATGATTTATTGACGGATAGCGCAATCGATATCATTGCAATTTATACACCAGATCATTTACACGCCCAACACGTGAAACAAGCCTTGCTTCACGGAAAACATGTGGTGTGTACCAAGCCTTTCATTGATGATCTCGTCGACGCTAAAGCGTTACTGGAGTTAAGCAAAAGCACAGGAAAAAAGGTTTTTATAGGTCAAAGTTCCCGATTTTTTGAACCGGCAAAAAGACAAAGAGCGGATTTTGAAGCGGGCTTAATCGGTGATTTAATTACCATTGAGGCGCACTACCACGCAGATCACAGATGGTTTTTGGCCAAAGACTGGTCTTTGCTGCAATCATTCAAATGGCTTTATGGCGGATTAAGTCACCCGGTAGATTTTATCAGGTGGTACCTGCCTAATATTGAAGAAGTAATGGGTTATGGAATGATCAGCAGCAATGGAAAAGCAGCAGGCTTGAAAAATGAAGATACGATGCACTTTATTTTTAAAGCAACTGATGGCAGAATAGCAAGGGTGAGTGGCGTTTACACCTCTCCGACACAGCCTGCGCAGAGAGATAGTGGCATGAGCTGTATTTTGAGAGCAACAGAAGGCGCAAGTCAGGCCGATTATCATGAACTTCGTTATTCGGTTACCACCAAAGAAGGCGAACAAAAAATAGTCACATGGGGTGATGATACTTTAAAACATTATTTCCGTTTTGAGGGACAAAGTCATCATGCTGGTGAATACCAAAATTACTTGGAATATTTTGCCGACAGTATTGAACAGGATTTTGTGGCTTATCCCAATATGGAGGAAGGTATCGGAACCGTCGCCTTATTACAGGCGATGGATAAAAGTCTGCAAACAGGAATGCCAGTTAAAATTGCTGACGTTTTAAAGGAATATGAACTATGAACAGTATCTATAATAAGTTAACGGCATTGGATTTTATAATTGTTGCCATTTATTTGGTCACATTATTGGTGATCGGTTATGTGGTAAGTGTAAAACAAAGTAAGAAAAATGAAACGCTTTTTCTGGCAGGTAATTCCCTCAACTGGTATAATATAGGATTCAATATGTGGGGAACTAATGTTGGCCCCTCTTCCTTATTAGCTTTCGCCAGTATTGGTTATGCCACAGGTATTGTAGCGGGAAATTTCGAATGGTATGCCTTTGTTTTTTTATTGCTGCTGGCGATGGTTTTTGCACCACGCTATATTGCAAGTAAGGTGAGTACCATGCCCGAGTATATGGGTAAACGGTATGGTGATAGCACACAAACCATTTTGGCTTGGTACGCCATGGTGAAAATTTTGGTGAGCTGGTTGTCACTGGGCTTGTTCAGTGGAGGGATTTTAGTGCGCCAGATTTTAGGAATACCGATGTGGCAAAGTGTGACGGTTTTAGTGATTTTTTCAGGCATTTTTACTTTTGCCGGCGGTTTAAAAGCAATTGCAAAAGTGAATGTGTTTCAAATGATTTTATTAATTGTTGTATCGCTCACACTTTCTTTTCTGGGATTACAAAAAGTAGGAGGCATAGAAGCGCTGATCGCTAAAACACCAGCCAATTTCTGGAATCTGGTACAACCGACAACTGATGCACATTATCCCTGGCATGCGATATTATTGGGTTATCCCGTTGCTGCAGTTGCATTCTTTTGTACCGATCAATCGATGGTCCAAAGTGTATTGGGGGCAAAGAATTTAGAACAGGGACAGCTTGGCGTTAACTTTATTGGTTGGTTAAAAGTAATGGCATTGCCTTTATTTATTTTACCAGGAATTCTGTGCTCTGTTTTGTATCCGGAATTAGGAAAAAACTCTGATTTGGCTTATATGACCATGGTAACCAACTTATTCCCTAGCGGAATGAACGGGCTGGTAATTTGTGTGATGATTGCTGTTTTGGTGGGAACTATTGGTTCCTCACTCAATGCGTTGAGTACGGTTTTCACAAATGATATTTATGTAAAGAAAATCAATCCGGCGGCAACGATTAAAGAACAGATTAAAATAGGACGTATCACCATTGCAGCAGGATGTGTGTTTGCTATTCTTATCGCGATTGCTATTGACAATATTAAAGGTCAGAATTTATTTAACATTTTTCAGGCGGTTTTGGGGTTTCTTGCTCCATCTTTGTCTGTTGTGTTTTTGTTGAGCATTTTTTGGAAACGCACGACTAAGAAAGCGGTAAACGCCACTTTATCTTGGGGTTCTGCCTTTAGTTTATTTGTCGGGGTGCTGTATTTATGGGTTTTCCCTGCCGATAAATATCATGTTTGGCCTCACTTTTTATTGATTTCGTTCTATATTTTTGTTACACTTTTGGTAACGGCTATCATCATTTCATTAACCGATAAAAATCCGGAAACCAATTTTGTAAGCGAAACCGATGTTCCTAAAACCAGCAAACGAGTGAAGCTATTATTCGCCCTATTGGGACTAACCATTTTGAGTTTATACCTCATTTTTAATTTTAATTAATATGAACACTTTTTCTTCTTTAGGCCAAAGTTTTAAAACAGTTGTTTGCGTTTGTACCTTATTATTTTTGTCAGAGGCTGCTTCAGCGCAAACTTGGATTTGGTATCCCGGAGATTTCGAAATCAATTTGGCGAATCAAATGCAAAACCGCAGAACTGACAGAGGTTCCTTTTTTCCTGTTTTTTGGAAAATGGACACCTTTTATAATTTGATTGATTTTCATAAAGATTTTAATTTAGCAAGTCCGGAAGAAGTGACCATTGCGGTTGAAGGAACGTACAATATCAAAATTGATGGTCAGGCTTTATTTGGTTTTCCAAAGAAATTTACAATGCCTGCAGGGAAACATAAATTGAGTCTGAAAGTCTATAATCAGGCTTCGGTTCCTGCGATTTTTATTAATGGAAAAACCGTAAAATCGGATGCTACCTGGTTGGTTACTTTTGAAGATAAAGAATGGATTGATGAAACCGGTAAAACTTCTGATCAATCAGGAACTACCTGGTTGCTGGCAGGTTCCTGGAATTTAAACGATGGCAATAATCCACCGTCCAAATTTGCTTTACCAGTGAAAAAAATGGAGCCTGTAAGTATGGTGAAATCTGGAGATGGAAATCTTTATGATTTTGGTAAAGAGACTTTTGGATTCATCAAATTAAATGGATTGCAAGGAAAAGGAACGGTGAATGTTTATTACGGTGAGTCGAAAGAAGAAGCACTTTCTAAAGAAAACTGCATGACTTTGGACTATATTGAAGTGGATAACGCTACGGCAAAAGACCGTGTTATGGAACTTTCCAAAGCGTTTCGATATGTACAGGTTGTGCCTGCTGCAGGAGTGAAAATGGGTTCTGTAAATATGTTATATGAATATGCGGATGTAAAAGACCAGGGTGGTTTTCGTTGTTCGGACAATCAAATCAATGAGATTTATGATGTGGCGAAATATACTTTTCATTTGAATACCAGAGAGTTTTTTATAGACGGAATCAAAAGAGACCGCTGGGTTTGGTCGGGCGATGCGTACCAAAGTTATTTGATGAATTATTATCTGACCAATGATTCTCCAACTGTCGAAAGAACTTTGTTGGCTTTAAGAGGGAAGGATCCGGTAACGGCGCACATCAATACCATAATGGATTATACTTTCTATTGGTTTTTGGGAATTTACGACTATTACCAATACACTGGCGATACTACTTTTATCAAGCAGTTTTATCCAAGAATGCAATCCTTAATGGAATATTGCTTATCCAGAAGAAACAGCAACGGAATGATGCAAGGGCTTTCGGGCGATTGGATTTTTATTGACTGGGCGGATGGTTTGAGTAAAAAAGGAGAGGTGAGTTTTGAACAATTATTATTGGCTCGAAGCCTTGAAGCAATGACCACCTGTGCCAAAATTGCAGGAGACGATGCGGGTTCATCAAAATATGCAGCATTGGGAGTTGATTTAAAATCTAAAATTTTCACTAAATATTGGAACCCGGAAAAGGGAGCTTTGGTACACAGTTTTGTAGACGGAAAACAAACCGAAAACGTGACACGTTACGCCAATATGTTCGCTATTTTCTTTGATTATTTTTCAGAACAGCAAAAACAACAAGTTAAAAGTTCGGTGTTGTTGAATGATAAAATCCAAAAAATTACTACGCCCTATATGCGTTTCTACGAGTTGGAATCCTTGTGTGCAATGGGCGAACAAGATTATGTTTTGAAACAAATAAAAGACTATTGGGGCGGCATGCTGAAATTAGGAGCTACTACCTTTTGGGAAGAGTACAATCCGAATAAAAAAGGAGCCGAACATTTAGCGATGTACGGCAGAGAATTTGGAAAAAGCCTTTGCCATGCTTGGGGTGCAAGTCCCATTTATTTATTAGGAAAATATTATTTGGGTGTGAAACCATTGAAGCCCGGATATTCCGAATATGAAATCAAACCCAATTTAGGTGGATTGGAATGGATGGAAGGGAAAGTGCCTACACCAAAAGGAGTTGTTGATGTGTATTGCAGTAAAAAAGAAATCAAAGTCAAAGCCGTCGAAGGGAAGGGAAAATTGATTTTCGAAAGTCAAAATAAGCCGAAGACCAATTCGGGAACCATAACGGAATTGTCTAAAAACAAATACCAATTAACGGTTAAACCGAATGTGGATTACCAAATCAGTTACAAAGCACTTTAAGAAAATGAGTCTAAAAAGTAAATCTATTTATAAGGTACTCTTGGTTTTTTTGAGTTTTTCAGCTTTGGCTCAAGGCCAAAAATGGGATGCTGTAAAAAAAATCAATTGGCAAGCGGCTCCTTTTGTAGTCGTGCAGTCTAATTGCAAGGCATTCAAAATGACGCAATATGCACATGTATTTTCAGGCAGTAAACATAATGTTATTCGCATTGCTCCTGAATTACAAGGACTAACGGGTGTGGAACTTCCTTTGGATAAATATAAAAACGGCACCAATACCCCAATAAAACTAAAATTCGCAGCGTCCGTACAAGTACTGATCGGGACTTTTCAAGAAAAAGACAATGCCGAATACCGTCAATTAAATACCGGGACTAATGCCAAATTGGTTCTTGAAAATGGATTGACAGTAACAGGTTTGCCTCCGGTAAATGTGTATGCTGTTTCTTTTCCAAAAGGGACCCATATCATTAATCCCGAAGGGAAAGGCTTGTTTGCCATCTTGGGAGTGGTAAAGAATGCGCAACAGCTGGTTTTTCGTAATGCGGAACTTCCGGATGGAAAGCTATGGAACCCAACTTTTATTGTGGAAGGATTTTCAGATGAAAAACCACTTTTTGAAATTATCGGCGGAGAAAACACCGCAGTAGTTGATGAAGGAATGCCCGGAACCGAAGGAATTCAGGGAGGTTTTGAAGGGGGGCGTTGCGTGAAAGTAGGCGATACCTATCATATGTTCCCTACCGAAAGAGCGGGTGAAACAGGTGTTCCCTATTATTACGACCGAGTGAAAACACGAATTGGACATTGGACCAGTAAGGACGCCATTCATTGGAAACGAGAAGCTACTGTCTTACAAGCCAGCGGAACGTATGCCGTTGCAGAAGAAGACAATCCGATGAACGATCGCCGCGCTGCAATCTGGTCGTATATGCCTGTTTTTAATGAAAAAGCAAACCGATGGTACGGTTATTATTTGGCGTATACCGTTCACAAAGAAATCGAGCCCAATCATTCTTTTGGAAGAATTTGGCGTTGTGAGTCGGTTGCAGATGGAATAGCAGGAATTGGAGGTCCTTACAAAGATATGGGTATCATTATGGAACCGGGTCTGGACTCAAAACCATGGGAAGGGCGCCAAGGTGTGGCTTCTTTTTTTCCGTATAAAGTGGGAGACAAATGGCTCGGTTTTTACAGCGGGGCATATCCGTTTGAATCTTGGGGCGATTATCCCAAGAAAACAGGGAAAGGTTGGTTTGTTGGATTGGCGCAATCGAATAGTTTAGAAGGACCTTGGAAACGAATGGGAGATGCGATTAACCCAGTTAAGTCAATGCATCCTTTTTTTGTTGAAAATCCTATTGTGAGTCAGCTTCCTAATGGAATGTATATTGCCGTTTTTGATGGAGGACCTGATGGTTGGGGGCATCATTTGCCTAATATGATGGGTTATTCTTTGTCGAAAGATGGGTATAAATGGTCCGAAGCACGTTATCTGCCTATAGAAACCAAGGTAGCTAAATGGTGGGATATTATGCGTACGCCACTTTGTTTGATTCCGGAAGGGAACGACGTTTATACGATTGTGTATGCTGCTATAGATTTGAAAAAAAGATTTCATCCTATGGGTATGGTACAAGTAAAACTGAACAAAGAAGTGATGGAATCCCGATTGGCGGAATTGTGAAATAAGAATAAGCAGGTTCCGTGTAATTAAGAATAAAGTTTAGAAAATGAAAAACACAATGAAATATCTCGTTATTGGAATAGCCGCTTTGTTGATAGCCAGTTGCGCGACAAAATTTAAGAAAAGAGAAATCACCGATAGTGTCATGCAGGAGATTTATAATGAAATAAAAACGCCTTATAAATATGGACTTGTAATGGTGCCAACGGACAACTCCTATAAAATGGACTGCCCAAGTGTATTCAGGAAAGAGGGTAAATGGTTTATGACCTATTTAATTTATGGAGGCAGAGGGTATGAAACCTGGCTGGCCGAAAGCGATGATTTGCTGCATTGGAAACACTTAGGAAAAGTATTGTCTTTTTCTGAAAATGAAACCCACTGGGATGTGAATCAAAAAGCGGGATATATTTCATTACAGGACCCGACTTGGGGCGGAAGCTATGAATGGGAAAAGTATGATGATAAATATTGGATGAGTTATTTTGGAGGAGACAGCAAAGGGTATGAAGCTGGAGTATTGTCTATCGGGATGGCTTATTCAAAAGAATCACCTACGAAGGCCCATGAATTTGAGCGATTAGACAAGCCAGTTCTGAGTCCAAAGGATGTTGATGTGAGTTGGTGGGATAATAGTACGATGTATAAAAACACAGTAATCAGAGATAAAGCGAAAGTAACAGGACATAATTTTATTATGTACTACAATGCCCGTGGTGATAGCCTTAAGCCTGCCCATGGCGCTGAAAGAATTGGAATGGCGGTTTCAGATGATATGAAAAACTGGAAACGTTTTGGAAAAAATCCATTGCTTAATAATCATAAAGGAATTACGGGAGATCCTTACATTCAGCGTATCAATAATACTTGGGTGATGTTTTATTTTGGTGCTTTTTGGAAACCGGGAGCTTTCAACCGTTTTGCTGTTTCCAACGATTTAATTCACTGGAACGATTGGAAAGGGGAAGACCTGATCAAATCATCGGAACCTTATGATGATTTATTTGCCCATAAATCGTTTGTCGTAAAACACGACGGAATTGTATACCACTTCTATTGTGCGGTGAATAAAGGAGAACAGAGAGGAATTGCAGTGGCAACTTCAAAGGATTTAGGTAAAAGTGAAATGACATTTGTTGCAATAGATAAGAAATAATGAATAAAGTTAGCCTACTATTTTTTCTCCTGTCTGGTCTTTGTGGCATGCAGGCGCAATCCGTTACGGGTGAGCCGGCGGGAATTCCGGAATTACACAAAAAATATGAGTTTGCCCCTTGGGAAGACCCAACCGTTACAAGTATTAACAGACAGCCTTCCAGAGCAACGGGGTATTCGTATACCAATGTTGAGGATGCGCTAAAAGGAGACCGAACAAAGAGCCGACTTCAAATGCTTAACGGAGCATGGGATTTTAAATATGCAGTGAATCTCAAAGAAGCTTCGAAAGATTTCTATAAAGGGAAAGTATCCGGTTGGGATACCATTGAAGTGCCTTCCAACTGGGAACTAAAAGGCTATGATAATCCTATTTATAAAAGTGCGGTTTATCCGTTTAGACCCATAAATCCTCCTTTTATTCCTAAAGATTACAACGGTGTTGGCTCCTATCAGCGCAGTTTTACGGTTCCGGAAAACTGGAAGGATATGACCGTGACTTTGCATTTTGGCGGCGTAAGTTCTGGCTTTCAAGTGTGGTTAAACGGAGAATTTCTAGGGTACGGAGAAGATAGTTGTCTTCCGTCCGAATTTGATATTACACCTTATTTAAAAGAAGGGGAGAATGTAGTTTCTGTACAGGTTATTCGTTGGGCTGATGGCTCGTATCTGGAAGATCAGGATCACTGGCGTGTCAGCGGAATTCAGCGGGAAGTTTTTATTATGGCCGAGCCAAAATTACGTATTCAGGATTTCTTTTATCAAACCAAGTTAGATAAAGAGTACAAAGATGCGGTGTTTCAATTGCGCCCAAAAGTAGAAAATCTGACCGGCATAAAAATAAAGGATTATACCTTTCAGGCACAATTATATGATGCAGACAATGTGCCTTTATTCAAAGAACCATTGCAAAAACCCGTCATTGATATGATAAACGAAAGTTATCCTCGTTTGGATAATGTGCGATTTGGAATGTTTAAAGAGACGATCAAAAATCCTTTAAAATGGAGCTCAGAAGTGCCAAATCTCTATACTTTGGTGATGACATTAAAAGATCCAAATGGGAATATTACCGAAGTTAAATCCTGCAAAGTAGGATTTCGTTCCGTCGAATTTTCTAAAGAGAATGGCAAAATGCTCATCAACGGAAAAGAGACTTATGTGTATGGTATCAATCGTCACGACCATAATCCTATTCGAGGGAAAGCCTTGACAAGAGAAGACATTAAAGAAGATATTACAACGATTAAGAAATTTAATTTCAATTTGATTCGTACCAGTCATTATCCAAATGATCCTTATTTTTATGATTTATGTGATCAATACGGGATCATGGTAATGGATGAGGCTAATCAGGAAACCCACGGTATTGGCGGAAAATTAAGTAACGATCCAAAATGGACGAATGCGTATTTAGAGCGTATGACCCGAATGGTCTATCGAGATAAAAATCATCCGTCTGTTGTTTTTTGGAGTTTGGGGAACGAAGGAGGGAAAGGGCCTAATCACGCTGCTATGGCTGGATGGGTACATGATTTTGATATTACACGCCCGGTACATTATGAACCGGCACAGGGAAATCCCAGATTGGAGGGTTATATAGATCCGCTCGATCCAAAGTATCCTAAAACGATAGATCATGCCTATCGATTTGAAAACCCTCAAGATGAGCCTTATGTGGATATGGTCAGCCGATTTTATCCTGGGGTTTTTACGCCTAAATTTTTGGTTGATCAAAAGAAAGATACCCGTCCTATTATTTTTGTGGAATATTCACATGCTATGGGAAATTCAGTAGGGAACTTAAAAGAATTATGGGATGAATTTCGTTCTCTTCCACGAGTTATCGGAGGATGTATTTGGGAATTTAAAGATCAGGGACTGTTAAAAACCGATTTACGATCAGGTCAGGAATATTTTGCTCATGGTGGTGATTTTGGTGAAAAATACCATGACGGTAATTTCAATACTAAAGGTTTGGTTGATTCTAATGGAAGGCCAAAAGCTTCGATGTATGAAAATAAATGGATCTATCAGCCTGTAATCAGTAGTCTAGGGGAGGGTTTTCAACTTGAAATTAAAAATCGTCAGGCAACAAATTCTTTAGCAGGGTACCTTCCGGTAATTACAATTTTGGAAAATGGGAATGTTATAAAAGTGCAAAAATTACAACCTTTTAAATTAGAAGCGGGCCAGTCGACGGTTTTGGATGTAAGGACTTATTTGCCAAAAATGAAAAAGGAGGCAGAATACTTTTTAAATATCGAATTTCAGCTTTCACAAGATGCAGCATGGGCCTCAAAAGGATATCCCGTCGCTACAGATCAATTTTTACTAAAAAAGGCGGACGTCGTTTCTTATGATTCTACAAAGAAAAGTACAGATAAGGCTGATGTTGCTGAATCTGAATCTGAATTTAAAATCAAAGGAAAATCTTTTGATATCAAAATCAGCAAAGTGAATGGTGCACTTAATTCTTATATTTTCAATGGTGAGGAGCAGATTTTTGCTCCATTACTCCCTAATTTTGTTAGACCGCTTACTGATAATGACCGCAGGGGATGGAAGTCACATAAGGTTTTGAAGCCATGGTATAAAGCTAAACCAAAATTGACTAAGATCGCAATAGATAAGTCAAATACTGTCATTACAATTAGCAGTGACTATGAAGTTATAAAAGATAGTGCGCAGGTACGGGTAGTTTATAGTATTAATCCAGATGGCGTTATAAAGGTAGATTACCGTTTACAGGCTTCTAAAAAGTTACCAAATATTCCGAAAATAGGAATGCAAATGGGAGTGCAAAGGAAGTTGGATCAAATTTCATGGTACGGTAAAGGGGAGTTAGAAAATTACAGTGACCGAAGTTTTGGATTTACGGTAGAAAAATATTCTTTACCTATTAATCAATTTATAGAACCTTATGTAAAACCGCAGGAAAATGGTAATAGGACTGAGGTAAGATGGATGGCTTTTACAACTGCTAAAAAAAATGAAGGCGTACTGGTTGTTAGCGATGCTAAAGTAATGAGTATGAGTGCATGGCCGTACACCCAGGAAAATTTAAGTGAGTCTACCCATACTTTTGACTTAAAAGATCCGGGCTTTTTGACTGTGAATATTGATTTAATTCAAATGGGTGTTGGCGGAAATGACAGTTGGTCTCCGGTCGCCCAACCAATGGAAAAATATCAAATTCCTTCAGGGGATTATAATTATAGTTTTTATTTAATCCCTTTTGCTTCATCGAAAAATGGATTGGATCAAAACTTGAAAAAATTTAAATATTGATTACAATGTTCCGTAAAAATTGCATTTGGTTTGTATTACTTATCGCCGGACTGGCGGCAGCGCAAGAGCCTCTTAAGGGTGAGAAAGCGTTGTTTGAGCCTACGGCAGCATCTTCGAAGCCATGGGTGTATTGGTATTGGATGCAGAGTGCTTATTCCAAAAAAGGAATCACAGCTGATTTAGAAGCAATGAAACAAGCAGGAATAGCGGGTGCTTATTTAATGTCAATCAAAGGTCCGACAGATCCGCCATTGCTAGATCCGCCAATTTTGCAATTGAGTGCAGCGTGGTGGGATATGGTAAAATTTGCAATAACCGAAGCCGATCGTTTGGGATTGAAAATTGCTTTTCATGCCGCCGATGGCTTTGCGGTTGCCGGAGGTCCCTGGATAACTTCTGAACTATCGATGCAAAAGGTAGTGTGGTCAACCACTCCCGTTAATGGAGGGGCTACCATTCATATAAAATTACCGGTTCCGCCTAATTATGAAGGCTATTATAAAGATATAGCGACTTTCGCAATTCCGGTCCAAGAAATGGAGGTTACCTCGCAGGAACAACTACCTAAAGTAACGTCTTCTTTGGGAAACACGGACGTGTCTTTTCTGGCCGATTCGAAGAAGGAAGGAAATTTTAAGTTAGATGAAAAAGGATGGATTCAATATGAATTTGAAAAACCGTTTACCTGCAAATCAATTTTAATAACAACCAAAGGCAATAATCATCAGGCACAACGATTAATCGTCGAAGTCAGCAATGATGGAGTTCATTTTAAATTCCATGAAAGGATGATTGCGCCACGCCACGGCTGGCAAGATACAGACGCTCCTTACACTCATACGATACAACCGGTAACGGCGAAATACTTCAGATTGGTGTATGACCCAAGCGGGACCGAACCTGGTTCAGAAGATTTGGATGCAGCCAAATGGAAACAGAATTTAAAAGTGAGCGGCATTATACTTTCCAATCAATCCCTTATTGATAATTTTGAAGGAAAGTCAGGAGCGATTTGGCGTGTCAGTCCTCAAACTACCGCCATTCAGGTTCCCAATAGCGACTGTGTTTCAAAATCGAAAATGATTACCATTTCAAAATTTTTGGACGCAAATGGAAATCTTACCTGGCTTGCGCCAAAAGGGAAATGGAAGATAATACGTATGGGACATACTTCCACGGGTCACATGAATGCCACTGGTGGAGCAGGAAAAGGACTGGAAGTAGATAAGTTTAATCCGGAAACGATTCGTTTTCAATTAGATCATTGGTTTGGCGAAGCCATTCGTACCGCTGGTCCGGAATTGGCATCGAAGGTGATTAAAATACTCCATATTGATAGTTGGGAATGTGGCAGTCAAAATTGGTCACCGGTTTTTCAAGCCGAATTTTCAAAAAGAAGAGGCTATGATCTGGTTGATTATTTGCCGGTAATGGCAGGAATTCCAATCGAAAGTGCCGAAATTTCTGAAAAGATACTATATGATGTACGAAAAACTATTGCGGATTTAATCGCGGATAATTTTTTCGGTACCATTGCCGAAGAAGCCAAAAAAGCGAACGTGAAATTT
This sequence comes from Flavobacterium kochi, assembly GCF_048286715.1. Taxonomy (NCBI): domain Bacteria; kingdom Pseudomonadati; phylum Bacteroidota; class Flavobacteriia; order Flavobacteriales; family Flavobacteriaceae; genus Flavobacterium; species Flavobacterium kochi. The sequence continues at coordinate 48,317 of NZ_JBLVPW010000012.1, forward strand.
AGTTCCGAAAATGTGGCGCCAACTATGGTGAGTGATGCCTTATTGCATTTTAAATACGTGGATTATCCAAGTGGCGAATTTTGGCTGCGAAGTCCTACTCACGATAAACCCAACGATATGCTGGATGCTATTTCTGGCGGGCATATTTATGGAAAAGATATTATTCAAGCCGAAGCTTTTACCGAATTGCGAATGGATTGGGACGAACATCCCGGGAATTTGAAAACATTGGCAGATCGAAATTATGCGCTCGGAATAAACCGATTTTTCTATCATGTATTTGTACATAATCCATGGACTGATAGAAAACCAGGAATGACTTTAGACGGAGTGGGTTCTTATTTTCAAAGAGACCAAACGTGGTGGAAACCGGGAAAAGCTTGGGTAGATTATTGTCAGAGAGTTCAGTTTCAGTTGCAAAAAGGGAAACCGGTGATTGATTTGGCTATTTTTATTGGAGAAGATTTTCCTTCCCGTTCAGTGCTTCCAGATCGATTGTTGCCTTTTATTCCTAATATTTTTGGTCAGGAAAGAGTGGCAAGTGAAGCGATTCGATTGGCCAATGAAGGACAGCCTACAGCTAAAATGCCTAAAGAAGTTACTTACTCAAAAAACATCACCGATTTATCGCAATGGATAAATGCCATGAATGGGTACCAATACGATTCTTTTAATGCAGACGTATTATTAAATAATACCAAAGTAATAAATGGAAAAGTGGTTGTTTCGGACGGAATTTCCTATGGTGCGTTGCTATTTCCGGGAAGTCATAAAATGGCTCCCAATAGGATGATTTCTTTGGCTGTAGCCAAAAAAATATTGGAACTGGTAAAACAGGGAGCAACCGTTTTTATTGATGAAAAACCAAATGTACAACCAGGAATGCATTCGGATGCGGATTACAAAAGCTGGCAACACGTAGTGGATGAGATTTGGAACAACAAATCCAATTCAACTTCATGGAAAATCGGAGAAGGGACCGTAATTAAACTGCCTTATTTAGGAAATGATTTTGCATCAATTGGAATCCAACAAGACCTTTATTTCCCTAAATTAAAAAGAGCCGATTCGGAAACTTTTGCCTGGACACACCGCCATACCTCGACCGAAGAAATTTATTTCATTTCGAATCAAAAGGAAGAAAAAAGACAACTGGAAGCTTCGTTTCGAGTTAGTGGAAAAATGCCGGTCTGGTACAACCCGGTTACTGATAAAACAGCTGTGTTGACCAGTTGGAAAGAAGAAAATGGGCGCACTATAATTCCGTTAGTACTAGAGGCTAATGAATCTGGTTTTGTTGTTTTTAAAGTTATAACAAAAGGCATAAGTGCTAAAGGAAATCAAAATGGGTCTGATTTTGAAGTATTGCAAACGGTAGATGAAAATTGGGAATTACAATTTGACCCTGCATTTCATGGTCCGAAGAAGGCAGTGAAGACCAATGTTCTTTTTGACTGGAGTATTTCGGCTAACGACAGTATTAAGTATTATTCAGGAACGGCAACGTATCAAAAGGAATTGATTTGGAAAGGGAAAACCAAAGATAAAATTTGGTTGGATTTAGGGACCATTGCCAACATAGCTGAGGTAAGTGTCAATGGAAAAGATTGCGGCACACTTTGGACGTATCCGTATAGAGTGGATATTTCTGAGGCACTTAAGAAAGGAAAAAACACAGTCAGTATAAAAATTACCAATACGTGGGCAAATCGATTAATGGGCGATCAAAAGTTGCCAAAGGAAGAAAGATTAACCTGGACAACGGCTCCTTTTAGACTAGAAGGAAAGGAACCGCTTAAAGCAGGTTTGTTGGGTCCGGTTACAATAGTAAAAGAAAAAACAGAAAAAAAATGATAAATTTTAGGAACAGTATTATTGCAATTTTTTTGATTTTAGGAAGTGTTCAAATGAATGCAAAAATCAAATTACCAGCGCTGTTTTCGGATAATATGATGCTGCAGCAGAAGGCTAATGCACCTATGTGGGGCTGGTCGAATCCAAATGAAAGCGTTACGGTAAAAACTTCCTGGGATTCAAAAACCTATAAAACCAAAGCGGATACTAAAGGAAAATGGAAGGTGGTATTACAAACTCCGGTTGCAGGAGGCCCATTTACTATCGAAGTGAATCAGGGAACCGAAAAAATAGCGGTGAAAAATGTACTTATTGGCGAAGTTTGGTTGTGTTCGGGTCAGTCCAATATGGAAATGCCGTTAAAAGGTTTTCCCGGTCAGCCGGTTAAAAACGGGAATGAAGTAATTGTCAGGTCTACCAATTTCAATATTCGTTTAATAACGATACCCAGAGCTACAGTGTTAGAGCCATTAGATGATTTTGAAGGTAAATGGGAAACTGCTTCTCCTAAATCTACGGCTAATTTTAGTGCAACGGCTTGGTATTTTGGTTCGCTTTTACAAGAAGTATTAAAGGTTCCGGTGGGATTGATTCACGTGTCTTATGGTGGTTCCAGCATGGAAGCCTGGATGAATCAGGAAATGTTGAAAGATTTTGAGGGCGTGAAAATTCCAAAAACGAAAGAGGATCTTGCAAAAGACCCTAATCGTGTGGCGACGACTTTATTTAACGGGATGCTTTCGCCGGTCATCGGTTATGGAATTAAAGGCTGTATTTGGTATCAGGGGGAATCTAATTATGAAAGAGCTGCGCAATACAAAGACTTGTTTAAAAAGATGGTTGGCAGTTGGAGGGGTTTATGGAACCAAGGCGATTTCCCTTTTTATTATGCACAGATAGCACCATTTAATTATGCTTCGTTTCACCCGAAAGATAATTTGGAAAAATACAATTCAGCTTATTTGAGAGAAGCGCAATTGAAAGCTTCGACAGCAATCTCAAATGCGGCGATGGCGGTTTTGATGGATGTAGGGGAAGAAAATAATATTCATCCGGTTGACAAAGAAAAGGGAGGGAGTAGATTAGCGTATTTGGCTTTGGCCAAAACCTATGGAATAGAAGGCTTTGAATTTGAGAGTCCCAAATTTAAAGGTATGGAAATTGTGGGTGGCTCCGTAACGGTCTCTTTTGATGACGCGCCGAACGGAATTACAGCGTACGGAAAAGAAGTGACTGGCTTTGAAATTGCCGGAGAAGACAAAGTTTTTTATCCTGCCAAAGCAGAAGTTCGCAGGAAATCGGTAGTGTTAACTTCGGATAAAGTGGCGAAACCAATAGCAGTTCGTTATTTGTTCAGGGATTTTACCAAGGCGGAACTTTTTAGCGTGGGAGGATTACCCGTTTCGTCTTTCAGGACAGATGAATGGTAATGGTAATAGTAAGATAAAGATTGATTGAAATTTTAAGATGAGATACACAACGCTTTTTCTATTGCTTTTTAGTACGCTTTTTACCAAAGCGCAAATTCCTGTGCTGGCAAATTACAATCCCATTTGGAACACGCAAAGCAGCAATTGTTCAGAATCCATGCCATTAGGTGGTGGTGATATTGGTTTGAATGTGTGGGTGGAAAAGGGCGATCTCTATTTCTATATTTCTCGTAGCGGAACCTTTGATGAGCACAATACTTTTCTTAAACTGGGACGTGTAAAAGTAACGTTGACGCCTAATCCCTTTGCTGCTAATGAAGGGTTTCATCAGGAATTGGTATTGAAAGACGGCTGTATTAAAATTGCCCAAAATAATACCCGTATCAAACTTTGGGTCGATGTTTTTAAGCCCGTCATTCATCTGGACCTGAGTAGTGACATCCCTTTAAAAATGAAAGCCTCTTATGAAAGCTGGCGCTATGTTAACAGAGAAGTGAAAGGAAAAGCAAATAATGCAAATTCCTATAAATGGGCTCCTCAGGGAGCAATTGTAACCTATAAAGATTCCATTTCTTTTGAAGGAAACGGTGTGCAGTTTTATCACAGCAACCGCAAACAGACGGTTTTTGATGTTGCGGTAAAACAGCAACAAATGGAATCTGTAAAAGATCAGATGATGAACCCGCTTGGGGATCTCACTTTTGGAGGCTATATGCAAGGCCTTGATATGAAACCGGAAGAAACGTATTTGGGAAAATATCAGAATACCGATTTTAAAGGATTTCGACTTTCAAGTGTAAAGCCTTCAAAAAAACATCAGCTTAAGATTTATTTATATACGAATCAATCTGCAAACCCATCTTCATGGAATACCGGTTTGAGAAATCAAATTTCTGATGATAAAGGGAGCGGGAATAAAGCGGAGAAACGTACGGTTTCCTGGTGGAATAATTTCTGGGAACGCAGTTTTATTTATGTCCAGAAAAGCAATTCGATTCAGAAAGATTCCGTTTATCAGACCGGTCAGAATTATCAGTTATTTAGGTACATGTTGGGTTGCAATGCTTATGGCAAATACCCTACTAAGTTTAATGGGGGGCTCTTTACCGTTGATCCGGTTTTTACAGATCCGACTTTAGATTTCACACCTGATTTTAGAAATTGGGGAGGAGGAACCATGACGGCTCAAAATCAACGTTTGGTTTATTTTCCAATGGTGAAAAGTGGTGATTTTGATATGATGAAATCCCAGTTGGATTATTATTTGAATTTGCAAAAAAATGCTGAATTACGTTCTCAGGTATACTGGAAACACGGCGGAGCGGCATTTACCGAGCAATTAGAAAACTTTGGATTACCTAATCCTGCGGAGTACGAATGGAAACGCCCTGCGACTTATGATCCGGGAATGGAATACAATGCCTGGCTGGAATACGAATGGGATACGGTATTCGAGTTCTGCCAAATGATGTTGCAGCAAAAAGAGTTTGCAAATGAAGCTATTCAAAAATACAATCCATTCATTATAAGCTGTCTTCGTTTTTTTGATGAGCATTACCAATACTTGGCTAAAGAAAGAGGACGGAAAGCATTGGATATAAATGGTCATTTGATTCTTTATCCAGGTTCGGGTGCCGAAACCTATAAAATGGCCTATAATGCTAACAGCACTATTTCCGCTTTGAAAATAATTACAGAGCGACTATTAAACCTTTCTTCAGCAGAACTGTCAAAGGAAGACTCAGATTATTTGAAAAGTTTTCAAACACGAATTCCTCCTTTGAATTTTAGAGAATTCAATGGGCATAGGACATTGGCTCCAGCCAAATCATGGGAACGAATTAATAATTCTGAAGTGCCACAATTGTATCCTGCATATCCTTGGGGAATTTACGGAATAGGAAAACCCGATTTGCAAACTGCTTTGAATACGTGGAATTATGATACGGATGCGATTAAATTCAGAAGCCATATAGGTTGGAAACAGGATAATATTTTTGCAGCACGATTAGGATTGACTGACCAGGCAGCAAAATATACGGTGTTAAAAATGGCCAATTCTGGTCGTAGATTTCCTGCCTTTTGGGGGCCAGGTTTTGATTGGGTTCCGGATCATAACTGGGGAGGCTCCGGCATGATTGGCATGCAGGAAATGCTATTGCAGGAAGCAAATGGAAAAATATATATTTTTCCGGCTTGGCCCAAAGATTGGAATGTGCATTTCAAATTGCATGCCACTCAGAATACTACGGTTGAAGCCGAACTTCAAAATGGAATAGTGAAGATTTTAAAAGTAGTGCCTGAAGAAAGAAAAAAAGATATTATAAATCTGTTGAATCTGTCGGTTGAAGAAAAAATAAATTTGAATTAAATCTATATAAAAAAATGATGAAGAAGTTAGTAACCTGCCTTGCATTGTCAGCTGTTTTAGCTACAAATATGCATTGCCAGACAGCAAAGAAAGTAACAGAAAAACAAATTGTAAAAGTTGACTTTGATTTCTCGCAACGAAGAGTCGAAGAAGTGAATGATACCAGTTACAATTCCTGGCCGATAAGCGAACAAAAAGAAGCCGAGAAAACTTTTAATAAAGTAACGTTTAAATTGAAAGGCAATTTTAATTCAAAATGGTACAAAGTGGGAATGAATGCACCGTTTTACAGCAAATTAGCGAGTGATGGTTTGGCTACCGCAGAAAATTTAGAATTGGTTATACACGGACTTAAAGAAGGGCAACACTCGCTGCTTACTTTTCACAATACCTTTGATAAAATCGAGGGGAAGACCTTCTCGCCAGTAAAAATTTATGTAAATGATAAGTTGGCGGGAACGGTACTACCAAGTAATAGGGTAAATTCCACAATTGAGGCAGCTACTGCGTATCTGATATTTAATGCTGAAGCGGACAAGGATGTAGTTATTCGTTTTGAATTGGATTCCAAGTCTGATAGTTTTATCCAACAAATGGTGATTAACGGATTTGAAATAGATACGCCAAATTTGAAGCAACAATCACATACTCCAAAGCCCGAAAATGCAAATGAACATGTTGTAATTGATAAAAATTTTATGCTGAATTGGCAATCGTCAAAAGATGCTGTTGCCCACAAATTGTATTATGGAACAGATAAAAAAGCAGTTTCGGAAGCAACTGAAAAATCGACTGAATTTAAAGGGAAATTAACCGAAAATAACTATTCGCTTGCTGATTTGTACAGCGGGACTACTTATTATTGGCGCGTGGATGAGGTTGATGCCAAAGGTAATACAACATTAGGAACGGTCTGGTCATTCAGACCTTCACAATTAGCCTTTCCAGGAGCCGAAGGGTATGGTCGTTTTGCCATTGGGGGCAGAGGCGGAAAAGTTATCGAAGTAACCAATTTGAATGATAGTGGTCCCGGGAGTTTGCGTGATGCGGTCAATCAAGATAGTGGACCAAGAACTATAGTTTTTAATGTATCTGGAAATATAAAGTTAGCATCAAGATTAGTGGTAAATAATCCTTACATCACCATTGCAGGGCAAACAGCTCCGGGAGAAGGGATTACGATTACCAGAGCACCTATTGGATTGACCGGAAATGATGGCGTTGTCCGATTTTTAAAAGTTCGAATTGGTGGAGGAACAACTTATGACGGAATGGGGCTTACGGGTGCCAATCACAGTATTATTGACCACTGTTCCATTAGCTGGACTATTGATGAATCTTTTAGTTCGAGAGGGGCGCACAACATTACGCTACAGCGTACGTTAATTTCTGAAGCTTTAAATGTTGCAGGACATGATAAATATCCAGCAGGTAAAATGCACGGATATGCTGCAACTATTGGAGGTGATGTGGGTAGTTTTCACCATAATTTGTTGGCACATAATTATGGACGTAACTGGAGTATTGGTGGTGGACTAAATGGGGACGGGTATTATTCAGGAAAATTGGATATAAGAAATAATGTGGTTTACAATTGGGGGCATCGTACTACTGATGGCGGCGCCAATGAGGTTAATTTCGTGAATAATTATTACAAACCGGGTGCTTCTACTGTTTTTTTCTATGCATTGAATGCACAACATGAGGGTGTAGGTAAAGGAAAACAACAATATTATTTTAAAGGAAATCTTATGCCAGGTTATTTTGACGAAAAAAATCAGCAAAAAGGAAGAACCAGTACCATATCGCATAATGAGAAAGTCAATTATGAAACCTATGTTGACAAACCATTTTTTGAATCATACGTAAATACTCAAAGTGCTAAAGCTGCCTATAAAGACGTACTTTCGGATGTTGGTGCGAATGAGCCTTTTTTCGACAAACATGATATTCGTATTGTTCAGGAAACTTTGGATGGTGGCTATCATTTTAAAGGAAGCAAAAGTGGTCTGGGAGGTATGATAGATACGCAAGACGATGCAGGAGGATGGCCAGTATTTTTAAGCGAAGAACGTCCTTCAGATTGGGATACCGATCATGATGGATTGCCTAATTGGTGGGAAGAAGTACAGGGTTTAAATGCTAAATCATCTAAAGGTGATTTTTCGGAAACGAATTCTGATACCGATAAAGATGGCTTCACCCAATTAGAAGAATACTTGGATTGGATGGCAAAACCACACTATTTTATTAAAGAAGGAGAACTAAAAGAACTTTCAGCGGTATCATTTTTTAAAGGATATACAAAAAGACCAGTATATACTGTTACTGATATTAAAAATGGAACAGCTACTGTAAAGGGTGCTGCAATTCAATTTAAAGCTGCTCAAAAAGGATTGGCGTCTTTTAGAATAACGGTAAAGGATGCAGATGGAGATACGATGAGTCGGATGGTAAACCTAGCTGTAAAATAATACGTTGTAAAGATGAAAACAAATATAGCGCTAGTGTTCGCAGGACTCTTTTTTACTGCTTTTATTTCAGCACAGGATAGGGGACTGGTTGCCAATGCGAACAGTCCTTATTCCAAATTGCAAAGTTTGGATTTGCAGGATGTGAAATGGACTAATGGTTTCTGGAAAGAACAATTTGATGTTGAAACAAAAAATACCCTGCCATATATGTGGGATTTGTATCATAATGATTCCATTACCCATGCCTATAAAAATTTTGAAATTGCGGCCGGTTTGATGAAAGGGAAGTTTAGTGGGCCTTCGTTTCATGATGGTGATTTTTACAAGGTTTTTGAAGCAATGGCAGCTACATTTGCGGTAACTAAAGACCCAAAATTAGCGACAGAAATGGATAAAGCCATTGCCTTAATTGCTAAAGTACAGCGTCAGGACGGATACCTGCATACTCCTGTTTTAATAGAAGAGCGATGGGGGACTTTAGGTCCCGAAGAGCTCAAGAAACAGTTGGGTTTTGAAAAGTACAATATGGGTCATTTGATGACTGCAGCCTGTATTCATTACCGCACTACAGGAAAAACCAATTTTTTAAAAATTGCTACCGGAGTGGCTGATTATTTGTATGATTTCTATAAGAAAGCATCACCTGAACTAGCCCGTAATGCTATTTGTCCTTCCCATTATATGGGAATTGTGGAAATGTACCGTACGGTAAAAGATCCAAGATATCTGGAACTTGCCAATAATTTAATTACTATTAGAGGAACTACAAGCGATGGTACCGATGATAATCAGGACAGGATTCCTTTTCGGGATCAGACTACCGCAATGGGACATGCAGTAAGAGCTAATTATTTGTATGCGGGTGTTGCCGATTTATATGCTGAAACCGGAGAAAAAAAACTGTTGGATAATCTAAAATCGATATGGGATGATGTCGTGTATCGAAAAATGTATATCACAGGTGCCTGCGGAGCTTTATATGATGGAGTTTCTCCGGATGGGACATCTTATAATCCTGCAGAAGTGCAGAAAATACATCAAGCGTACGGACGCCCATTTCAATTGCCCAACGCCACAGCCCACACTGAAACATGTGCAAACATAGGCAATGTTTTATGGAACTGGCGGATGTTGCAAATTACAGGAGATGCAAAATATGCTGATATTGTAGAGTTGGCGCTTTATAACAGTGTTTTATCGGGAATAAGTCTTGAGGGGAAAAAGTTCTTTTATAATAATCCGCTAAATGTTTCTGCAAAATTGCCTTTTAAACAGCGATGGAGCAAAGAACGGGAAGGGTATATCGCTTTGTCTAATTGTTGTGCTCCCAATGTTACCCGTACGATTGCCGAGGTAAGTAATTATGCGTATAATCTTTCTAAGGACGGATTGTATGTGAATTTATATGGCAGTAATCAGTTGAAGACAACTACAGAAAACGGAGAACAAATTCAGGTGGAACAGCAAACAAACTATCCGTGGGATGGTAAAATTGCATTGAAAATAGTAAAAGCACCAAAAGAAAGTTATGCTTTTTTCTTAAGAATACCAGGATGGAGCAAGGGAGCTACCCTTTCAGTTAATGGAAAAACCATTGAAAAGGATGCTGTTTCGGGTACGTATATGAAAATAGTTCAGCAATGGAAAAAGGGAGATATTATTGAGCTTAACCTGCCAATGCCGGTTGAATTAATGGAAGCCAATCCTCTTGTGGAGGAAGTTAAGAACCAGATCGCTGTAAAGCGCGGTCCAATGGTGTATTGTTTGGAATCGGATCAGCTGCCTGAAAATACGAGTGTAAATGATGTGGTCTTAAAGATAGATGCTCCGTTTAGTACTGATTTTATTGAATTGGATAATAGAAAATTGCTCACCATTACTGTCAATTCCTTAATTAATCAGGACACTTCCTGGGAAAAAAGACTGTACAGGCCCTTTTCTCAAAAAGAGGCGAAGCAGTATAAGATGAAATTAATCCCCTATTTTGCCTGGGGGAACCATAAAAAAGGAGAGATGGCGGTTTGGATGTCGCATTAATCTAAGTGTGACTAGTTTATCATCAATGATTCTTACCGCTGGTTTTTATAGTAGCATATCAAAATACGATGAAGCCCAGTTGTAAGAATTTACTTTTTTACGAAAAAAAAATGCTGTTTTGCGAATGTGTTTTTTGATAAAATTGTAAAAGCAATTATAATTATGTCTTTTTAATAAATGAAATCGATGCCGTCCTATAGCATACTGCAGGAGTGAATAAATTGAAAGAGAACCCAGTTTTAAAAAAAGAAGTAAACACTGCTCAAAATACTATTTCATACTTAAAAATCGGAAGTGCTGTAACAGCCACTTTGAATGTTGTCAGGTCTTTTTGTTGATAACTTTCTGTGCTTTTAGGAATCAGTTTTTTTGAATATCATCCTCCGGTAAGTCCATGATATCACGAGGTTTGCATTTCTTTTGATTTATATGACTATACTTTTTTCTAATTATTTTTATTGAGAATCCGAATTGAAAAAATGATGTTTTACCAGTTTGAGTTCCGAAACTGCCACTATCGCTTTTACGAAGTAAACAGCGTATGAAACCTACTGACTCTGTTTCTTATTTCTCTTTGAAATGCAGGTAGGAGCACCGAATAATGCGCAAACTAATTCTTTATTTTTTTTGTTTAGTATATTTTATTCGTCTATTTTTTGTCAATATGATTTATTTACTACATTTTTTATCGCATAATAGCATTAAGGCAGGACAGTACAGGACAGTTGCAATGTTTTAAGATTATATATTTGGGCCATGAATAATAAATGTCTTTTTGACACTTAACGATTACGTGGAAATTTAACATTAATTAATAGATTTTTTCCGTAATTTTAATCACCTCAGAAAGTTGTTTTTTATTAACTAACTAACTATTAACTAATTAATTAAAAAAGCACTTATGAAACAAACAATCGCAAAGAGATGTGGTTTAATTTTGTTTGCACTAATGAGTTTTTCGAGCTTTGCGCAAAAAACCGACCAAGAAAAAATCGTAACTGGTAGCGTAATCGATTACGCAGGAGAAGCGATTCTTGGAGTAAATGTAAATGTAAAAGGAACAAAAAATGGAGTGGTTACGGACGCTAACGGACGCTATGCTATAAACGCGAAAAAGGGAGATGTTCTTTCATTTGCTTATATCGGAATGGATAGATTGGAAAAAACAGTTGGCAACGACGCTGTCATCGATGTGAAGATGAAAGAGGATGCATCGGAATTGGAAAACGTAGTCGTTGTAGGTTACGGAACACAGAAGAAAGCGCATCTGACAGGTGCTATTGAAACTATTAAAATGAGTGAAATAGCGGATCTTCCAGTTGGGGATTTAGGAGTAGCCTTGGCAGGACGTGTTTTGGGTGTTGGAGTTTCGGGGGGATCTTCAAGACCAGGAAATAAATCAACTTTAAAAATCCGTAATCCTTTAACCTTATCAAAAGATGGAGGAAATGATAGTCCATTATATGTAATCGATGGGGTTTTGCAAATAGATCCTCAAGGAAAGAACGACAGTACTTTGTTTGATAATTTAGATTCTTCAGAGGTAGAAAGCATTTCGTTTCTGAAAGATGGTTCGGCAGCCGTTTATGGCGCGAGATCTGCTCAAGGGGTCGTTTTAGTAACTACTAAAAGAGGTAAAAAAGGGCCTACTAAATTTACGTATAGTGGTTCTTATGGTGTCAATGACGAGACCTATCGTACAAAAATGATGAATGCTAATGATTTTGGGCGATATATCAATACAATGAATGGGGTGAATGGGACTAATGCAACCGCTACGGATCCAAATAAATTCTTTTCTCCTGATGAGCTTGAATTTTTCAAAACAATAAATTATAATACTTTGGATGATGAATGGAAGCCTTCCTATAATATGCGTCATAACATAAATGCTAGTGGAGGGACTGACAATGCTACTTATTTTGCAGGAGCTTCCTATTATAAACAAGATGGTAATTTAGGGACGTTAGATTATAATAAATGGACCTTTAGAGCGGGTGTTGATGTTAATTTGTCCAGTAGTTTTAAGGCAGGTTTACAAGTGTCTGGTTTCTATTCCGATAAGACAAAGACTTTTAACAAAATTGGAGGTGAAACGGAAGAAAATGATTATCTGACGTTGCTGACCGATTTGCCTTATATTCCTCAATATATTAATGGAAATGCAGTGGAGCCTTTAGGGAACAACGATGCTACAACCCGATATCACTATGGAGAAATTCAACGTTTGGGTAATTTAGCGACTACTAATGCCAGTACAATGACATTAAATATGTATGCTGAATATACAGTTCCTTTTATAAAGGGGTTGAGTATTAGGGGAGCTTATGCCCGTAACATGGGTCATGGTAGAGGTACGCAAGTAGGAACAGGTTATACCCTGTATCAATATGCTGGTACAGGAACTAATGGTCATATTTATGACGACAATGCCATCTTAAAGAGCAGTAAATTCTATACAAATGGAGACCGTTTGTATTTTGATAACTCTAGTTCTTTATCACAACAATATAATTTAAATACATCTTACAGCCGTAATTTTGGGAAGCATAGTATTAGTGGTTTGTTTGCTATCGAAAGATCAGAGGCGGAAGGCAGTAAAGAAGTTGTTTTTAAGGGAAGTCCAATAGCTGCTACTAATGGTCAATTTGGATCTGCTTTTGGTGCAGTAGATGGTAGTACTGAGAGAAATCAGTCCGGTTCATTAGGTTATATAGGAAGAGTAAATTATTCGTATGGAGATAAATACTTAGCTGAATTTCTTTACAGATCGGATGCTTCTACTAAGTTTGCTCCCGGAAATTATTGGGGTAACTTTTTTAACTTGTCTGCAGGATGGGTTATATCAAAAGAAGATTTTTTCAAATCTGATGTTGTCGATTTTCTAAAGGTAAGGTATTCGATTGGAAAGGTCGGGAAAGACGATACCAAAGCTTGGTTGTGGAGACAAAGATATACGTTCCAAAATGGTCAGGGCGGTGTTTTTGGCGGGACTACCAATACGGCCGCAACTACAGGTATGAAAATGGAGGCGTCTCCTAATCCTAACGGAACATGGAGTAACGAGTTAAAAACGGATTTTGGTATAGAAGCTAAGTTTTTAAACAATAGATTGTCTTTAGGGATAGATTCATTTTACAATATAGGTACTGATATACTTATGGAACGTACCGGGAATGTACCTTTTACCGTGGGAGGAACTGTGGCTTCCGAAAATTTTGGGAAAGCTGATTTCTTTGGATATGAATTTGAAGCAGGCTGGAATGATAAAATTGGACAAGATTTTAATTACGGTATAGATGTTCGTTTTGGGTGGTCAGATAACAAAATGATTCAGGGTAATTTTAATGCTGCTGATATCTTGCTTCCTTGGAATGCCAGACCAGGTCAGTCTACTGATAATGGAGTTTGGGGATATGATTACCTGGGGATGTTCAAAACGCAGGACGAGGTTACAGCTTATGTAAACGATAATCACATTGTTTCAGTTTTTGGTACAACAGCTGCAAATCTTAGACCAGGAACTCTTTATTATAGAGATGTTAGAGGTGCCTATTTAGGAAATGGACAGTTTGCAGCTCCAGACGGGATTATAGATGTCAATGACCAGGTTCAATTGGCTAAAAGAAAATCACCTAAATATGGCGCAGGAACTACCTTAAAACTAGGTTATAAAGGATTTAGTCTGAATGCGGTAGTTGGTGCTTCTTTTGGAGGCGGATTCTCTGAAATTGATAGTGCGACCAGAAAACCTTTAAAAAGTAGTATTAATACCAATACGGTTAATAGACCTGTGATTTGGAATAATATTTATGATCCAATTCTTAATCCAGAGGGCACGATGCCAAATCCTGCTTTTGAGGCTATTAATTTAACTCCAACGTCAACTTTTTGGCAAGTAAACGCTTTCCGCATGGAATGTCGAAATATATCGTTAGCGTATGCGTTCTCAGAAAAAGCGTTAAATGCCATGCATTTAAGTACTTGTAAATTAAATTTAATAGCATTGAATCCGTTTAATCTTTATAATCCTTTTAGTTATAAAAATCCTAATGGGGCTTATGATGTTTATCCTACGTTACGTACAATTTCTTTGGGAGTTAATGTTGGATTCTAATTAGTGATCAATAAAAAAATTAAAATTATGAAAATTAAAAATATAAAAACGATAGGGTTGTTTACGATCTTGACGACGTTTTCTTTAGTAAGTTGTAATGATGACTTTCTTGCTGAGAAAGAAGATTTTGGTGGAGTTAATGAACAGGTCTTTCAGGATCCGTCATTAGCTAAAGCTTATGTAGATTATATTTATAAATCTATTCTGCCTTCAGATAATGCTGCTGCCATGACCTGGGATCTTGCTGCAGCCGGTAGTGACACTTTTAGTAAAACAACGGAAGAACTTGCGGGTGAAACTAATTTTAATAAGGTTTGGGCATCAATATCACCTGCTAACGCTCATTGTCTTCCTTATTTAGGGACTAGATTAGGTTCCAGTATTGCAAATAATACATGGACCAGACTGAGACAAATTAATATTTTCCTGACTGAGGTTGATAAATATACCGGAATAGATGAGGCTACAAAAAATCAACTGAAAGGACAGTTGTATTTTTGGAGAGCTTGGCAATATTATGATATGGTGAAATTGTATGGTGGTGTTCCGTTGGTTTTAACCGCGCAAAATCCGATTTTAGATGTCGCTGCAGACAGTCAAATTGCCAGAAGTGCTACATCAGAATGTATTGAGCAAATCGTTATTGATTTGGATAAAGCCCAAACTTTGTTGCCTGGAAAATGGCCTGCTTCAGATTGGGGTAGAATTACAAGTGGTGCTGCCGCGGCTTTCAAAGGGCGTGTATTGTTGACTTGGGCAAGTCCTCTTTTTAATCCTGCTGATGATACACAACGTTGGCAACGTGCCTACGATGCTAATTTAGCTGCAAAAACACTTTTAGAAACCAATGGTTTCGGTCTTTTTACTACTGGTGGTGCTGCTAATGGTAAAGCCTGGGGTGATATGTGGTTTAAAGAAGTTGATAATCCTGAAGCAGTTATTGCTTACGGGTTTAATAATTCAGTGACGGATCAAACTAAGCGAAACAATGGATGGGAAAAAGCGTGTCGTTCAAAAGAAATAGGTGGCGCGGGTTCTATATCTCCTACTAAACAAATTGTGGATGCGTTTCCAATGGCAGATGGTAATAGTATCACTAGTGCATCGGTAACTTATCCCTATAATGCAGCGTTGTTTTACAAGAACAGAGATCCAAGGTTTTATAAAACATATGCCTACAATGGTGCGACTTGGGGGTATTCTGAAAAGACTACTTTTAAACAATGGACGTATGGTTGGACAAAGACCGGAGCAGCATCTGCTACTCCAAATACCTTTACAGAAACTTTGGGAGGTAATTCAAGTGCGATCTATTTGAGTAAGGCTACCGCACCAACTGCAAGTAATGCTAGTGGTTTTGCTTTTAGTGGAACTGATTTTATGGAAATGCGTTTTGCCGAAGTAGTATTAAATTTAGCTGAATCGGCTATTGGGATTAATAAATTAGCTGAAGGTAAAACTTTAATAGAATCTATTAGAAGCCGTGCGGGTGTTCTTTTAGGAGACGGTCATTATGGTTTGGCTAATGTATCGACTAGAAATCAACATTTCACTGCCGTTCTTAATGAGAGAAAAATAGAATTTGCTTACGAAGGAAAACGTTTTTATGATCTAAGACGTTGGAAGCTTTTTGATAATACTGCAGGAACAACAACGAGATTAGGAGTGGCTCCGCTTAACGGTACCAGAAGAACAGGATATTATATTTTAGCTAAAAATACGGCTGGAAGCAGGTATGTAGGAACGGTTGATCCTTTTTTACCAAATGCTGCATCAGTTGCGTTAATAGTTAACAGAGATCCTCCTTCATTTCCATATACGATCCCGGCAACAGGAAAAAATCCTGGAACAGTAATCCCGAATTTTGATGCCTATATAGATTATCTGTATACTAATTATTTCGAAATTGTTGAAAGAGATAATTTGGATCCTACTACTGCGGGCTGGAAATTTATTTGGTACAAAGAATATTATTATTTTGGTATTACTCAAGAGTTATTGAATTCAGCGCCTTATTTACAACAAACACAAGGTTGGGGTGGTTCATTTGATCCGCTTAAATAACAAATAAAATCAATAGCGTATTTGCCTGTATCTTATAATTCAGGTAAATACGTTATGAAAAAATATAAATTTTAATATGAAAAAGTTCAGTTTTATTTTATTTATTTTATTGGCAGGATTTACCAAAAGTTATGCACAATACCCATCTCTTTCTGCTGAAGTTCAGGCAAAATCCAAGGTTATTATGGATGAGGCTTCCAAACTTTCTGACGAAGCTTGGGAAAAGGCAAGCGTAATTATGGAACAAGAAGCCAAACAAGGTAAGCCATACATCCCTTGGGCGTCTAGGCCATACGATCTGCCACAAGCAGAAATACCTGCTTTCCCCGGAGCTGAAGGGGGTGGTATGTACACCTTTGGAGGTCGTGGAGGCAATGTATACACGGTTACCAGTTTAGAAGACAGAGGTCCAGGTACCTTGCGTGAGGCTTGTGAAAAAGGGGGAGCAAGAATCATTGTTTTTAATGTTTCAGGAATTATTAAAATTAAAAGCCCTCTGATTATCCGTGCTCCTTATATTACTATTGCAGGACAAACAGCTCCAGGTGACGGTATTTGCGTTGCAGGAGAATCCGTTTGGATCAACACTCATGATGTGGTTATAAGACACATGCGTTTTCGCAGAGGAGAAACTTTTGTAGGGCGCAGAGATGATGCTATTGGTGGGAATCCGGTAGGGAATATCATGATAGATCACGTTTCCGCAACTTGGGGTTTGGATGAAAACATGTCCATGTACAGACACATATACAGTCCGGGCGCTGGTTATCCGGATGAAAAGAAAGGTACTGTAAACATTACCATTCAAAACAGTTTATTCGGAGAAGCTTTAGATACTTACAATCATGCATTTGGAAGTACTTTAGGAGGTGATAACTGTGCTTTTATCAGAAATATGTGGGCCAATAATGCCGGTAGAAATCCTTCAATTGGGTGGAATGGTATTTTCAATTTTGTAAACAACGTCGTATTTAACTGGTACAACCGATCAATAGATGGAGGTGATTATACTGCTCAATTCAATATCATCAATAATTATTTTAAACCAGGTCCGGTAACTTCAAAAACAGAACCGATTGGGTATAGAATATTAAAACCGGAAGCAGGAAGAAGTAAATTGCCCTATATGGTATTCGGTAGGGCTCATGTAGTTGGGAATGTAGTGGAAAACAACGCAAGAGTTTCAAAAGACAACTGGGATGGCGGTGTTCAAATTGAAAATAAAAAAGGAGAATTAATGAGTTTTGAGGAATCAAAAAACTACTTCGATAAAATGAAAAGCGACAGACCATTTCCAATGCCGTGGTTTAATAAAATCATGACTGCTGATGAGTCATATGATTTTGTACTTAAAAATGTGGGTGCTACTTTGCCAATAAGAGATAAAGTGGACGAAAGAATCGTGCGAACGGTAAAAACTGGAAAACCTGAATATGCAAAAGGACTAGAAGGAAAAACATTTTACCAATTTGAACACAGACGCTTAAAGGCAGACTCCTACAAAGACGGTATTATAACTGATATTTCACAAGTTGGTGGTTATCCGGAATATAAAGGGAAACCCTATTTAGATACAGATAAGGACGGAATGCCTGATAAATGGGAGAAAAAATATGGTTTAAACCCTAATGACGCATCAGATGCGAAAGGGGATTTAAACAAAGACGGCTATGCTAATATTGAAGATTACATAAATGGTGTCAACCCTGCTATAAAAGTGGATTGGAAAGATTTAAGCAATAATCATGAGACTTTAAACGAGCCCCTTTTGGAATAATTTTATAAATGTGTTTTTTTCAAAGCATTCTTATTCCATGATTTATGTTGTGGCGTAAGAATGCTTTTAAGTAAAAATAATGTAGGGAACCTCAAAAAATTAAAATCATGTCAATAAAAAAATTAAGCACAAGCATTTTATTGCTACTGTTTATATGCTGTAAAATAAGTGCACAACAAAATATAAGTCCCGAATATATTAAAGTAACCAATGAAAGAGCAGCGAAAATTGTGGCTAAATTAGAGTTATCAAATACAGCGAAAGAAACAGTTGTGACTGCTATCATTGCCCAACAATTTAGAGATTTAACTAAAATTCAGGATGAAAGGGATGCTGAAATTGCGAAAGTAAAAAGTAGTGGTTTATCAAAAGAAAAACAAAATAAAAAAATTGAAAAGCTCAAAGGAAAGGCAGATCAGTTAATTGGTAAATTGCATAAAGCGTATGTAAAAAAATTAGGGACCCAATTAAGCGACGATAAAATAACAGCAGTTAAAGACGGAATGACCTATGGTGTTTTGCCTATAACGTATGCAGGATATCAGGATATGTTGCGTAATTTAACGGAAGAGCAAAAAAGTTACATTTATAAAAATTTAGTTGAAGCCAGAGAACATGCAATGGATGGGGGTTCGTCTAAAGAAAAACACGGTTGGTTCGGTAAATACAAAGGAAGAATCAATAATTATTTATCCACTCAAGGATACGATTTAAACAAGGAAAGTACGGATTGGCACGACCGTGTTGCGGCACGAGAAAAGGATAAACTAAAAAAATAGGACACGTCTTTTTCAAAAAAAAATGGATTCATATTAATTTTAAAAATCTTTTTCATGTTATACCTTCACCAAAATGCCATTCTTAAAAGGGCTATTATGATAGTTTCTTTTTGCTGCATTTTTTCGTCAGCACATGCACAATATCCAGTAATTCCAAATGAACTTCAAGCCAAAACAGACACGATTTTAGCTAAGGAAGAAAAACGTTTACACGAGATTTGGACAAGTAACAGCGCTGTTTTCAAGGAAGAAGCAAAGCAGGGACGTCCTTATTTGCCTTGGGCTTCTTATCCTAAAGATTTTGTGCCTGCAGAAATTCCCGCTTTTCCAGGCGCCGAAGGTGGAGGTGCTTTTACCCAGGGAGGAAGAGGCGGAAAAATATTCGTAGTGACCAGCTTGGAAGATAGCGGTAAAGGCACTTTTAGAGAAGCTTGCGAAGCAGTGGGTGCGAGAACAGTCGTATTCAATGTTTCGGGAATCATCCGTTTAAAAAACCGCATCAGTATGCGAGCGCCTTATGTTACAATTGCAGGACAAACTGCTCCTGGCGACGGTATTTGTATCGCAGGAGAAACTTTAGAAGTAGACACACACGATGTTATTATACGACACATGCGTTTTCGAAGAGGTGCCACTGATGTGACTCGAAGAGACGATGCCCTTGGAGGGAATCCAATCGGAAATATTATTATAGACCATTGCTCGGTAAGTTGGGGTCTGGACGAAAATATTTCGATGTACAGACACCAGTTTAAAGCCAATGAAAAGTCAACATTGGAAAAATTACCAACCTGTAATATCACCATTCAAAATACAATATCTTCTGAAGGCTTAGATACCTACAATCATTCTTTTGGAAGCACTATCGGAGGATTAAATAGTACCTTTATTAGAAATTTATGGGCGGATAATATTTCCAGAAATGCTTCTATCGGTATGTATGGTGACTTTAATTTTGTAAATAATGTGGTGTTCAACTGGTGGAATCGTTCTTTAGATGGAGGCGATTACCGTTCGTTGTTCAATATTATCAATAATTATTTTAAACCGGGACCTATAACTCCTTCCGATCAACCCATTCGGTATCGAATCCTAAAACCGGAATCCGGTTATATGAAACCAAAAACGTTTGGCAGAGCCTATGTTTCTGGTAATTTTATGACAGGAGCTCCAGAAGTCACTGCCGATAATTGGAATGGCGGTATTCAACTGGAAGATCTTTCATTGGAGGAGTCTAAAGGCTATTTGGAATTAATCAAACAGCCAAAACCATTCGTAATGCCACATCTTACCATAATGAAGGCAGAAGAAGCTTATGAATTTGTCTTGAAGAATGTGGGAGCAACATTGCCAAAAAGAGATGCTGTTGATGAACGGATTATCAAACAAGTTCGTACCGGAAAAATTGAGGTTAAAGAGGGTTTAGAAAATTCAATAGGCAAACAATTTATCAAAAGAAGATTAGCTGGTGATTCTTATAAAAAAGGGATTATAACCAATCCGGATCAAGTTGGGGGTTATCCTGATTATAAAGGAAAAGCCTATAAGGATTCAGATAATGATGGAATTTCTGATAAATGGGAAATTCAGTACAGTTTAAATCCAAAAGACCCGTCAGATGCAAATAAAGATTCGAATGGTGATGGGTATACCAACATCGAAAAATATTTTAATGGCATCGATCCAACACAAAAAACGGATTGGAAAAAAGTAGAAAATAATACCGATACGCTTGCAAAACTGTCTAAGGGACTATTGCAATAATTTTCAATTAAAATAAAGTTAACCCGTTTAATCCAACTTTAAAGTGAATTTTAGCCTACTAAAAAATACAATACTTCAAAAACATGATAAACTAGTTTTATCATGTTTCTTTTTGTTTTTTATCATTAACAATAGTATTGCACAAAATACATTTCCAGATATCACAAGAACCCCAAAAGGAGGTATTTCTTATACTGCTGATACTTTAGGAAATCAGATCCCTGATTTTTCCTATGCAGGATATAGGGCTTCGGAAAAAGCTATTCCAAATCTGGAGAATAAAATTTTTGTTCCAAAACAGGAAGGAGACGCTACTCAGAAAATACAGGCAGCTATAGATTATGTCAGTAATTTAAAACCAAATAAAACGGGCTTTAGAGGTGCTGTACTTTTAGATAAAGGAACCTTTCAAATCAGCGGAACTTTATACATAAAAAAATCAGGTGTGGTCTTACGCGGAAGCGGAAACACAGAAAACGGTACCGTACTTTTAGGAACAGGACTGGAAAGAGAAGCCTTAATCAGGCTCTTGGGTGCTGATGATAAAAAATTCGGCGATACGTTTGAATTCAATACTTCCTATACCCCTCTTGGAGCACAAAAAATTCAATTAAAAAATGCTTCTAAATTAAAAGTTTCAGACGAAATCAGTATCAGTAAACCTTTAACCGATAATTGGATCAAGGAATTGAAAATGGGTGATTTTGGTGGAGAAACTTCTTGGATTGGCTGGAAAAAAGGAGATTGGGATATGACCTGGAATAGAGTCGTAACCAAAATCAATGGCAATGAAGTTACCTTGAATGCCCCTTTGACAATGGCTTTGGATGATGCGTACGGTGCTGCAAAAGCGATGACGTATTCTTGGCCAGGACGAATCGAGGAGATTGGAATCGAAAATATTTTGATGAAATCTACCTATAACGCGGCTAATCTAAAAGATGAACAACACCGATGGTTGGGAATTAGCATCGAAAACACGAGAAATGCTTGGGTAAAACAAGTGAATTTCAAGCATTTTTCGGGTGGAGCAGTTTCATTACTAAAAACGGCTCAACAAATTACGATCGAAGATTGTATTGCAACAGAGCCGATTTCGGAAATTGCAGCTTTTAGAAGATTTACTTTTTATACCGAAGGACAACAAACTTTATTTCAACGTTGTTATTCTGAGTACGGTTATCATGATTTTGCAGTAGGTGGTTTTGGAACCACAGGTCCAAATGTTTTTGTACAATGCGAATCTCATTTGCCTTATGAAAACAGTGGAGCCATTGGAAGTTGGGCAACGGGAGTATTGTTTGATATTGCCACCATCGAAGGAAAAGCGCTAAGTTATAATAATAGAGAGCAAAGCGGAAGAGGAGCAGGATGGACAGCTGCAAACAGTGTAATGTGGGAATCCTCCGCTTCTAAAATAGAATGTTACAGTCCGCCAACAGCACAAAATTGGGCTTTTGGTGTTTGGGGACAATTTGGAGGAAATGGACATTGGAAAGATGTGAATGGTCATATTAGCCCAAGAAGTTTGTTTTATGCACAGTTGGAAAGTCGTTTAGGAGAACTTCCTGCTAAACCTTATATTTTTGATTTAGGTTCAGAACCTTCTTCGAGTCCAACGATTGAAGTAGCGGCGGAATTAACCAAAAATTCAGCTATTATGACAATGAGTTTGCCAGAATGGATAGCGGAAGTTTCTAAATTAAATCCGATTGCGATAGGTAATTCAGGTGTTAAAAATGCCAATGATTTAAAAATCAGTGCGAACAATAGTGTTACTGCAACTACTTCAAAAGTAAAAACCGAAAACGGCTGGCTTACTTTTGAAGGTAAACTGATTGCAGGAAAACAAACGAATGTGGCTTGGTGGCGTGGTAGTCTTATAGACGATGATGTTAAAAAATCATCTCCGCACCTTACCCGATTTGTTCCCGGAAGAACAGGAACAGGACTAACAGACAACGTTAATGAAGTGGTTGATTATTTGAGTGCCAATAATATAATCGCATTGGAACATAATTACGGGTTATGGTACGACCGTCGCATGGATGATCATGAACGTGTTCGTCGTATAGATGCCGATGTTTGGCCCCCGTTTTATGAACAGCCTTTTGCCAGAAGTGGTCAAGATTTGGCTTGGGATCATTTGAGTAAATATGATTTGACAAAATACAACGATTGGTATTGGAATCGTTTGGCCCGTTTTGCAGAATTAGCGGAATCAAATGGTCAATTGTTGATTAATCAACAGTATTTTCAGCACAATATTATTGAGGCTGGAGCACATTGGGCGAGTTCACCCTGGCGTTCTGCCAATAATATAAATAGTAGTGGTTTTCCAGAACCACCGCCTTATGCCGGTGACAAGCGTATTTTTATGGCGGAACAATTTTATGATAGTACCAATCCGACAAGAAGAAAATTGCACCAGCAGTTTATCCGAAAATCATTAGAAAATTTCCAAGAGAACAGCAATGTAATTCAATTGACAAGTGCAGAATACACGGGGCCACTTCACTTTATGCAATTTTGGCTGGATGAAGTTCAAAAATGGAAAACTGAAACTGGTAAAAATGGAATTATTGGACTGAGTGCTACCAAAGATGTTCAAGATGCTATTTTAAGCGATGCCAATAGAGCAAAAACGGTGGATGCAATTGATATTCGGTACTGGTATTACAAAGAAGACGGAACTGCTTATGCTCCCGAAGGAGGAAAAAATCTGGCACCACGTCAACATGCCCGAAAATTAAAAGTAGGAAAAGAAACGGATGATCAGGTGTACCGGGCGGTTCGTGAGTACCGTGAAAAATATCCGGACAAAGTTGTTTTGTATTCTACCGACGGTTCGTCACGATTTGGCTGGGCTGCTTTAATGGCCGGAGCATCGCTTCCTGCCATTCCTAAAATTCAGCTTTCCGCATTCTATACCGCTATTCCCAGTATGAAATTTGTGGCAGGAAGTACGTTTTCAGATACGGTGTGGAAATTGGAGAACAAAGGACAGCGTTATTTGATTTATGCAAAAAATGCCCAGGATGTTTCCATTGATCTTACTGATTATAAGGGAGAATTTGAAGTCTATGCTATTAATGCAGTTACAGGAAGCATAACAAAGAAAGAATCCATTCGAGGCGGAAAAACAACTACTCTTTCAGCAGCTAAAGAAAAAGTACTCTTCGTCTTAAAAAAATAATATCTAAATAAATCCAGAATGAAACTAAAACCCAATAATCTGTATGCTGTCTGTATCTCCTTAGTACTGTTGTTTACAACCACTAATGGAAATTCGCAAACTGTAAAAAAATCAAGAGAATCCTCAAAGTCTTTACCAAATCTAATCGTTTCAAAACAAAATCCACATTATTTTGCTACAGCAGCGGGGAAACCATTCTTTTGGTTGGGTGATACCGGCTGGTTAACATTCGGAAAATTAGACAGAGCGGGTATAAATAAATATTTTCAGGATAGAAAAGAAAAAGGATTTAATGTAGTTCAGGTTATGGTTTTACATACACTGACTGTAACGAATGCGTATGGAGATACCGCTTTAATTAATGAAGATGTAGCTCAGCCTTTGATCACGCCGGGCAACAATTTTAATAATCCTGCTGAATATGATTATTGGGATCATGTAGATTATACTTTGGATGTGGCTCAAAAAAATGGAATCTATGTAGCGATGGTGCCCGTTTGGGGAACCAATGTGGCAAAGGGAAATAAAGTAAGTAAAGAACAGGCTCGAAAATATGCCCAGTTTTTAGCCAATCGATATAAAAACAGAACAAATATTATTTGGATGAACGGTGGGGACACCCATGGTAATGAATTTAAAGATATCTGGAATGCCATCGGAAGTACATTAAAAACCAATAATCCCAATCAATTAGTGACTTTTCATCCTTTCGGAAGAACTGATTCCTCTGAAGATTATCATAATACTGCTTGGCTGGATTTCAATATGTTTCAATCCGGTCATCGTCGATACGATCAGGATACATTGGTGGGTTCTTTCAAAGAAGATAATTACAAATTCGTTCAAAGAGATTTTAATTTAAAACCAACCAAACCAACGCTTGACGGAGAACCATCTTACGAAGGAATTCCACACGGATTACACGATACTTTGCAACCGAAATGGACCGCTAATGATGTAAGACGTTACGGATATTGGTCCGTTTTTGCAGGAGGTACAGGGTATACTTACGGACACAGTGCCGTAATGCAAATGTTCAGAAAAGGAGATAAACCAGCGTATGGAAATAAAGAATTATGGACAGCTGCTATCAATGCACCAGGAGCCGGACAAATGGTTTACATTAAAAAACTACTGTTGGAGTTTCCCTATTTCGAAAGAGTTCCAGACCAGTCTTTAGTTTCGAATCAAGGAGAAAAACACGATTATCTGGTAGCCACAAGGGGAAAAAATTATGCCTTGATTTATACCTATAGCGGTCGAAAAATCGCCGTTAATATGGGAAAAATTGCTGGTAAAAATGTGATTGCCTCCTGGTACAATCCACGAAATGGACAAAAAACAAAAATTGGAACAGTAGCGAATAAAGGAATCCAGGAATTTCAGCCTTCAGGGAATAAAGAAGACGGTAATGACTGGGTATTAATTTTAATTTCAAAAGAATAAAAAAATCTGCTAAAATCTGTCCCATCGGCGTGCCTAAAAAAAGTAACACTATGAATGTCAAGTATATATTAATGGTTCTCTGTTTCATTACAGGATTTAATACCGCTTTCGCCAGTAACGATGGCTGGTTAAACATCCTAAATGAAGGTGGAAATAACAAAGGTATCAAATGCACCGAAGCCATTCAGAAAGCAATTGAAAAAGCTTCTGTAAACGGTGGCGGGACTATTTACTTCCCTGCTGGGGACTATCTGACAGGTGTCTTAAAGCTAAAAAGTAACATTACGATTTATTTAGACTCGGGAGCACTTTTGAAATTTTCAGATAATTTTGATGATTACCTGCCGTACGTTGAGATGCGTTATGAAGGAATCGTGATGCAAACTTTTTCGCCATTGTTCTATGCCAAAGATGCCGAGAATATTACCATCAAGGGCAGAGGTGTAATCGACGGACAAGGAAAAGCGTGGTGGAATGAAGTCTATCGAATAGAATCCGCTAAAGAACCATTACCACTGACCAAGTATCAAAAAATCTGGGACGAACAAAACAAAGGTTTGGTGTATTCGCCTTATTATCAAAGAACGATCGATAAAAAATTTTTCAGACCCTCTTTTTTTCAAACCTACAACTGTAAAAATATTTTAATCGAAGGCGTTACTTTTCAAAACTCTCCTTTTTGGACGATAAACCCTGAATTTTGTGACAATGTTACCGTTACAGGAATAACAATATTTAATCCGCATTCGCCTAATACAGACGGAATCAATCCTTCTTCCTGTAAAAATGTTCATATTTCAAACTGTCACATTAGTGTTGGCGACGATTGTATTACCATCAAATCGGGTAGGGATGAAGACGGTCGTAAGTATGGAAGGCCTTGCGAGAACGTAACCATTACCAATTGTACGATGTTAAGCGGTCATGGTGGCGTGGTAATTGGAAGCGAGATGTCGGGCGGAATCAAAAAAGTCACAATTTCAAACTGTGTTTTTGATGGAACCGATAGAGGAATCCGAATCAAATCGGCTCGTGGCAGAGGTGGCGTTGTAGAAGACATTCGAGTGGATAATATTGTAATGAAAGATATTAAGGAAGAAGCCTTTGTCCTGGATTTATTTTACGATAAATCAGATGTGGCAGAACCGGTTACTAATCGAACACCTGTTTTTAGAAACATTCATATGAGCAATATTACAGGTTCCAATGTGAATAGAGCGGGAATTATTCGGGGAATTGCAGAAATGCCAATTCAAAACATCACTTTTTCAAACATAAACATTGACGCCAAAGAAGGTTTCTCGGTTCAGACAACAAAAGACGTTGAATTTCATAATGTAAAAGTAAATACAACTATTGGATCGTCTTTCAAAATTGAAGATGCGCAAAACTTTATTTTAGACAATGTGGCAACTGGAACACCGATTGCCGGTATGCCGGTAATCAAACTGACAAATGTGTCGAATATGATGATTAACAATAATTTTCCATTTAATGCCACCGATATTTTTATCGAAGCAGAGGGAAAAGCAACAAAAGATATTTTTCTTAAAAACAACGTATTCAATCATGTTTCCACTATTGTAAAAAAAGGAAAAGATTTGCGTAAAAATGCCATTGTAGAATAGTATAAACTCACAATCCTGCACCGTTTTGAAGACCGCAGGAAAAGAAGAATTGTCGAATAAAATAACAACGCTCCAGTTTCGGTTCCCTCTCCTTTGGAGCGGGTCGGGGGAGGGGAAACTCATAACAATGAAGAAATTTTTGATTAGTATATGTATTGCATTTTTTGCACTGAGCTATTCCCAGAAAAAGAAAGAAATTTATCTCTTTACTTCTTTCAGAGAACCAGCTACAGCAGGTTTGTATTTGGCGTACAGTGAAGATGGCTACCATTGGAAAGGGCTGGAAGGTTCGTTTTTAAAACCGGAAGTTGGCGCAGGTGAAACCAAAATTATGCGTGATCCGTCTATTGTAAAAGGAAAAGACGGGACCTATCATATGGTTTGGACAACCGATTGGCGCGGCGGAAATGGTTTTGGATATGCCAGTTCCAAAGATTTGATTCATTGGTCTAAACAAGAATATATCCCTGTTATGAAAAATGAGCCGGATGTGGTGAATGTCTGGGCCCCTGAAATTTTTTATGATGATATCAAAAAAGAGTACATCATTATTTGGGCATCTACAATCCCGTTTCGATTTGCAAAAGGAGCAGAAGAAGAGCAAAATAATCACCGAATGTATTATGTAACGACCAAAGATTTTAAAACATTCTCAGCTGCCAAATTATTTTATGAACCCGGTTTTAGCGTTATCGATTGTGTGATTGTCAAACGAGCCAAAAAGGATTATGTTTTGGTTTTAAAAGACAATACCAGACCGATGCGCAATATAAAAGTGGCTTTTGGGAAGTCGCCATTGGGACCGTTTGGAAAAAGTTCTGAACCCTTTACGGCTTATTTATCAGAAGGACCAGCGGTGCTTAAAAAAGACGATAAGTGGTTGATCTATTATGATAATTATGGAGAAAAGAATTATAAAGCTTCAAGTACTTCGAACTTCGTGCATTTTGAAGATGTTTCTTCAAAAATAAAACTTCCGGAAGGTCATAAGCACGGAACGATTACCACCATTTCTGCGAAGATTTTAAAAAGATTAATTGAAAAAAAATAATCAAGAATAATGATTGCATTCCAAAATATAAAACACACTATTGTAACAGCAACAACTATTTTGCTGACTTGCGGAACTATTGATGCTGCAGTTGCACAACAGGACACTGTACGATATGTGGGCAAAACACTTTCTAATGTTGATTACCACCACGGGCAATTGAGTCCTGCGGTTGGCGTTCACGCTACCCAAATTATGCGAGCCAGCAGGGAACATCCTGAAAAAGCAGATGGTTTTGGCTGGACGTATAACCATCAGTCGATGATGGCTTATTGGAATAATACGTTTTATTTACATTATTTAAGTGACCCAACAGGAGAACATATTCCGCCGGGTCAAACAGTATTAATGACGTCCAAAGATGGGGTAACCTGGACAAAACCTCAAGTGCTTTTCCCTATTTATCGCGTTCCAGACGGGTTTAAAAAAGAAGGAGTAGCAGGAGTTGCCAAAAATCTGGATGCAGTGATGCACCAGCGTATGGGCTTTTATGTTTCATCAGATAAAAAGTTACTGTCTGTAGGTTATTACGGAGTCGCCATGGATGAAAAAGACGACCCCAATGACGGAAAAGGAATCGGTCGTGTGGTAAGAGAAATTTACAAAGACGGAAGGTTCGGCCCTATTTGTTTTATCAGATATAATAAAAACGGGAATCAATTGCCAACAACATTTCCATTTTATAAAAAAAGCAAAGACAAAGGATTTATAAAAGCTTGCGATGAGTTACTTTCCAAGCCTTTAAAGATGCAGGAATGGGTAGAAGAAGCCGACAGGGACGATCCTTTAATTCCATTAAAAAAACAATTTAAAGCCTTCAATTATTACCATTTACCAAACGGGAATGTGGTGGGTTTATGGAAATTTGCATTGACTTCCATCAGTAAAGATGAAGGAAAAACTTGGGAATACAGTCCGGTGAGAGCGCCTGGTTTTGTTAACAGCAATGCCAAAATTTGGGGACAGAAAACAGCTGATAATCGTTATGCAACGGTATATAATCCTTCGGAATATCGTTGGCCATTGGCTATTTCAACCAGTGATGACGGGTTAAACTATAAAGATTTATTGTTGGTTCACGGCGAAATAAGTCCAATGCGTTACGGTGGGAATTATAAATCAGCCGGACCGCAATATGTGAGAGGAATTCCCGAAACGGACGGGACTCCGCCAGACGGAAAGCTATGGGTAAGTTATAGCATGAACAAAGAAGATATTTGGGTGGCTTCGATTCCCGTTCCGGTGACAAGTGAAGTGAACGAAAATGTTAGTGATATTTTTAATGATTTGCCAAACGGTGAGGAATTAAAGATGTGGAATACCTACGATTTGTCTTGGGCTTCCGCCAAAATAGAGAAGAATACCGATGGCAAAAAATGGTTGACATTAAGAGATCAGGATGCTTTTGATTATTCTCGTGCAGAACGCGTGATTCCTTTTGCAGAAAAAATGGAAGCTACTTTTACGGTAAAGCCGGAGCAAAACAATCACGGGTTGCTTCAGGTTGAATTTCAAAACAAACAAGGTCTTCCGGCAATTCGATTGGTTTTTGATTCCGATGGAATTCTAAAAACAAAAGCAGGTGCGCGTTCCAACACCATAACAAAATATGAAGCTGGGAAGTCTTATACCGTGACGGTTAAATTAAATGTAAAAACGCGTTCGTATACCCTCAAAGTAAATGATGATAAAGAATCGACCAAGATATTTTATGCGCCAGTGGATGGAATTGCCAGAATTATGTTCCGCACCGGCGAACAGCGTTATAGTCCCAATCCTGATACCCCTCCAGATACGCCGGATTTTGTCGATTTGCCAGATACAGGTAAATTAATTCCGGAGGCAGTATTTAATATTAAATCATTGATTACAAAAAAAATATAAAGTGAAGTGTTGCAAAACCATATTATTTTTCATTTGCCTATTAGTTACTTTTAGTTCTAATGCACAAATTGCTGCTGACCATTTAACAGCTGAAATGGCAGTAAATCCTTTGGCTGTAATTCAAAAGCAACCAAGACTAAGTTGGCAATTGGTTTCTAAGGAATCAAATGTGTCGCAAACGACATATCAGGTACTAGTGGCTTCTTCCGAAAAAAAATTGAAAAACAATGAAGCCGATCTTTGGGATAGCGGGAAAGTAGTTTCGGATAAAAACCTTCTAATACCCTACAACGGAAATCCGTTAAAAAGTGAAACAAAATATTTTTGGAAAGTAAAAGTCTGGAATCAGGATAGTGAATCTTCAAATTGGAGTCACGTTTCTTTTTTCAGAACTGCAGCTGTGGCGACCGATTTAAATCCAACCTGGATTGGAGCTATTACAAAAGCGAACAGCCATTTGCCTGAAGGCAGAAATTACCATACGGCAACTTTCAAAAAAGAGAAAAAAGAAGCGCTGATTAATGCCTCTGATTCTCTGGCACGCAGCAGTATTTTGCTTCGCAAATCATTCGCGGTCAGCAAAGGAATTAAAGAAGCGGTAATTTATATTTCGGGTCTCGGACATTATGAGTTGACTATCAATGGTAAAAAAGTGGGTACTAGCGAGTTTGCACCTTTATGGACAGATTACGACAAAACAGTTAATTATAATACCTATGAATTAAAGGCCTGTGATTTGCAAAGAGGGGAAAATGTAATCGGCGTCCTTTTAGGAAACGGAATGTACAATATGGTTGCCGAAAGGTATGCCAAGTTCTTTGTGAGTTTTGGTCCGCCTACTTTATTTTTAAAAATGAAAGTGATTTATAAAGACGGCTCTTCAGCAATTATAAAATCGGATGAAAGCTGGAAATACAGCAAAAGCCCGATTACGTTCAATAGTATTTTCGGAGGAGAAGATTACAATGCCAATTTAGAACAAAAAGGTTGGGATAGTAAAGGATTTAATGATGCCAAATGGAAAAAAGTAGTGATTCAAGAAGCCCCGAAAGGAACTTTGAGCGCACAGACCGCGCCGCCAATTATGGTTCAAAAGCAATATGGTGTTGCAACAGTAAAGCCAATTCAATCCAACACTTATGTTTTCAATATGGGGCAAAATCTTTCTGGTTTTCCAACCCTGAAAGTCAAAGGAAAGAAAGGGCAAACGGTTCGTCTTTGGGTTGGCGAAGGCTTGAATGATGATGGAACTGTTGGTCAGGGAAGATCGGGGAAGCCGTATTATTTTCAATATACTTTAAAAGGAGATGGAGTAGAAGTGTGGCAACCTAAATTCAGTTATTACGGTTATCAGTACATCCAAATTGAAAATGTAAATTACAAGCAAGTTACCCAGGCTAATCTTCCGACAATTTTGGACCTAAAATCTAATTTCATATACAATTCGGCTGGCGAAGCAGGATCTTTTGAATGTTCGAATGATATCTTCAACAAAGCCCACGAATTGATTAATAATTCAATCAAAAGTAATTTTCAAAGCGTATTGACCGATTGTCCGCACCGTGAAAAATTAGGTTGGTTAGAAGAAGCCCATTTAAACGGGCCAGGTTTACTGTTCAATTATAATATGCAGACCTATTTTCCAGCCATCATGCAAAATATTGCCGATGCCCAGCGTGAAAACGGTCTGATTCCTACCATTGCACCCGAATATGTAGTTTTTGGGGGTGATTTTACGGATTCTCCAGAATGGGGCGTAACAGGAATTATCTTGCCTTGGATGTATTATGAACAGTATGGCGATGCTTCCTTATTGGAGAAATACTATCCGGTAATGAAAAAATACGTCGATTATTTGACTTCGATGTCCAAAAATCATATTGTTTCCCATGGTTTGGGCGATTGGTACGATTATGGCGATCATCCAGCGGGATATTCTAAAAATAGTCCCATTGCGCTTTCGGCAACCTCTCATTATTATTATGGGGCGCATTTGTTGGCAAAAACGGCAAAATTATTGCATATAGAAGAAGATATTGCAAAGTATGAAACATTGGCGGATAACATTAAAAAAGCGTTTAATAACAAATTTTTCAACGTTGAAACCAAACAATACGGAACGAGTAGCCAATTCAGCAACGCTGTGCCAGTTTTTATGGATATAGTGGAACCGCAGTATAAATCGGCAGTGATGCATAATTTATTGGAAGATATAAAATCAAAAGGCAATCGATTGACTACTGGAGATGTTGGGAACCGTTATTTATTTCAAGCCCTGGCTCGAAATGGAGAAAACGAAATGATGTACAAAATGAACAATCATTATGATGCGCCGGGTTATGGTTTTCAGATAAAATTTGGATTGACAACCTTAACCGAGCAATGGGATCCACGTAAAGGAAATTCCTGGAATCATTTTATGATGGGACAGATTGAAGAATGGTTTTACCAAAGTTTAGCTGGAATTGTTCCAGATGACGAAAATCCCGGATTCAAACATTTCTTTATCCAACCGGAAATTGTTGGCGATATGACTTTTGTAAAAGCACACTATAAATCTGTTTATGGTGAAATTACTTCAGAATGGGAGAAAAAAGAAGGCAAATTATTCTTGAAAATTCAGATTCCGGCAAATACAACGGCAACTGTAAAATTGCCAGTTGAAAAAAGTACTGAAATAACGGTGAATAGTAAATCCTTGGGAAAATTGAAATTGGATTTAGGGTATGATGCTAATCAAAAGAAATCCACTTTGGAATTAGGTTCGGGAATCTATACCATAGTATGCAAATTATAAAGAATTAAGAAGATAGAAATATGACGAAGATTAAAAAAATACAGCTTGCTTTACTGGTTTCAATTTTTGCATTGACACTTACAAATGCGCAGACTCCAACTTCTGATGAAAATTTCAGAAAGCCAGTTTCAGAAACAATTAAAAAGATTGAATCTATTTTTCATATAACCGTTACTGACGATAGAGGTTTATTGAAAGGGAAGGAATTAGATTATGCCGATTGGAGAATAGAACAAGGTAATTTGGAAGTTTCTTTGGCCAATGTTTTAGTACCTTTTGAGTTGACCTACTTTAAGCAGCCTGATGGAAGCTATCTTGTCCGAAAATTTGAATATCATAAGGTTTCTATTGATAAAGCAGCAGAAAGATTGTCTTTTTTGACCAATTTATATCCAAAGCTAGCGGATTGGGAAGCGCGAAAAAAAGAGTTGAAATCCTGTATGCGCACTTCATTTGGTTTAGACAAAGCACCTCCTATGCCAAAATCAAAGCCAATTTTAACGCCAAAAAGAATCTATAAAGGCTATAGCGTTGAAAATATTGGGTTGGAAATCCTTCCGGGTGTTTACGTAACGGGTTCGATATACAAGCCCTATCCTTTCAATAGAAAAGCGGCTATTATTGTAACGCCTGATGGACATTTTGGAGACGGAAGATATAGAAACGACGAACAGTATCGTTGCGCTATACTGGCCAAAATGGGCGCAATAGTAGTGAGTTATGATTTGTTTGCCTGGGGAGAATCCTTGCTTCAATTTCCGGAAGAAACACACAGAAATAGTATTGCATCAACAGTGCAGGTGTTAAGCGGTATACGCCTATTAGATTATTTGGCAACGATTAAAAACGCCGATATGTCGCGTGTCGGAGTTACCGGAGGTTCTGGTGGTGGCTCGCACACGATGTTTTTGGCAGCTTTAGACGACAGGATTACTGTTTCTGCTCCCGTTGTGATGGTTTCTTCGCATTTTTCCGGAGGTTGTCCTTGCGAAAGCGGTCGTGGCATTCATTTGTGTGCTAACGGAACCAATAATGCCGAAATTTCAGCAATGATGGCGCCAAAACCGCAATTGATTGTTTCGGATGGAAAAGACTGGACCCTTGCTGTTCCGGAATTGGAATTCCCTTTTGTCCAACGTACTTATGGCTTTTACGGTAAAAAAGACCTAGTGGAAAATGCGCATTTTCCCAATGAAGGACACGACTTTGGGGTTTCAAAACGGATGGCTTTGTATCCGTTTATGGCCAAATATTTAGGTTTGGATTTAAATAAAGTGAAGAATGCCAAAGGCGAAATCGACGAGTCCACTTGCGTAATGGAACCGAAAGAAAAGTTATTTGTTTTTGGCGATAAAGGTGAAAAATTACCGGCCAATGCCTTAAAGGATATCAACAAGTTATATGAAATGTTCGGAGAAAAAAATCATAAAGTATATGAAGTTAAAAAATAAAATCAGCCTTGTTTTTCTTGGGATTGTGTTGCTTGTTTTGCAAGATGTAACGGCTCAGGCCACAGGTGAACTAAAACTCTGGTATGATAAACCGGCTGCCATTTGGAACGAAGCCTTGCCTTTGGGCAATGGTCGTCTGGGTGCTATGGTTTTCGGAGATCCTTCGGTAGAACGTTTGCAATTAAATGAAGAAACGATTTGGGCTGGTTCGCCAAACAGCAATGCGCATCCCAACGGATTGAAATCTCTGCCTGTAGTCAGACAGTTGATTTTTGATGGTAAATATGATGAAGCGCAGGCTTTGACTGACAAAGAAATGATGTCGAAAACCAATAACGGAATGCCGTATCAAACTTTTGGCAGTGTGTATATTTCGTTTCCGGGACATCAAAAATATACCAATTATTACAGAGATTTGAATATTGAAAATGCTACGGCAAAAGTAAAATATACTGTAAATGGAGTAACATTTACCAGGGAGATTCTTTCGTCATTTTCAGATCAGGTTATAGTGGTGAAATTGTCAGCGAGTCAACCCGGAAATATTACGTGTAATGTATTCCTGAATAGTCCGTTTGATAAAACAGTACCCGCTACCGAAGGCGACCAAATTGCATTATCAGGAGTTTCAGGCTCTTTGGAAGGACAAAAAGGGAAAGTGAAGTTTCAGGGAAGAGTTCAAGCCAAAAATTCGGGTGGAGAAGTTACCGTTAGTAACGGAATCATTAGCATCAACAAAGCCGATGAGGTGACGCTTTATATTTCAATTGCCACTAATTTTAAAAACTACAAAGAGCTTACCGAAGATGAAGTGGCCAAAAGCAAAGCCTATTTGACGCAAGCCATTACAAAAGACTTTGCCTCCATAAAAAAAGCACATATAGCCTATTATCAAAAGTTCTTCAACAGGGTTGCTTTAGACCTGGGAACAAATGAAATAGCGAAACAAACGACAGCTGAAAGGATACGAAATTTCTCCAAACAATTTGATCCGCAATTGGCTGCCTTGTATTTTCAATTCGGACGATATCTTTTGATTTCCAGTTCCCAACCGGGAGGGCAACCTGCCAATTTACAAGGAATTTGGAATGACATGCTTTCGCCTCCTTGGGAAAGTAAATATACAATGAATATCAACGCCGAGATGAATTATTGGCCGGCTGAGGTAACTAACCTTTCCGAAATGCATGAGCCTTTTATTCAAATGGCAAAAGAATTAAGCGTCACCGGACAAGAAACTGCTAAGATGATGTATGGAGCAAATGGTTGGGTGCTGCATCATAATACAGATATTTGGCGCATAACAGGCCCGGTAGATTTTGCTACTTCTGGAATGTGGCCTACTGGTGGTGCTTGGGTCTGCCAGGATTTATGGGAACGCTATTTATATACAGGAGATAAAAATTATCTCAAAGAAATTTATCCTGTTATGAAAGGAGCAGCAG
Source organism: Flavobacterium kochi (assembly GCF_048286715.1). Taxonomy (NCBI): domain Bacteria; kingdom Pseudomonadati; phylum Bacteroidota; class Flavobacteriia; order Flavobacteriales; family Flavobacteriaceae; genus Flavobacterium; species Flavobacterium kochi. The sequence continues at coordinate 83,882 of NZ_JBLVPW010000012.1, forward strand.
CTTTCTTTCTCGATTTCATGATTCCGGATCCAAAAACAGGATTCCTGGTGGTGGTGCCATCCAATTCTCCCGAGCACGAACACGCTGGTGGTTCTGGAAAAGCAACGCTTGCTGCAGGGACAACAATGGACAATCAATTGGTTTTTGATTTGTTTACCAATGTGATTGAAGCTTCAAAAGTAGTTTCGGATGATGCTGGTTTTAGTCAAAAATTGAGACAGGCATTGGCTAAAATGGGACCAATGCGAATTGGGAAATACGGTCAGTTACAGGAATGGATGGAAGATTGGGACAACCCGGAAGACAAGCACAGACATATTTCTCATTTATATGGTTTGTTTCCAAGCAATCAAATTTCACCTTTCAAAACTCCGGAATTGACAGCGGCTGCCAAAACTACTTTGCAACAGAGAGGGGACGAGTCTACTGGCTGGTCTATGGGTTGGAAAGTAAATTTTTGGGCAAGATTATTAGACGGAAATCACGCCTATAAATTATTACAGGATCAGCTGCATTTGGTGACTCCGGAGCAACGAAAAGGTGGGGGTACCTATCCCAATATGCTCGATGCGCACCAGCCGTTTCAAATAGATGGCAACTTTGGCTGTACGGCAGGAATTGCCGAAATGTTGATGCAAAGCCAGGAAGGAGCCATTCAGTTATTACCAGCTTTACCTAGCGTATGGAAAGAGGGTGCTGTAAAAGGACTGGTTTCAAGAGGCGGTTTTGTGATCGATATGTCTTGGAAAAATAATAAAGTTTCGACTGTGAAAATTTATGCAAAACTAGGAGGGAATTGTAGGCTGCGATTAGAGAATACTTTAAGAGCAGACAAAGGTCTTTCACTTAAAAAAGCAAAAGGAAAAAATTCCAATCCGTTGTTTTTGGATGTTACAATCAAGGATCCGATCATTTCGGAAAAAGTAAATCTTAAAAAAGTACCGTTGCCAACGTATAACGAATATGATGTGGAGATGAAAGCAGGACAAACCTATACTTTTTACGCCAATTAAAATAAAACTTAACGTAGTAGTATGTTACACCATTTCAAATATAAAATAATTGCTTTCGTTATGCTGTTTGCTGCTGTGAGCAGTGGTTGCAAATCAGGGACGGGACATTCCAAAAAAGGAACGGCGGTCATTTTGAAGGAAGCTGATTTTAAGCATTATGTTGATTATTTCAACACGATGGAGGACGAGAATATAAAAGAAGCGATACCAAATGACAGTGCCTGGGTTTGGATGAAATCCAATATTCCCCTGTTTGAATGTCCTCAACAAAATTTTGAGGAGATGTATTATTTCCGTTGGTGGAGCGCCAGGAAACACATCAAAAAAACGCCGCAGGGATATGCTATTACAGAGTTTTTGGTAGACCGCTCTTATGCCGATAAATACAACATGATTAGTTGTGCTTTGGGGCATCATATCAATGAATTTAGGTGGTTGCACCATCCGGAATATGTCGAGCAGGACGTCCATTTATGGTTTAGAGGTCAGGATGGCAAGCCCATGAAAAAATTGAGAACCTTTAGCAGCTGGACAGCTGACGCCTTGTACAATCGTTATTTGGTAACTAAAGATGCTACCTTCCTGTTGGATATGTTTCCTGATTTGGTTAATGAATATGCCGCCTGGGAAGGAGACAGAAAACGCAAAGACGGATTGTTCTGGCAGTTTGATGTAAAAGACGGCATGGAGGAATCATTAAGTGGGGCAAGAAAATTTAGAAATGCGCGTCCTACCATTAATAGCTATATGTATGGCAATGCCAAAGCATTGGCCAATATAGCCAAGCTAAAAGGAGATACTAAACAAGAAAAGTATTTTAGCGCCAAAGCAGATACGCTTCAAAAATTGATAGAAACTAAATTATGGAATCCTAAAGATACCTTCTTTGAAACTTTTACAGAGAAAGATACGTTGGCACAAGTGAGAGAGGCTATTGGCTTTATTCCTTGGTATTTTAATCTTCCGCAGCAGGATAAAGGTTTTGAAAAAGCCTGGGAACAAGTAAAAGATGAAAAAGGTTTTTCAGCTCCTTTCGGATTAACAACAGCAGAACGAAGAAGTCCACGCTTTAGAACTCATGGCTCAGGAACCTGTGAATGGGATGGCGCTATTTGGCCTTTTGCCACGTCGCAAACCTTAACTGCTATGGCCAATGTATTGAATAATTACAGCCAAAGCACGATTGATAAAAACGATTATTTCAAACAGATGAATTTGTATGTACAATCGCAATACTATCGTGGGAGACCTTATCTCGGTGAATATTTAGACGAAACTACGGGGTATTGGCTGATGGGTGATAAAGAGCGAAGCAGGTATTATAATCATTCTACTTTTAATGATTTAATGATTACCGGACTAGTGGGATTACGTCCCAGAGCAGATGATAAAATAGAGGTGAATCCATTAATTCCGCAAGAAAAATGGGATTGGTTTTGCTTAGATAATGTATTGTATCATGGGAATATTGTTACGATTCTTTGGGATAAAACCGGTGAAAAGTACCATAAAGGGAAAGGGTTTATGATTTTCAAAAACGGGAAAAAAATTGCTGCTTCAGAAAAACTGAAGAAATTAATAGCAGAATAAAACAGCATTCATGACAAAGCTTTTTATAAATAGTATCTTTTTTATACTGATGATTTTTTCGGTCGATGCTGTAGCTCAGAACGGAATAATTGTTAGTGAACTGCAATGCGAAATGCTGACCAATCCGGAAGGGATCGATGTTACGCAGCCACGCTTGAGTTGGCAATTAAAAACCAATGCAAATCAGACAGCCCAGACGGCGTATCAAATTATAGTCGCTTCTACTTTAGAAAATCTAAATGCTGACCATGCTGATTTGTGGGATAGCGGTAAAGTAGCAAGCAATGAATCGGTGCATATTAGCTACAATGGAAAACGATTAGAAAGCAGGCAGGATGCTTTTTGGAAAGTGATAGTCTGGACCAGTAAAGGAGCAATTAAATCAACAGATTTCGCCCATTTCAGTATGGGTATTTTAACCTATTCGGATTGGAAATCGACCCGTTGGATTGGATATGACAGAACCTCTTCAACGGATAGCGTTAGCCAGTTTTCCAAATTGTCTGCCCGATATTTAAGAAAAGAAATTGATTTAAAAAGACAAATCAAATCGGCCAAAGTCTACATTATGGGCTTGGGGCTGTATGAATTGTATATCAATGGAGCAAAAATAGGCAATCAGGTATTGGCACCCGTTCCAACGGATTATACCAAAAACGTAAAATACAATGTTTTTGATGTGACTGCCCAATTAAAACAGGGTAAAAATGCCCTGGGAACCATTTTAGGGAACGGACGTTTTTTTGCTATGCGCCAAGATTATAAAGCCTATAAAATAAAAACATTTGGTTTTCCAAAAATGGCCCTGCAATTGTTTGTTGAATACAATGATGGAAGCCAAGAAGTAATTAGAACAGACGACACCTGGAAGCTAACTACGAACGGTCCTATTTTGGCCAATAATGAATACGATGGCGAAGAATACGATGCCCGTAAAGAAATGCAAGGTTGGAGTGCCATCAATTTTGATGACAAAACGTGGGAAAATGCCAGATTCGTACAAGAACCAGGCGGTTTTTATGAAGCGCAGATGACCCCTAATATGAAAGTGATGGGCGAAGTAAAACCGATTTCCATCACCAAAGCCAAAAACGGAAACTATATTTTGGATATGGGTCAGAATATGGTAGGCTGGCTTCAGCTAAAAGTAAAAGGGAATCGGGGGGATAAAATAACGATGAAATTTGCCGAGTCGTTGCAAGCGGACGGTACCTTATACATCGAAAATTTGCGGGATGCCAAAACAACCGATGTCTATACTTTAAAGGGCGAAGGCGAAGAAATTTGGGAACCCAGATTTATATTTCACGGTTTCCGATTTGTAGAAATTTCGGGTTACACAACCAAACCAACATTGGATAATTTCACGGGTAAAGTAGTTTATGACGGCATAAAAACGACCGGTACTTTTGAATCTTCGGATGTTACGATGAATCAAATCTTCAAAAATGCATACTGGGGAATCAGAGGAAACTACAAAGGAATGCCTATTGACTGTCCGCAGCGAAACGAGCGTCAGCCTTGGTTGGGAGACCGAACAACCGGTGCTTACGGCGAAAGCTTTTTGTTTGATAACCAAACTTTATATGCCAAATGGTTAGACGATATTAAAAATGCACAAACTGCCGATGGCGGTATTCCAGATGTGGCACCCGCATTTTGGCGTTATTATGGTGACAACGTGACTTGGCCAGGAACTTACATCACAGTGGCTGATATGCTATACCAACAATTTGCTGATAAAAAAGTGATAGAGAAACATTATGCATCCATGAAAAAATGGATGGTGTATATGGCAGCCAATTATCTGGTGAATGATTTAATGACAAAGGATAAGTATGGAGATTGGTGTGTACCGCCTGAATCATTGGAACTGATTCACGCCAAAGATCCTTCTCGAAACACGGATGGCGAATTACTGGCGAGTGCTTACTATTATCGCCTGTTGCAAATCATGAAAAAGTTTGCGGCAATTAATGATGCTGGCACAGACGATATCAAGTATTACGATGCGCTTTCTGAACGGATAAAATCAGCATTCAACGCTAAATTTTTTAATCTGAAAAGCAACAGTTACGCAAACAATACGGTAACGGCAAATGTACTTCCGCTGGCGTTTGGTATGGTTCCTCAAAATAAGGAATCCAAAGTGTTCGAAAATATGGTACATGAAATTGAGGTAACCTATAAGGGACATATCAGTACGGGAGTCATTGGAACTCAGTTTTTAATGCGAACGTTATCGGGCTATGGAAGACCAGATTTGGCCTATAAGTTAGCGTCGAATACTACCTACCCGAGTTGGGGTTATATGGTAAAAAACGGGGCGACTACCATTTGGGAATTATGGAATGGAAACACCGCAGATCCTAAAATGAATTCTCAAAACCATGTGATGTTGTTAGGTGATCTGTTGATTTGGTACTATGAAAATATGGCCGGAATTAAAAGTAATCCTGCAACTCCGGGTTTCAAACAAATTATTATGAAACCTGATTTTGAGGCGGGACTGAATTATGTAAATGCATCCTATGAATCGATTTATGGATTGATTAAAAGCAATTGGAAGACCAGCAAAACCAATTTAGTTTGGAAAATTACCATTCCAGCCAATGCATCGGCGTTGGTTTATTTGCCAACAATGAATGCTTCGGATGTGAAAATAAATAATGAAAAAGTATCAAAATCGTATCAAATCGAAAAAAACAAACTGGTTCTTGAATTACCGTCGGGATCTTATGAAATAATTGCAAATAATATAAAACAATGATAATGAAAACCTCAAAGACAATCATTCTCCTTTTAACCGTAATGTTTTTAGGAAGCTGTAAATCTGCTTTGGAAAAAAAGACCTGGAAAGAAGGAATTTTAGTAGATGAATTTATATACGACAAAGCACCCTATCCTTCTTGCCATGCCGCTACAATTGTAGAAGCTGCCAATGGTGATTTAGTGGCATCCTGGTTTGGAGGAACTCAAGAAAGAAATCCTGATGTTTGTATTTGGGTAAGTATAAAAAGCAAGAATAGCGATAAATGGAGTGAGGCGATAAATGTTGCCGACGGAGTGATGAAGGAAGGGCCAAGATTGCCAACGTGGAATCCTGTTTTGTACCAAATTCCGGGTGGAGATTTAATGCTTTTTTATAAAATTGGACCAAAACCATCTGAATGGTGGGGAATGATACTAACTTCTTCTGATAATGGAAAAACGTGGTCTAAACCCAAAAACATGCCTAAAGACTTTTTAGGTCCGATAAAAAACAAACCGGTTTTATTAAGCGATGGTACCCTGCTGTGTCCTTCCAGTATTGAAGGAGACGGATGGCGTCTTCGCATGGAAACCAGTCCGGATTTCGGAAAAACATGGCACATGGGCGATACGTTGTCCAGAGGTAAAGATAAAATAAATGCAATTCAGCCAAGCATACTTTTTCATAAAAATGGAAAAATACAGGCCATTGCCAGAACAAGAAATAGAGCTTTGGCTTCTACCTTTTCAAGTGATAACGGAAAAACCTGGACCGATTTGGAGTTATTGGACTTGCCCAATAACAATTCCGGAACCGACGCAGTCACTTTAAAAAACGGAACCCATTTACTGGTTTACAATCATGTGTTGCCACCTGGTGATTTAGCAAAAGGACCCAGAACACCATTGAATGTTTCGATGTCTAAGGATGGGATTCATTGGAATGCTGCCCTAATTTTAGAAGATTCAAAAATCAGCCAATATTCGTATCCATCCATGATACAAAGTTCGGACGGAATGGTACATATTGTATACACCTGGCGTAGGGAACGCATTAAATATGTGAAAATTGATCCTAGAAAATTAGTGTCTCTTCCTATAAAAAATGGAATCTGGCCTGGAGATAAAAATAAAGTGGTGACTGCCGTTAAAGCGGAAGAAGAGTAAATAGCAATAACGGAAGATATAATTATAATATGGACAAGCGTAATTTCAGAAAGAATTTTATAAAAATGACAGCGATAGTTATCATGGCTGTTTTTGCAGGAATGTTTAATAGTTGTGTTTCTGCTCAATCATCATATGCAAAAGAACGGTATAAAATTGCGGTATGTGATTGGATGATCCTAAAGAGACAAAAGCTAGGTGCTTTTGCATTAGCAAAAGAAATAAATGCTGACGGTATTGAATTGGACATGGGTGGTTTAGGTGCCAGACCAACATTTGACAGTAAATTAGGAGATCCGGCTGAAAGACAAAAATTCCTGGATAAGTCTAAAGAATTGGGTGTAGGAATCAGTTCTATTGCCATGTCCGGATTCTATGCGCAATCTTTTGCCAAAAGGGAAACAGTGACGCTGATGGTTGAGGATTGTATTGCGACTATGAAAAATATGAACGTAAAGGTGGCTTACTTACCGCTTGGAACGCAGTGTGATTTAGTGAAAAATCCGGAATTGCGGCCGGCTGTTATAAAAAGATTGCAATGGGCCGGTCAACAGGTAGGTAAAATAGGAGGTGTCATTGCTATTGAAACATCACTTAATGCAACCGAAGAGAAAAAATTGCTGCAAGAAATAGGTTCCAAATACATAAAAAGCTCATTCAATTTTGCCAATGCCGTAGATAATGGAAGAGACATCGATACCGAATTAAAGATTTTGGGTAAAAAATACCTGGCTCAAATTCATGCTTCCAATACAGATAAGGTTTGGCTGGAAAATGACAAAGCCATAGACATGCCAAAAATCAAGAAAACACTGGATTCCATGAACTGGAAAGGTTGGTTGATTGTAGAACGTTCCAGAGATGTAGCACAGGTACACAATGTAAAGGCTAATTACGGTGCAAACGTGGCCTATCTAAAACGTATTTTTCAGAATAAATAAAATCTAAATTCTCCCTAATGAAATATTTAAGTTTGTTATTTTTATGTTTTTATGTTTCCTATTCGACAGCGCAAAAAGTCACAATTGTCAGTGATGCGACAGCGCCCAGAATTCAGTTTGGAGCTGAAAAACTATCAGCAATTCTGTCAAAAAAAGGATATAGTGTTACTTTCTCGCAAGAACTTCCTAAAAGAACCAATAGTAAGGTAATTGTTATTGGACAAAAAGGAACAGCCAACTGGAAACAAAACACAAAAAGCAGTATAGACGATACTAAACTGACGAAAAAGGAAGGTTTTCAAATACGCACTCAAAAAAATATTCTTTACATAGAAGGAGCAGACGCTACCGGAACCTTGTATGGTGCTATGGAATTGGCAGATCGTATTCAGCTTTCAGGAAAAATACCATCGGACATTAGTATTCAGGACAGTCCGGAAATGGTACTGAGAGGTTCTTGCATTGGAATGCAAAAACCGTACTATTTGGAAGGTAGGGACGTATATGAATATCCGTATACGCCAGAAACTTTTCCTTGGTTTTATGATAAAAAATTGTGGACAAAATACCTGGACATGATGGTCGATAATCGAATGAATTCGTTGTATTTATGGAACGGTCATCCTTTTGCTTCATTGGTAAAATTAAAAGAGTATCCGTTTGCACTTGAAGTAAGTGAGGAAGATTTTAAAAAGAATGAGGCGATCTATAAATTCCTTACCGAAGAAGCCAACAAAAGAGGCATTTGGGTGATTCAAATGTTTTATAACATTATTGTTTCCAAGCCTTTTGCGGAGCATTATAACATCAAGACCCAGGATCGTTCGCGTCCTATTACACCGGAAATTTCCGATTATACGAGAAAATCAATCGCTGCTTTTATAGAAAAATATCCCAATGTTGGATTGTTGGTGTGTTTGGGAGAAGCCATTAACACGGTTGATGATGATGTGGAATGGTTTACAAAAACTATTATTCCGGGGGTTCAGGATGGTTTGAAAACCTTGGGAAGAACAGACGAGCCTCCCATTATTCTTCGGGCGCACGATACCGATGCACCATTGGTAATGAGTAAAGCGCTTCCATTGTATAAAAATTTATACACCATGCATAAATACAATGGAGAGTCATTAACTACTTACACACCTGGTGGTCCGTGGGGGGAGATCCACAAGAAATTAAGTGCTTTGAATTCTGTTCATATTTCAAATGTTCATATTTTGGCCAACTTGGAGCCGTTCCGATATGGCTCTCCGGACTTCATCCAAAAAACAGTTCAGGCAATGCATAATGTGCATGGTGCCAACGCACTCCATTTGTATCCGCAAGCATCGTATTGGGACTGGCCGTATGCAGCGGATAAAACCGATAAACGATTATTGGAAATGGATCGGGATTGGATTTGGTACAAGGCGTGGTCAAGATATGCCTGGGACAGTAAAAGAGACAGGGGACAGGAAATTCAGTATTGGGATACCCAATTGGCGGGTAAATTCGGAACCGATTTGGAGGCTGGAAACAATATTCTGAAAGCCTATGAAGAAGCCGGAGAAATTGCCCCAAAAACATTGAGAAGATTTGGAATTACAGAAGGAAACAGACAAACATTACTTTTAGGAATGTTCGAAAGTCAGCTGGTTAATCCAGCCAAATGGCGCGTGTATCCCGGATTTCATGAATCGTGCGGGCCTTTGGGTGAACTGCTGTTGGAATACGCCAAAAAAGAATGGAATCACGAGCCCCATGTAGGCGAAACGCCACCTCAAATTATTAGTGAAATTACACAACACGGGAAGCTAGCCGTTGAAGCTATTGATAAAGCAGAGGCAAAGGTAACGCAAGACAAAGAAGAATTTCTGCGCCTTAAAAACGATATGCATTGTTACAAGGCATTTGCTGATTTCTTTTCAGAGAAAGTAAAAGCCGCGATGCTGGTATTGCGTTACAGTTATTCCAATGAAATTTCAGATTTGGATCAAGCGCTTCCGCATCTTGAAAAAAGTATAGGCTATTACCAAGAATTGGTCAACCTGACAAAAGACAGTTATTTGTATGCCAATAGCATGCAAACGGCACAACGCAGAATTCCAATGGGAGGCGATGATGGAAACAACAAAACCTGGGCAGAATTGTTACCGCATTACGAACGAGAGTTAGTCAATTTTAAACGAAATTTGGCGCTGTTGAAATCGTCAAAAGATGGCACCATTGAAAAGAAAGAAGGCAAACCTTGGCAAACGGCCGAAGTAACTTTGTTAGACGGAAATACGGCGTCGTATGCGGTTAAAAACGGAACCAAGGTATATGGAACTCCAATTTCAGAAATCCTGAAAGTAGCTCCTGAATTGCAAAATTTAAAAGGAATTACATTGGATGAAACGATGCAAAACGAGAATGGAACCCATTTGAAATTTAAAAATACCAAAGTCGTAAAATTGGTTGTCGGTTATTTCAACTCGGATCAGAAGAGATTTTTATTGCCGCCAAGTTTAGAAACAGATGCTGCTGGAAATGCCTTCGGTCAAGCCGAAGTTATATTGGCAAGTGCGATGAATCTAAAAGAATTGCCACGAGTAAATATTCATACCTATACTTTTCAGCCCGGTGAAAATAAATTGGATTTGGGTAAAGGGAGAGTGCTTATTCTTGGTTTCATTGATGGTGCACAAACCATTACCCCTCGCGATGTTGGTTTTATTGACGCAGGAGAAAAAGCGGCTATTGATTGGCTTTTCTATTAAAATGAAAAACATACATTACATATTATATTTCTTATTCATCAGTTGTTTTGCCTGGAGTCAAAGCAATGGGAAGGCAGCGACGTTTCGTAAAGAAGTTTCGCTGAATTCAGCTTGGGAAACTATTATTAAAGACGTCAATCTGCCATTGGAGGACGCCTTTGTGAGCCATCCTAAAATTGATGCGGACTGGCAAAAAGTTGATGTGCCTCATAATTGGGATCAGTATTATGGATTTCGAAGAACAAAACATGGGAATTTGCACGGTACCGCCTGGTATCATAAGTTCTTAAAGCTAGATAAGTCAGATGCAGGAAAAAGACTTTTTCTTTATTTCGAAGGAGTTAGTTCGTATGCTACGGTTTGGGTAAACGGTAAAAAAGTAGGGGAACACAAAGGAGGAAGAACCACTTTTACGGTTGATATTACAAATGCCGTAGTCTTTGCTGCTGAAAACAACATTATGGTCAAAGCGGCTCACCCGTCATTTATAGCTGATTTGCCTTGGGTTTGTGGTGGTTGTTCCGGCGAATGGGGATTCTCTGAAGGTTCACAGCCAATGGGGATTTTCAGACCCGTTACTTTGGTTGTTACAGATGCCCTTCGAATCGAGCCTTTTGGTGTTCATATCTGGAATGACAAATCAGTTTCCAAGGAGAAAGCCATCTGTCATACCACAACCGAAATCAAAAACTACGGAAATTCGAATCGAGACCTAACCATTGTAAATGCCCTTTTAGAAGCAGACGGAAAAGAAATTGTTTCTTCCAAAAGCGAAATAAAAAGTAGTGGTGGTGAAACAAAAGCAATAGCGCAAACACTTCCGGAAATTGCACAGCCAAAATTGTGGTCGCCAGCGCATCCTTATTTATATCAGTTGGTTACAACCATTTACGAAAATGGAAAAAAAATAGATGAGTTAAAAACACCTTATGGAATCCGTTGGGTCAGTTGGCCAATTAACAGGGCCGGGACGGACCATCGTTTTTATATCAATGACGAGCCTTTGTTTGTTAACGGAACTTGTGAATACGAACATTTAATTGGCAAAAGCCATTCGTTTTCGGGAGAACAGATACATTCCAGAATTGAGCAAATTAAAGGGGCAGGTTTTAATGCTTTTAGAGAGGCACACCAACCTCATAATTTAAAATATCAGGAAGAGTTAGATGAAAATGGCATACTGTTTTGGAGTCAGTTTTCAGCACATATCTGGTACGATACACCAGAGTTTAAGGAGAATTTCAAAACCTTATTAAGAGAATGGATTAAAGAACGCAGAAATAGTCCTTCAGTTGTTTTATGGGGATTGCAAAATGAAAGTACGATTCCAAAAGAATTTGCAGCCGAATGCACCAAAATCATTCAAGAAATGGATCCGTCATCAGCGTCACAACGCCTGGTTACCACTTGTAATGGTGGTGAAGGGACGGATTGGAATGTGGTACAAAACTGGTCAGGAACGTATGGAGGAGATCCGTTTAATTATAATGTGGAACTCAGTCAACAATTGTTAAATGGCGAATATGGCGCCTGGCGTTCTTTCGATTTACATACCGAAGGCGAATTTGATCAAAAAGGAACTCTTAGCGAGAACAGATTTTCACAATTGATGGAAATTAAAGTCCGCGAGGCTGAGTCGGTAAAAGATAAAACCGCGGGACAGTTTAATTGGTTGTTTGCCTCTCACGAAAATCCCGGACGTGTTCAAAATGGGGAAGGATTTAGAGACATAGATAAAGTTGGCCCAGTCAACTACAAAGGACTTTTCAGTATTTGGGGAGAACCTTTGGATGCGTATTATATGTATCGTGCCAATTATGTTTCGAATAAAACCAATCCAATGGTCTATGTTGTTTCGCACACTTGGCCCAACCGTTGGGAAGCACCGGGAATAAAAAATGGAATCGATGTCTATTCCAATTGTGATGAGGTAGAATTGTTTAATGATGTAAATAACAGTTCGCTGGGTAAACTTAAAAATCCTGGGCTGGGACAACATTTTCAGTGGAATAATGCAAACATTCAGTACAATGTCCTGTATGCCGTGGGGTATGTGAATGGTAAAGCTGTTGCCAAAGATTATGTCGTATTGGGCACCTTACCGAAAGCACCTCATTTCAAACTATTAGAAACAAAGAAAGAAACGCTTTTAAAACCTGAAAAAGGCTATAATTATATTTATAGGGTGAATAGCGGCGGCTCAGAAATGACCGATGCTTTTGGAAATAATTGGCAGGCTGATACCCATAAAAGCGGTGATGCCACTTGGGGTTCTTTGTCCTGGACCGATACTTTCAAACAGTTGCCTGCTTTTTATGCCAGCCAGCGCAGTACTTATGATCCGATTGCAGGAACCAAAGACTGGAGGTTGTTTCAGAGTTTTAGATACGGCGTGGATAAATTGCGTTACGAATTTCCTGCTCCCCAGGGTGAATACCTTGTCGAATTGTATTTCACCGAACCTTGGTACGGAACGGGAGGAGGTATGGATTGCAAAGGCTGGCGTCTGTTCGATGTGGCCATCAATGATAATGTGGTTCTAAAGGATTTTGATATTTGGAGTGAAGCGGGACACGATACCGCAGTAAAGAAAAGTTTTGTCGTAAAAAGCAAAAACGGGAAAATCAGTATTTCCTTTCCAAATGTAAAGGCCGGAGAAGCTATAATTTCGGCTATTGCCATTGCAACTAAAGATAAAATGGCAAAAGGAGCCTCGGCATCACCAAGAGATATTCTAAATGTTACCGTCAATCCAACTGCTAAAACGGGGTATAAAATCGGATCCTGGCTGGATAATAATGCCAAGCAATATTTAGATTCAGAGGTTGTTTTTACCCAATTGCCTTCCTTAGTTTTTGGAGCAGATTACCTGCAGCTGGCTTCCGTTTCAGAGGCAAATACATCAGGTTCATTTGTGTCCAAAGAAGACTCCGATGTGTACGTTATGGTAGACAGCAGGGCAAAAACACCGTTTACCTGGTTATCCGATTATAAAAAAATAGAAGAAACCGCTAAAAACAGTAAAGGGGTCGAATTTTTTGTTTTTCACAAAACAGTGAAAAAGGGAGAAAAAGTACTTTTCGGTACTAATGAAACTGACAACACCAATGCATTGGCCATGTATTCAATTGCTGTGGTACCAACCTATGATATGGGTGAAGCCAATGATTCTCGCCCGGTTGTTCTTTTTGAAGCAGAAAATGCCAAAGCGATCGGAGCTGGAATTGAGAAAGGGAATTTTAAAAAGAGCGATTATATCGCCTTTACAAAAAAGACCAACAATAGCATTCAGTTTGAAGTGAAACCAGGTGTTGCGGGGATTTATTTGATGCGCTTCCGTTTTATGAACAGCAACGCAACGCCGTTGAAAGTAAAATTCAAAATGGAAGATGCCTATGGTATTTTAATGAGAAATGACACCATTGAGTTTTTTCCTTCCGCTGAAAAATGGAAAATATTAAATACCACTTCTGGTGGTTATATTAATGCGGGAACCTATAAAATTACCCTAGAATCAGAGGATATGAAAGGATTGCTTTTGGATTCCTTTGAGTTTCAATAAAAAATAATTACAATGATAAAACAACAGCTATACATAGTACAAAAAATTGGAATTGTATTGATACTACTGCTTCTGGTTGCCTGTGCTTCCACCGGAACAAAGGGCAGAATCACCAATGATTTTAATGCTAACTGGAATTTTAATTTAGGAGATCATCCTAATGCGGTTCAAACCAATTTTGATGTTTCGAATTGGAGAACACTGCAGTTGCCACATGATTGGAGTATTGAAGGGGAATTTAGCGATAAACATCCCACGAAACCCTCGCAAGGTGCTTTGCCAGCAGGAATGGGTTGGTATCGTAAAACATTTACACTTCCTGCGGATTGGGACAATAAATCAGTTTCAATCGAATTTGACGGGGTTTTTAAAAATAGCGAAGTATGGATTAATGGGCATTCTTTAGGAATTCGCCCTAACGGATATAGCTCATTTGCGTATGAATTGTCTCCCTATTTGCATTTTGGAAAACAGGAAAATGTGATTGCAGTGAAAGTTGATAATTCGGCACAACCCAATTCAAGATGGTATACCGGTTCCGGAATCTATAGAAATGTAAGGTTGGTTGCCAGCGAAAAATTGCATGTGGCGCATTGGGGAACATATGTAACGACTCCATCAGTTACCAAGGAAAAAGCAGCGGTGCATTTTGAAGTAACTGTAGAAAACAAAGGCGATACCGAAAAAGAATTCAAATTGGTCACCGCTATTCTGGATGCTAATAATAGAGAAGTGGCCCATGCCGTTTCAACAGAAAAAATCGGATCAAATACCAATTCAAAAAAGACCCATAATCTGGATGTAACTCATCCGACATTGTGGAGCATAGAAAATCCGTATCTGTACAAAATCGTCACTAAAATTTATCAGAATTCAGCATTAGTTGATGCTTATGAAACGCCATTGGGATTTCGATTTTTCAATTTTGATGCTGAAAAAGGATTTTCTTTAAATGGTGTTCCAACCAAAATATTAGGAGTTTGTCTGCATCATGACAACGGAGCTTTAGGGGCTGTGGAAAACATTCATGCGGTTAGAAGAAAATTGGTGTTACTAAAAGACATGGGGGTTAATGCCATCAGAATGGCGCATAACCCACCTTCTTTAGAATTACTGGAACTATGTGATGCCATGGGTTTTATTGTTCAGGATGAAGCGTTTGATGTTTGGAAAAAGAAAAAAGTGGCCAATGATTATCATAAAGATTGGGATGAATGGCACAAAAGAGATTTGGAAGATTTCATCAAAAGAGACCGCAACCATCCATCAGTGATGATGTGGAGTATTGGGAACGAAATCAGAGAACAGTTTGACAGTACCGGAGTTGCAATAACCAGGGAATTGGCCCAAATCGTAAAATCATTGGATACCACACGTCCGGTAACCAGTGCGTTGACAGAAAATATTCCAGAGAAAAATTTCATTTATCAATCGGGTGCTTTAGATCTTTTAGGATTTAACTATAAACATGAAGACTACAAAGATTTCCCGGCTCGCTTTAAAGGGCAAAAAATAATTGCTTCAGAAAGTGTTTCTGCTCTGGAAACACGGGGTCATTATGATATGCCTTCGGATGCCATTAAAACTTGGCCACCGAAACACAATGCTCCATTTGACGGGAATAAAGATTTCACCGTTTCGGCTTATGATCAGGTAAGATCTTATTGGGGATCGACGCATGAGGCCACTTGGAAAACCATTAAAAAACAGGATTTTATGGCAGGATTGTTTGTTTGGACAGGTTTTGATTACCTGGGCGAACCCGACCCTTATCCTTATCCTGCACGGAGTTCGTATTTTGGGATTATTGATTTAGCCGGTTTTCCAAAGGATGTGTATTATATGTACCAAAGCGAATGGACCAACAAGCCCGTATTGCATATTTTTCCACATTGGAACTGGACAGCAGGTCAGGAAGTGGATGTCTGGGCCTATTACAATCAAGCGGATGAGGTTGAATTGTTTTTGAATGGAAAATCAGTGGGTATAAGAAGCAAGAAAAATGATGATTTACATGTTTTTTGGAGACTTAATTTTCAGGCCGGAACGCTAAAAGCGGTTTCTAGAAAAAATGGAAAAGTGGTGCTGGAAAAAGAAATACATACCGCTGGACCGGCAGCCAAAATAGGATTACTAGCTGATAAAGAAAAAAGTAGCCATGATGGCTATGATTTAGTGTATGTTACGGTTTCTGTTTTAGATAAAGAAGGCAATCTGGTACCGGATGCCGATCATTTGATTGATTTTAAGATTTCAGGTGGTGGGAAAATTGTGGGGGTTGACAATGGCTATCAAGCCAGTTTAGCATCGTTTAAAGCCAATTCATGCAAGGCCTTCAACGGCAAATGTATCGTTATTATTCAATCGAATACTAAGAAGGAAGCGATCAAACTGACTGCTTCAACAGCAGGAATTACAATGGCTTCAGTCACTATAAAAGTGGATTGAGAATGACAGATTTGCCCAAATAAAATCCAGGAAGGCCAATTGTATGCTGTTTTTAAAGAACAAATTAATACTTTAAATTATAATAATGGAAAGAGTTTTTGCTGAATATCTTATTGAAACACCATATGATGTGGAAAAAGCCGCTGCAGTATTGGCTGGTGAGCAATCATCAGGAACTTTTGTGTCCGTTCCGGGTGAGACCGAAGAATTGAAAAAACGTTTTGCAGCCAGAGTGGAAGACATTCAATTATTAGACGTAACAGATGAGCCATCCATTCCAGGGGGGAGCCTTCCAGGTAAGAAATATCAAAAAGCAAAGGTTAAAGTAAGCTGGTCGATTGAAAATTTCGGATACAATTTGCCGGTATTGATTAGTACTTTACAGGGTAATTTATATGAGATAACCCAGTTTACAGGTTTAAAATTAATGGA
Organism: Flavobacterium kochi; assembly: GCF_048286715.1. Classification (NCBI taxonomy): domain Bacteria; kingdom Pseudomonadati; phylum Bacteroidota; class Flavobacteriia; order Flavobacteriales; family Flavobacteriaceae; genus Flavobacterium; species Flavobacterium kochi. The sequence continues at coordinate 100,527 of NZ_JBLVPW010000012.1, forward strand.
TTTTGAGCTTCCGGATTCTTTTAAAAATCATTTTAAAGGGCCGAAATTTGGTATTAAGGGTTCTCAATTATTGTGTGGCGTGGCAGGCAGGCCAATAATAGGAACGATTATTAAACCAAGTATTGGAATGAGTATCGATGAAACGGCCACTTTGGTGCAGACATTGATCGATGCGGGAATTGATTTTATTAAAGATGATGAGTTGATGGGATCTGCTGCGAATTCCCCTTTTGATGACAGGGTAAAAGCTATTATGAAAGTGATCAGAAATCATGAACAAAAGAGCGAAAAAAAAGTGATGTATGCCTTCAATATCAGTGATGAAATTGATGAAATGCAAAGGAAATATGATTTGATAAAAAAAGAGCAGGGGAGTTGCGCTATGATTAGTGTCAACAGTGTGGGTTTAAGTGGTACAAAGAAAATTTGCGATCAGGGTGAACTGGTGATTCACGGTCATAGAAATGGATGGGGTATGCTGAACAGGCATCCGTTATTGGGAATTGAATTTCCTGCGTATCAAAAAATACAACGTTTGGCAGGAGTAGATCAACTGCATGTAAACGGCATTCAAAATAAATTTTGGGAGTCTGACGATTCTGTGGTTACTTCTATTGAGTCGTGTTTAAAACCATTTCTTGGCGGTAAAGGGATACTTCCCGTAGTTTCTTCCGGACAGTGGGGAGGACAGGCAGTAGAAACGTACAGAAGAACACAAACCACCGATCTGTTATACATGGCAGGAGGCGGTATTTTGGCGCATCCAATGGGTCCAAAAGCAGGAGTCAATGCACTCCAACAAGCATGGACAGGAGCCGTTAAGGGTTTGTCTGTTGAAGAGATTGCACAACAATATCCGGAATTTGCGGCATCAGTTAAGAAATTTTCTAAGTAATGGGACAGAACAAGCACTTATTATTAGCTTTTTATGGCGATGATTTTACCGGTTCTACAGATGCGCTTGAATTTCTGACTTTAGCTGGAGTAAAAACAGTTCTTTTTCTCAGAAAACCGGAACAAAAAGATGTAGACCGATTTAGTGGAGTACAAGCCATCGGCCTGGCTGGAAAAAGCAGGTCAATGTCTCCTTTAGAAATGGAAGCGGAACTTTTTCCTGCTTTTGAAAATCTGAAAGGTTTTGAGCCAGCTCATTTTCATTATAAAGTCTGTTCTACTTTCGATTCAGCACCTCACGTAGGTAATATTGGTAAAGCGATTGAAATTGGAAGTACGGTCTTTAATCAGAAAACGGTATTGGTTTCTCCTGCAGCACCGCATTTGGGGCGGTTTTGTGTATTTGGAAATCTGTTTGCCCGAATGGGAACTACTGGAGATGGTGAAATTTACCGCCTAGACCGACATCCTTCGATGCGTAAACATCCCGTTACGCCAGCCCACGAAGCCGACTTAACGTTGCATTTGGCACAGCAAACAGACAAATCGATAGATTTGGTTAACCTAACGACAATCGAAAAGGGAAAACAGGCAATTTTGTCTGCCGTAGCAGCAAGTGAGAAAGCTGATATTCTGTTTTTTGATGCTTTTAATTTGGAACATCTGAAAACGATTGGTAGTGTTTTTAACCAATTAGGAAAAGGAAAAACATTGTTCTCTGTAGGTTCATCCGGCATTGAAATGGCTTTGGGATTGGCTTGGAAAGAAGAAAAAATCATAGGAAACGAAATAGCATTTGAAACACTGGGGGAAGTCTCTCCTTTACTGGTTTTGTCGGGGAGCTGTTCTCCGGTGACTTCAAAACAAATTGAATATGCTCTTGAAAACGGATTTTTGGGAATTGCACTGGAAAGCAATGCTATCGACATTCAAAATCAGCCCGTAATTATTAAAAGAATCGTTTCTCAAATTGTCACGAACTTCAATAATGGAAAAAGTACCATTCTGCATACAAGTACCGGTCCAAATGACCCGCGTATTAGCGAAACAGAATCGTATTTTGAAGCAAAAGGAGTGGCGGCAAATGACATTCAAAAACAATGCAGTAAAATTTATGGAAGTGTTCTCGGGCAAATAACCAAAGCAGTGTTATCGGCTGTGAAAATAAAAAGAATCCTTTTTGCAGGTGGCGATACGTCAAGCTATGCAGCGTCAGAATTAGATATTCTGGCAGTGGAAATGATTGCTCCATTGGCTCCGGGCGCTCCGCTTTGCAAGGCTGTTTCGGATAATGATCTGGTGAATGGATTAGAGTTGAATTTTAAGGGTGGCCAGGTTGGCACCACCGATTATTTTATAAAAGTTTTAAAAGGAGAAAAATTATGAAATGAGCACAATCTTGAATTGGTTGTAAAAACCAATCAGAATATGCGAATTACATAGAACCAGTAAATAACAAATAGTATATACATATGAAAGCAAAAACATTGGGTTTTGTACATACATCGGCCACATTGGTTCCTTTGTTCCAACAACTAAGCAACGAATTTTTAAATGGTGTAGAAACTTTTAATATCGTGGATGACAGCTTAATTAAAGATGTTATCAGAAAAGGGAAATTAATGCCCAATACTGCCGCCAGAGTGGTCGGTCACATTCAAGCTGCAGAAGCTGCGGGTGCTGATGTGATATTGGTAACCTGTTCCTCAATAGGTGTAGCTATAGAAACAGCAGCTACATTAAGCGGCGTTCCTGTAATTAGAGTGGATCAGGCTATGGCAGATGAAGCGGTACAGATAAGTAATAAAATTGGAGTAATAGCGACCTTGCCTACGACTTTGGAACCAACCAGTGATTTAGTAAAAAGAAGAGCAGCAGTAGCGGGTAAAAATGTAATGATCTGTTCAAAATTATGTGAGGGAGCTTTTGAAGCTTTAATGAGTGGGGATACAGCAAAGCATGATGAAATGGTAGCTGCAGCTTTAAAAGAATTAATGAAAGAAGTTGATGTAATTGTTTTAGCCCAAGCTTCAATGGCTCGCGTTGTTGAGGGTCTGACTGATGAAGAGAAAAGGATACCTATATTGGCAAGTCCGGCAATTGCGATGAAAAAACTGGCTGAATTATATTTTTAAACGATCTGGCTTGTTAATTAGTGCTTGTGTAATAGACACATCAAATCACACATTAAAATAAATAGTATGCGTAAATATTTTCTTTGGTCTGCCCTGATATTCTTCATGGCTGCTGGTTTTGGATGGCTACAGCAAATGGATCTTATCTGGAAAATGGGATTAATTTTAGGTTTTTCTAGTATTGCCATTGGGGTTGGACATCTGAAAGTATTAAGCGGTTACCAATATACCTTTTGGATTATTACCGCAGTGTCGGCAGGGCTACTGTATCCTGAAGTCTTCTTACATATTGGCAGTTTTGATCTGCGTAATAAGTGGCTCATTCTAACCATTATACAAATGGTGATGTTTGGAATGGGGACCCAAATGAGTATAAAGGATTTTACGGGTATTAGAAAATCGGGAAAAGGTGTGCTCATAGGCTTACTAGGGCATTTTACCATAATGCCGCTGATGGGTTTTATTATCGCCAAAACGTTTCATTTTGAACCTGAAATTGCGGCTGGAATTATCTTAATCGGCTCTTGCAGTAGCGGATTGGCTTCCAATGTGATGACGTATATCGCAAAAGGAAATTTGGTCTTGTCAGTTACCGTAACAGCGATGTCAACTTTGGCAGCGCCCATTATGACTCCGTTTTTAATGAAAATATTTGCAGGTACCTTGGTAGAGGTAAAGTTTTTCAATATGATGATGGAAATCATAAAAATTGTTCTGGTGCCTTTAGTTGCGGCAATGGTTCATGATGTTTTAAAAACGTCTGGAATTGCCGTGCAAAGAAAAATCATGTATGTAAGCATACTGTCAGCGCTTTGGCTTAGCATTGTTTTATTCTTTGGAGATTCTTTTGGCTTGGCTGCAGACAGTGTTGTCGGGCACATAGTAGAAATTGTAAACTTCTTATGCGGCGCCTTTATTGTAGGATCACTGTACCATTTGCTTTATAGACTGTGTCCTACTATTGATCGGTTCATGCCTTACTTTTCTATGTTTGGAATTATCTATTTTACATTAGTCACAACGGCTGCCGGGAGAGATAATTTAATTCAAATTGGATTTTTACTTTTTCTGGCTTCTATATTACACAACGGGGCAGGTTACTTTTTTGGTTACTGGTTGAGCAGAGCCAGCGGTTTGGACAAGAAAAGCAGTCAGACCATTGCTTTTGAAGTTGGCTTGCAGAACGGGGGAATGGCATCAGGACTAGCTGGTTCAATGGGGAAATTAGCGACGCTAGGACTGGCTTCTGCGGTATTTAGTCCGTGGATGAATGTCTCTGGTTCTTTACTGGCAAATTATTGGCGCAAAAAAGGGGATAAAGAGGAAGCGGTTTCTCTTTTTGGATGTCCAGACTCTTTTCATTTGTCGGCAGATAAAAAAAATGAAGCCCCAAGCAGTCCGGATGCTGATTGGTCAAATTGAGAAAAAGGATCGGGAAAAAAATAGCCTTTTTACAGTATCGTTTGAAACAGAATAGAACTTTAGAAAGGCAAGTGAATTAAAAAATGAGTATAAATAAAATTTAAATATAATGGCAGCACAAACAAATAAGCAAGCTTTTAGTGGAATTATTCCGCCAATGGTAACTCCTTTATTAGCAGACAATCTTTCGTTGGATAGCGAAGGGGTTAAGCATCTGGTAGAACATTTGGTTTCGGGAGGCGTTCACGGAATATTTATTCTGGGAACAACGGGTGAATCAACGAGTTTAAGTTATAAAACCAGAGAAAAACTCATTGTTGAAAGCTGTAAAGCGGTAAATGGAAGAGTTCCGGTATTCGTAGGGATTACAGATACTTCCATTGAGGAAAGTGTAAACCTGGCTTTAGTGGCTGAAAAAGCCGGAGCTGCGGCTGTAGTGGCAGCACCGCCTTATTATTATGGCTTAGGACAGGAAGAATTGTACAAGTATTATTGGAGTCTTGCTGACCAGGTTACCCTGCCACTTTTCTTATACAACATGCCTTCTCATACGAAGATTAATATTGATGTAAAAACGGTAGTTCGTTTAGCAGAGCATCCTAATATTGTTGGTTTAAAAGACAGTTCAGCCAATGCTGTTTATTTTCAATCCCTTTGTTACCTATTAAAAACAAATTTCAGCCTCCTGGTAGGTCCGGAAGAAATCACTGCAGAAACGGTATTAATGGGAGGTAATGGAGGAGTTAACGGCGGTGCCAATCTTTTTCCAAAACTATATGTAGCATTATACAATGCCGCAGTAGCCAAAGATTTTGCTCGAATTGAGGAGTTGCAAAATTTGGTGATGGAAATTAGCACTAAAATTTACACCGTAGGATCTTACGGTTCCAGTTATCTTAAAGGGCTAAAAGGCGCTTTATCGGCATTAGGAATTATTAAAGGAAATATAGCTCCGCCTTTTACCACTTTTGAGGAAAAAGAAATGGTGCGGGTAATTTCAAATATCAAGGAAATTGAAGCCAATATTGCAAAAGTAGTATAGCGTCAATCGAATTGATTTCGAATTGTATTGCCGTTAAACATTTCGTTTTCTTCTACAGAAAAATTAACGGTCCTACGATCGAAGTGAATTAAATAAAAACAGGCTGGCTGTCCGAAAAACAATTTTCAGGCAGCCTCTTTATTTTCGTAATCCTTATTTCTAGTTCTGTTTTTAAGTTATTTACGGATTAAATTTTGACTATAATTTGGGAACCAAGTAATTTTATTGTCCTTTATGTGATTTTGTATAAGAGGTTAATGCATGGTGCTGTCGGATCTGTAAATCTTAATTTATCAATTTATGAAGTATTTCTCCCTGAATAGTACGTTTGTATTTTTGGTCTTGATGTGTTGGCTTTTCTGGAATTGTCATTTCTATCCATCTTAATTCTATTAATGGGTCCAAATACCTTTCTCGGTTACGAGAGTGGTTAGAAAGGCCTAAATTTTCTAAAATTTCTGCTCTCTTTTTTGGTTCTGCTAAAATATTTAGAATAGCTAGCACCTTATCATTAAGATCATTTACTATAATTTGAACAGCTTGGTCACTAGCTTGGTCGCTGAGCCTTGATAAGGCGTTTTTTAAAACCTCATTTTTCTTGCTGTTACTGGTTTTAGCTTGGTCACTAGCTTGGTCACTAGCTTGGTCACTAGCTTGGTCACTAGCTTGGTCGCTAGCTTGGTCGCTAGCTTGGTCGCTAGCTTGGTCGCTGAGCCTTGATAAGGCGTTTTTTAAAACCTCATTTTTCTTGCTGTTACTGGTTTTAGCTTGGTCGTTAGCTTGGTCGTTAGCTTGGTCGCTCAGTGTGTTTAAAAAGGAACTAAGCTCTTCTAAATTTGTAAATAAACATCCTTTTTTAACAATTTTTCAACACCTTCTCTTATAGGTAAAACTGTAAGGAAATAGGTGTTTTGTTCGTTAGTTTCAAAAATTGCTTCAGGTGATTCATTATTTTTCATCGCATTTTTTACGGTAGGAAATCCACTGCCACGACCTTCGGTTAGGTTTAGCTCTTTTAAGAAGTCTCCAATTCTACGATTGCGGTAATCATGAGCTATGATACGCTCCTTTTTTTGCAATATTTGTGTATCTACAGGGGGTACAGGGCCAGGTTACCCTTTAGGGATGTGTCCAGACGGTCGGCTAAAAGGTTACTTTTTCTCAATTGAATCATCAGTCTTTATTAAAAGATCTTCTTTGACTAAATCATTTACATTAATGGTTGGTATAAAGAATTTATTAAAAGGCGTGTTCTCTGTTTTAGCATGTAAAACTCCTCTCAGAGTACCAACTGTAAGCATCACAAGATGTCTAGCTAATTCTTTTGGTAATTTTAGTTCATGAGTTTCGCTATTGAATAAATTATGCCAATGTTCTTCAATGATTTCAAAATGACATCCTATTTCCAATAAAAGAAAAGGATTTTTATCCTGTTTAAAGTTTATAGCTAGCAAGGGAGTTATAATTCTTTTATCGGTATTGAAACCAAAACGAAGCTCGGTTCCCAGTTCGAAATTATCCTTACTTTTATCAAAAACACTTTCTATAATAGCAAATTGCTCAGTAGTTATCTGACGTAATCCAAAACTAATTTGGTCTTTATTTTCCATTAGGCTGCTAATTCGTAATTTTCTACAATTTTTAATTTTGAATAACTACTACTCGTAGTTGTAGCAGGTGATTTAATATTTAAAGTTCCCAACCAGGTATCGGTTGGTTGATATTGAATTGTTTTAGTAATTACTGTCTTTGGCACTTCAATCAACTTGATTTTTAATATCCTTGACACTTTGCAAATCGTATCAATTTGTAATTTCTCTTGTCCTCTCAACAATTTATTAATGTATTGAGGCGAACAGTCCATAGCTTCCGCTAATTCCACTTGATTTTTAGGATATATATTCTCTTTTTTATTGGCACTCAAAGTAGATGCTACTCTAATCGCAATACTAAAGGAAATATCCAACCAGTCTTCATTTTCCTGACGCCATTTGGCTTTTTGTAACCAACCAGAGTCTTTAATGGAGTTCTGAATTAACTTTTGTTTTATTTTATCTATGCTCATAATAAAGTTAATATAGTTCAAACAATTCTAACGCGTCACTATCTTCATCCATGAGATAGTTTCGGGTTATTTCAAGTTTTTCTAATTCTTTGAGTAAATAGTTTCTGTCGTTTAGTGTTTTTCGTAGTTTAATTGCTCCTCCGCAAACTACAAATAGGTTCGCTTCAATTCTTATGGCGTATAGTCTTATCCATGTTTTCTTCCCGTTAATTTTTACTTTGTCTTTTTCGAAATCTGTTTCAATTTTACGATCAGACAAAGGCTTAAAAAGCATTGATAGGTTTTTTAGGCGTATAATTTTTCCTTCTTCTGCATATTCAATAAGAATCCGTTCCAATTGTTTTGCTTCTACTGTGGTTTTATCAATAGCCTCATCAATAGTTATTCCATCCCAATACACTTCATTTAAATCTGCTTCATTTTCTTCGAAAAATTCTCTCAGTCGAATCTGGTCATTCCAAAAGTCAAACAATCGTCTAAACTCGTGGAGGTTGTCTTGCAAAATTAGATTAGCATCGTCATCTACAGCGCTTGTTTCGGTATCAAACAATACAGAATACAAACTTTCTTCCACGACCGCAATGTACTAACTATTTTCATAAAATCAACCTGTAGGTTTATTTTTTTTTGTTTTTATTTAACTATTGAGCATGCAATAATACGCTTTTTCTTTCAACTCTCTACTAAACAACTTTTTGTTGTAACATGCTGTAATTCGCCTATTTGGAATATTACGGTAATTTCATTGAACTTTACAGTATTGAATAAAAAAGGCTGCCTTTCGGAGCCTAGTTAATATTATGAAAAGTAATTTTGTGTTAAGTCTAGACGATGGTTTTTAGTTTATGTTTACAACTAGTGTTATGTTAATTATGAAATGACGGATAAAGCCTTTTAAGTTTCACTCTTGCGTCTTTAGTTGCAAACTGCCAATTTATTTTGCTTGTTTTGTTATTTCGATGATCTTGCCAAGCATCAACTTCTTCTTTTATTTTATCCATATTATCCATATGTCGATTTAAACATTGTCCATTTAATACATGTAATTCAACTTCCGCCATGTTTAGCCGTGTTTGGGTGTAAAAACAAATTCGAACCTATCCCACAATCGTTTTGCTTCCGAAGGCTCAAAGGCTTCGTAAAAAGCAGAAGGCGAATGAGTTTTAAAATTATCCATTACCAAAGTGATTTTTTCCGCCTTTGGATACATTTCATCAGCTATTCGTTTTACAAATGAAGCCCAATCTTTCTTTGTTTTAGTTTCGGTCACTTCGACTAATCGTTTGCCATTTAACGGCTCGTTTGCCATGAAAATATTTACCATTCCATGACGGATGTACTCATAATCAACTCTTAAATCTTGCCCCGGTTTAGCAGGAATACTCGGTTTACCTTCTCCTATTAGTTGTTTTGGCGATTCATCCATACAAACAACAGGAAGTCGCTCATCAAACGCTCTTTTGTAAACATCCAATACATTTTCCATGTTGGCTACAAAATCGCTATTTTGATGTGGTGGAATAACCCATCCTTTTACTTTCCAAGGCTTAAGTTCATTTTTTTTAAAACATTACCAACGGTGACATAAGAAATACTTTCTATATAATTCAATTCTACCATTTTGTCTGCTAAAAGTCTCAAAGACCATTTAGCAAATCCTTTTGGAGGCTCGCTACAACATAAAGAAACTAATTTTGCCTCTATATCACCATCAACTTTGGATTCATAAACTCTACTTGTGGGTCTTCTTTCTAAAACATTTTCGAAACCTTCTTCAATGAATTTCTTTTTAACCCTATCGATAGTTCTCATTCCAATTTTCAATATTTTGCTTATTTCCTCATTGGTAACCTTGTCAGAAAACTCTCCATCGTCACAATTTAAAAGAATATAAGCAATTCTAAATGTTTGTGAGGAATGTGAACCTTTGCTTATTATCGCATGCAATTCCTCAACTTCCGTCTTTGTTAGTTTAATTGTATATTTTATCATTTCTTTTTTTTTCAAAGGTAATGATAAAATATCATTAATGCGTCATATTAAGTTTAACTTAACATTAGTTTGGATCGCAATTCAATTTTTCTATTCAGATTCAATTACGATCTTCTGTCATGTTTACCGTTTTTGGATGCAAGGTAACAAGTTGTAAAATAATAGCGACAACGACCACGATTGTTAGCAATACGAATATATGACCCATTCCTCCATGGTCAGCAGCTTTTCCTAAAAATTCAGTAATAACTGCGCCCGCAGAAATACCGACTAGGTTCATAATGCCATATCCGGTAGCGCGATAACGTGGTGATACGAACTGGCAAAGAATAGGCATGTTATTGGTATCAAAGATACCAAAACCAAGGCCAAAGAGCATTCCCCCAGCTAAAATGGCTTCGAGACTGGTGCCGCTACCCAGTAAAAAGAGTGCCGGAAGCGTAAGGGTCAAACCGATTACGCTGGTATAGATGCGCCCTTTGAGGTGTCTCATTACCCATTTGTCAGAAACAAAACCACCAATCAAAACCCCTACAAAGGATGACATTGCGATGGTAACGGTAGCCATAGGACCGGCAAGTGACATATCCAGATGCAGTGTTTCTGAAAACAGTGTTGGCAACCAGTTTTTGGCCGCCCATCCAGGCAGACTCGGAGCCGAGAAATAAAAGAGCAAAACCCAGAAAGATATATTTCCGAACAAGATGCCCAGTCCCTTGAACATTTGGCCCACTTCTGCTCCCATCGATATTTTTTGAGATCTATCAAAAACATACGCTTTCTTTTCCTTTATAAAAAAAATCAGCACAATACTGTAAACAACACCAATCAGTCCGACAGAGTGAAAAGTAAAATGCCAGGAAAAATGTTCAGAAACAGTAGCGCCAAATCCACCCAGTGCCTGACCCAGGTATATTCCGGTAGTATGAATGGCTATTGCGAAAGAACGGGTGTTGCCTTGGTGGTAGTCAGCTATCAGTGATAAAGCGGCAGGGATATAGAATGCCTCGCTGACGCCCATAATGGCACGCAATACATATATTTGATTGAAAGTAGTGGCATACCCCATAGCCATCGTAACGCCCGACCAGACAAAGAGGCTGCAAACAATCATTTTTTTTCGGTTCATTCTGTCAGCAATGATTCCGGAAATTGGGCTCATCAATGCATAAATCCAAAGAAAAATAGCCATTAGACGGCCAAAGTTTTCGGCCTTAGCCAACTCGGGAATATCAAGCATCATTGCCGGTTTCATCGTAGAAAGCATCTGGCGATCCAGATAATTTAACAAAGCCACAAACCACAGTAACCCAACAACTATCCAAGGATAAGATTTCTTTTCACTCAATTTTGCAATCATAATCGCTTTACTATTATTAACCTAGATTAGTTGTTTTGTTGTCCATCAATGATGTGGTAACTATAAAGCGGTTCGCTTTATCCCGAGCTGCAAATGCTTTAGAACTCCTTTTTACAGATTTATTTACTTTGTTTTTCAGCAGCTTTTTTTGCTTTTATGGCATCAGTGAAAACTTTATACGATTGCCTCCAGTTGCGACCATTATTATTTAAATACTGCTCCGATTTTGTTTTATAAATTTCGAAGATCGCAGAGATTTGTTTTATACTCTTAAAATCGATAGCTTGTTCACGGGCCTGTTTCAAATAGTTCAAGATAGCTTCCTCTTCCGGGGCTGTCAAATCAGGGATTATGGATTTATAACCTGCCATAGTAAATTGAACTTTTCCAATAGTATACTTATCTAGGATAAGTGCTGCCTGTTCTTCTGTAAGGTCTTTTCGAAGGCCAGTCATCAGATTGTCATGAACGGTTAGTGGCATGGATGACATGGCAATAATCTGTCGTTCCAGATCGCTGAGTTTCTGTCCTGTGGCTGGATTAATCCCTGCAGGGACCATAGTTCCGTGATGTTCGTTATTCCAGTCGCGAACAGCTTTCAAATGTGTCGTGATTATGGTCTGAAGTCGGTGTTCTTTTGAAGTCTCTTTCAGATTTAACGAACCAACCCATTCGATAGCTTTCTTTTCTATCTCCTCATCGGATTTGGCTTGTTTTTCTTCTGAAGTCAATTCTTTTTTCAGGGTTTGAGCATCAGTTTGTTCCTGTGCGGAAGTGTTGTTTGCAAGGAATAATACAAACAGTGCTGTTAAAATGATTTTATTTTTCATAGGTGTTAATTGAAATTTAGTATTTTTTTATAAATCTAAAGGTGGAAATGGCTTGAAAATACGGGATATCATTTTTAAAATTCCGATTGTCTGTATAAATATCCAAGAATTATAACTAACAAAATAAAGACGATATCAGTTATAATTCGGGTACTTGCTTGTATAGAGTTTTCTTTGAAAGCTTTTATTATTCTCAGTATTAAAAAAGGAGTTATATAATGAGTAAAGCCAGATTTATGGAATCTTTTACATTTCCTTTCGGAATAAAAAGGACTAATAAAGATATGGCAGCAAAAATCCAGACAAAATTATTTTTTATTTTTTCCATAGAATCAAAGATGTTGGTTTTTTTTCTTACAAAATAAAAAGGCTTGTTCGATATTTAAAACTAGCCTTTTTGTTCTCCTATTGGTGAATTTTGTCAGGGTTTCGCGTTAGGATCGGAGCGGCATACTTTTATGTAGCGGAGCGAAATAAAAGATATAGCGTATAACCCGGCCCTTGTGGTAACGCCCCAATTAATCATCAGTTTCTATCCATATAATGGTTTGTAAGTACTGCAGGCTCTATAGTCTGAAGATTCTGGATCCATACCAAAAGAAGCCCAGGCACTTGGTCTGAAAATTTTATCTTCTGGAACATTGTGCATGTTTACCGGTATTCGGAGCATGGAAGCCAAAGTAATTAAATCAGCTCCAATATGTCCGTAAGTGAAGGCACCGTGATTGGCTCCCCAATTAGACATGACACTGTAAACATCTTTGAAAGGTCCTTTGCCTGTCAGGTTTGGGACAAACCAAGTCGTCGGCCAGGTTGGATTGGTTCTTTCGTTGATGGTGTTGTGCACGTCTTCAGGAAGTGCAATGGTTTTTCCCTCGGCAATTTGCAATACGGGTCCAATGCCTTTCACGATATTGATTCGGCACATGGTTACCGGCATTTCTCCTTTAGTTTTAAAAGTGGAAGAATAGCCACCACCTCTGAAATACTCCAGCATTCCGGGACCCCAAGTGGTGTTTTCTAAACATTTCTCCGCTTCACTTTCTGTAATATCCCACCAGGGTTTCATAGCTGGTTTTCCATCTATGGTTTGTTCACCTGTCCCATCCAGTGCCGAGGCTCCAGAATTAATAAGATGTATAAAACCGTTTGCAGCGTCTCCTTTCAGTTCGTGACCGGTAACTCTTTTCACTGCTTCGGGACTCCAATAGGTTCTGACATCACTAAAAATTTGGGCTGCACCAGTCAGTAAATGACCAAACAACATTGAAATACCGTTCAAGCTGTCGTTTTCCGTAGCGAGCATAAAAGGCTGTCTGATGCCATTCCAGTCAAAGGATGAGGTTAAAATGGCTTCCATGAAATCTCCATTTGGAAGGTGGTCTGTCCACTGTCTCTGGCCTTGGAAACCACCCGAGATTGCATTTCTTCCCAACGCTTCTTCGCCATACCCCAATGCTTTTAATTTAGGATTTCCAATCATTAAGTCACGACCAATTAATGCCATTTTGACCACAAATTCCCAATCCTTGTCTAAAGCTGCTCTTGATTTTTGTCGGTTCTCCGGATTGTAATCTTTTCCTTCTTTGCATTTTTCTTTCGTCCAGGCAAAGGCTTTTTTATATTCTTCCTTGTCGTAGATTTCGTGCTCAATTCTTCGTGAAAATTCAGTCATGTCAATGTTTTCACAACGCATTCCTAAATAGCTTTCAAAGAAATTAGGGTCAATGATGGAACCGGCTATTCCCATAGAAACGGCTCCCATGGATAAATATGATTTCCCTTTCATTGTTGCCACTGCCAAACCAGCTTTACCGAAAAGCAATAATTTTTCTTGAACATCCTCAGGAATACTGGTGTCATCGCTATCCTGTACATCTCTGCCATAAATACCAAATGCCGGAATCCCTTTTTGATTATGGCCCGCTAAAGCTGCGGCCAAATAAACGGCTCCCGGGCGTTCGGTTCCGTTAAAACCCCAAATTGCCTTTGGAATCGTTGGATCCATATCAATGGTTTCGCTACCATAACACCAGCAAGGTGTTACCGTTAAACTCAAGCCAACCCCTTCTCTCGAAAACTTATCGGCGGAAGCAGCAGCTTCTGCAACACCACCAATACAAGAATCCGAAATAACACATTCCACTTTGCTGCCATCGGCATGTCTTAGGTTTTTTTCCAAGAAATCAGCGGCGATTTTTGCCATATTCATCGTAGATTCTTCAAGAGATTCTCTAACGCCATCCAGTCTTCCGTCAATTACAGGTCGTATTCCTATTTTTGGTAACTGTCCAATTAAATTTTTATAATTCATTGTATTATTTTTAATTTCTAGTTTCTCGTTTGTTTTCTGTTTAACTCTATGGTAAATATGGTGTGTTATTTAAATAGTTTGTTGTTCCGTTAGTGGACTTGAAGCGGGTTGTTTTACTTTATGTCCAAATACTCCAAAATAAAGGATTATTACAAAACAAACTAAAGGAATGATATATCCGGCTTGAATATCATCGTGTTTCATGTCGATTAGCGTTCCCATTCCGTAAGGAAGTATCGCACCGCCTACAATAGACATAACCAACCAGGACGAACCGGTCTCTGTATTAGATTTTAATCCTACCAGACCCAAGGAGAAAATAGTTGGAAACATGATTGACATGAAAAATCCAATACCGCCCAGGGCGTAAATAACATAAATTCCTGTTCCGTAAATGGCAACCAAACAAAGGAAAACGCTTATTACACAATAGATAGAAAGTAGCACCGAGTCTTTGACGAATCGTAAAAAGAAAGTTCCGATAAATCGACCTGCCATAAACAGAAAGCCATAAATCCCAAGGTAATATCCAGCGGTTCTTTCGTCTAAGCCTGCACCTTGTTCTGCTATGCGTATAAAAAAACTCGTTATACAAACCTGGGCTCCCACATAAAAGAATTGCGCAACAACTGCCCAGCTTAAATGAGAAAATTTTAAAACAGAGAAAAAACCGGGCTTGATCTCCACCTCTGTATGTTGCGGTTTCATCGAAGGCAAATGCATAAAGTAAAACAAGATGGCAACCAAAACCAATATACTTCCTAAGATAATATAGGGCAATTTTACAGCGGAAGCTTCTTCTAATAAGTAGGCCGCTCTTGCTGTGTTGGGCATTGCAGCCATTTGTTCCGGAGTATTTGTTTTTCCGGACAGGATAAACAAGGAGCCTACAATTGGAGCAACCATAGCTGCCAGACCATTAAAGGAGGCAGCAAGATTTAATCTTTTAGAGGAAGATTCCGGTGGGCCTAAAATCGCAGCATAAGGATTGGCGCTGGTTTCTAAAATAGTTAAACCACAACCAATCACGAATAAAGCAAATAAGAATAACTCATAGGTTCTGGTATTTGCGGCCGGTACAAAAAGAAAGGCTCCTGTTGCAAAAACCAACAAACCGATAATGATGCTGTTTTTATAGCCAAATCTTTTGATCAGCATTCCGGCCGGAATTGCCATAATAAAATAAGCAAAAAACACGGATGTATCGATCAATGTTGATTGACGGTTGTTTAATTCACACGCTTTTTTTAAATGCGGAATTAAAATGGAATCGAGATTGTGTGCCATTCCCCAAAGGAAAAATAAGCTGGTAATTAAGATAAAAGGTAAAAGGTATTTTGCTCCCGCTCCCTTTTCCGATGGCACTTCATGTTGATCGCCAATTTGATTTGTTACTTGCATGGTAGTATTTAGATTTTTAAGGTTATTTCCTCTTAACTAATAATAAATGATCACAGACTAACACCACTTCACCTTTTTGATTAATGATTGCTACATGCTCAGTTACAGTACCCATTTCGGGTTTTTTTGCATCTCCTTTTTCGGAAATTGTAATTTCTGAATGAATAGTATCGCCTATATGTACTGGTTTGACAAATCGCAGACGGTCGTATCCTTTGGAAAATGCTTCCGGATTAATTTCGGATGCTGTTAACCCGATGCCAATGCTAAAAACCATGGTCCCATGTGCAATGCGCTGACCAAAAGGCTGCGTCTTACACCATTCTTCATCCATGTGATGCGGAAAAAAATCGCCCGTATGGCCTGCATGGACTACAAAATCGGTTTCGGTAATGGTTCTGCCTAATGTTACTCGTTTATCGTTAATCTGATACTCTTCGAAAAATGTTGATTTAAAATACATAGGTTTAATTATTATATATTATAATTGATCTGGTGAAACGCCGCCATTTTTATTGCTAATATAACACGCTTCAACCACTTTCATGGTTTCTAATATGTCCTGCACACTTGTATGCAATTTTTGGTCGGAGCCTTCTTTAAAACGCATCAGATTTGACATGGTGCCAATAAAGGCTTCCGGGAACCAGGAGCCTTCCAGTGTAATTTTTTTCCATTCGTATTCTTTTTCATTTCCTTCAATGGGTAGCGCATATTCAAACAGGTCTGGTAATCCGTCAGGATAATTCATCAACAAGCCCATTTTAGCTTTAATAGCACCTTTTGTTCCTTCCCATTTAATATAGCTTTCTTCGTACTTAGGGCCAAAGTGATGATCATGATTGGTATTGATGACCACATGCATCGTTTCGCCATAATCCAAAATAATGCTGGACCTACTCGAAGATAATTTTTTTAACGGATGTTTGGCTGTTTTTGCCATTACACTTTTAGGGTTTCCTAAAAAGGAACGAATACAATCAATGTAATGAACACTATGAAAAAGTATTTCTAACCTTGGATGTTCTTTAATAAGCGGGAATAATTCCCAAGGGGTATTGACGGTAACTTTAAATTCTAAATCATAGAGTTCTCCAATAATTCCTTGGCTGATCAGATGTCTGGCCGCACTTACATAAGAGGCAAAACGCAATTGAAAATTTATCGCTGCCACTAATTTTTTTCTTTCGCAAACCGCTACAATTGCGCGGGCCTGCGCTAAATCATTGCCCATCGGTTTTTGAATAAGAACTGCAGCACCATCTGGCAATTGTTCTAATATTTCTATGTATTGATCGGGTAGCACTGTAATGTCATAAACAGTGTTTGGTGGGGCATTTTTTACCGCATCGGCAACAGATTCAAAAACATGCTCTATTTTGAATTTCTGAGTAAGATCATGTGCTTTTGAAAGCGTTCTGTTTGTAATACCAAAAACTTTAAACCCAGCCATTTCATAGGCAGGCAAATGGGCATCTTTCACAATGCCACTGGCTCCAATAATGATTATTGGTTGTTGCGTTTTAGGTAATAATGGTTGGTACGGGATATTCATATTTTTTAAATAATTTTTTGAATAGTAATTTGGGTTTCTTCCAGGAGTTTTTCAGATGAAAAATCACTCTGTAGTGCTTTAAGTACCATCTGATCGATCAGTTCGGCTACTTTTGGCCAAACTGGGGTCTGTGGTAAGGTTAAAGCGTGTTCGTGAAGCATTCCCAATTTGTGATAAAAGGGGATAGTCTCATTAATTTCAGGATCATTCCAGGTGGATTTGCGACAGCCGATTCCTCCTTCTTGGGTCAGTAATTTATCTCCCTCCGGGGTGGTGGCAAATCTTAAAAAATCAAATGCCAGCTTTTGATGCTTGCTTCCTGCTCCAATAGTATACAACCAATACACGTTAAGCGAAGCCGTTTTATGGTTGTTGTCATGGGGAAGTTCCGTAATATCTACTTTGCCTTTTACTTTTGATTCGTCGATCACTTCACACATCGATGCAAAGCCAAACCAATTGATTGCCATTGCGGCTTCTCCTTTTGCGAAAGCCATTCCTGCTTCTACGGAACCGAAATCTTTTGAATTGGGATGAACAGCATTTTCATTATGGACTATATTTCTGTAATACTCTAAAGCTTCCACTGCTGCGGGCTGGTTAATGTCAATTTTATTTTGAGCATTTAATATTGATCCTCCCCTTGTCCATAACTGTAAGCAAAAATCAAAGACCATGTTGTGGCCGTCAGGATAATTGGCAAAAACACATCCGTACAGGTTTTCTTCGGGTCTGTTGAAAAACTCCGCTATTTGGGTGTATGCTTCCCATGTTTTTGGAGGATGAAGTTCGTAGCCAAATCGCTTTTTGAAATTTTGTTGTTCTGTTGTATCTTCAAATAAATCTTTTCTGAAAATCAAACATTCCGGACCGTCATGAAAAGGCAATCCATACGTACCATTATTGATTTGCTGTAAATTCAACAACGACTGATGCCAGCCGTCAGGATAATTTTGAGGGGCGTTTTGAGCAATGAATGGCGTTAAATCTTGAACGGCTTCTTCATTTACAGCATCGAATATCCAATCCGTATTGAGGTGTGCAATGTCCCAATTTCCATTTTTTAAACCTGCTTTTGTAATGGTTTCCTCATAGAGGTCATGCAACTCTAACGGAATCATTTCGACTTCAATCCGTAGGTTGTTTTCCAGACAAAATAAGTCCCATAGCTTTTGTAAAGTGCTTTCAAAAGGCCCGAATTTTCTAACAGCGATTCTTATTTTTTCCATTAGCAGTCAATAAATTCTTTTAAAATTTTCTCATTATCCTGTCCTAATTTTGGGGACCCTTTACCTGAAGTAAAAAATTCACCGTCTATTTTGATGGGACATCGGGTCGTTTTGTACGAATAGCCATCGTTCATCTGAACTTCCTGAACAAAATCTAAAATGGTAAAACCTTCTTCAGCAAAAAGCTGCTGGTAGTTTAGGACACTAGCGCACCAAATATCTGCCGGTTCCAAAATGCCGAGCCAAAATGCTGTACTCTGAGTACTTAAATGAGTGGCTAGAATATTTTTAATTTCATCTCTTAACGTAAATTTATTCTCAGGAAATTCTAAAAGTGCATCGCATTTTAAAAGTGCAGCCAAAACCGGGATAGATCCCATAGCTAAAGCCAAATATCCGTCCGTAGTTTTATAAATGCCATAGGGAGCTCCTAAGTAAGCATGTGCATTGTTGCTTTTTGTTCGCACGGGTAATTCTCCACCGTCGTTAAAATAGGTAGTTATGGTTTCAAACTGAAAATCAAAGGCAGATTCCAGCATACTCACTTGGACCAATGCCCCAATAGTATGAACTGCTTTTCTGTACAATGCAGCTAAGATACCTTGCGCCAAATGGGCTCCTGCAAGCATATCTACAATGGACAGGCCCATTGGTACCGGGCCATCATCTTGATTTCCGCTTAACCACGTTAAGCCTGTTAAAGATTGTAATAAAAGATCCTGTCCAGGCAAATCTTTTAAATCGGGGTGGTTTCCGTAGCCGGAAATCTCCGCATACACTACCTGAGGATTGATTTCTTTTACAACATCATAACCTAGACCCACGCGTTCCATTACTCCGGGCCTGAAATTATGCATCACTACATCGGCTTTAGCCAGTAATTTTTTTAATATTTCCAGTGCTTCCGGCTGTTTAAAATCTATGGCGAAAGATTCTTTATTTCTATTAATGGTATGAAATAGGGAAGATTCTCCATTCATTATCAAATCAGAAGTATATAAGGTTCGGCAGATATCTCCCGTACCCGGTTTCTCAATTTTTATGACACGAGCGCCCAGATCAGCTAATCGCAAACTGGCCGATGGACCTGAAAGAAACTGGCTAAAATCTACTATTAAATAATCTTCTAATGGTTTCACTTCTAATTGCTTAAAAATTGTTCGTACAGGGTTGCATTGTCTTCTCCCACTTTAGGGGCAGCTTTGGTGTGAACTAAAATTTCACCATCCAATCGGATAGGGCTTCTGGTGGTATCCAATGTTTCTCCGGCTGAATTTTTTACGGTTTGTTTCAGTTGCAGCTCATTTACAAAAGGCTGACTGTTGAGGTCTTTGTAATCCAATACTTTTCCGCACCAGACCCCTTTGCTTTGCAGTACATCCAACCAATAGTCGGAGGTTTGGCTGTATAATCGGGTACTCAATAGTGCTCTTATTTCATCTCTTGAAGAAAACCACTGGTGTTTATCGGTATATTTTTTTAAATCTATTTCTAAAAGTGTCCCAATGAAAAGTAAATCACCCATGGCTAGCGATAGATAGCCATCTTGGGTTTGATAAATCCCGTACGGTGCACTTAAATAAGCATGCGCGCTGCCTTTAGTCGCTCCTCTTTCAGGTAATTGTCCTCCGTCATTTAAAAATGAGGTAATCGATTCGAACTGAATATCCAAAACGGATTCCAGTAAACTTACTTCTACCAAAACTCCTTTCGCTGTTTTTGCTCTTTTGAGTAATGCAGCTAAAATTCCCTGAACAAAATGATTTCCGCACATTAAGTCTGCTACTGCCAAACCAAAAGGAACTGGTCCTTGACTTTTCCTGCCACTCAGCCAACTGAGTCCGGATAGGGATTGTAAAAGTAAATCCTGTCCCGGTTTTTTAGCCCAAGGCCCTGTAGGTCCGTATCCGGTAATTACACCATAAATTATTCGGGGATTAAGGGCCAGGGCGTCGCCAAAAGTTAAACCTATTTTTTCCATTACACCCGGTCTAAAATTATGGGTCATAATATCGGCCTTAGCGATGAGTTTTTTTACCAAAGCGAAATCCTCCGGGTTTTTAAGATCGGCAGCAAATGATTCCTTGTTTCTGTTGATGGTGTGAAACAATAAGCTGCTTTCGTCAACAAAAAGATCTTTGATGCTTAATTGTCTGCAGGCTTCGCCTTTTACAGGGCGTTCAATTTTTATTACCCGCGCACCTAAATCGGCTAATTTTAATCCCGCTGACGGACCTGCCAAAAATTGGCAAAATTCTAATACAACTAATCCTTCGAGTGGTTTCATGTCGTTTGTAAGTTTAAAGACTTCGCATAAAGTGTATTTAATTCTTCTAAAATGAAGTCCTCGTTCCCGCCAGTGATCAAATAATCACGAACAACATCACCAGCATGATCTTGAAAAAACATGTGTCCGGAGTACCTTGGACGTAAGAACGCTCTTTGCAGGGTTGGTAAAGTGTTTTTAAAATAGTCGTGGGTCAATTGATTAATTCGTTCGCTTTTCCAAGCTTGCAAGTGACCTGGCTGTCCTCCATTGTCGGCAAATAGGTTTTGCTGAACGGAAGAAGAAGCCGTGAATTCAGCATACTTTATTGCTTCCGGAATATGTTTGCTAAAGGAAGAAACGGCCAAACCGGTTCCGCCTAATGAGCTAATCATAGGTTGGTCATTCAACCGTACCAGATCGTAAAAATGAAGTAGTTTTCTACTGTATCCTATTCTGGAATAATTGGAATACCCATATGCAAAAGGGCAATACGCTATTTCATCTGAGTTTACCATGGCTTCATAAACCTGAATGGGATTCCTGTTGAAATTAGCGGCGTCCATTAATTGCGCCAATTCTCGAAACATTTGTAATGCTTTTTTTCCGGTCTCGGGAGAAATCACTTTTTTTTCAGATTGAAAAGGGGCTTCGCCAAGACTACAGCAAAACATATAAAAACTCATCAGCGAATCAATGGGGATGCCGGCAAAAGCAACCAGTCCTTTTTTAGCTAATGCCAACAAATCTTCAAAAGTTTCTGGAACTTTTAATCCTTGTTTTTCTAAAATATCCAATCGAGCCGCTGCTACCGGTGTGGCAGCATCTATTGGTAATGCCCACAGTTTATTGCTAAAAACATAGCTTTCGTAAGAGCGACCAACAGAATTAATTTCCTGGTCTTTTATATAGGCTGACGAGAGATACTCCGATAAAGGCAAAATGGCATTTGTCTGAGCGCCAAAACCAGTCCACGGGTGGTCAATCACCAGCAGGTCAAATCGCTTGGCCAAATCGTCTATGGAACTATCTGCAAAATCTTGTAAACTTCTTTTTTCCCAGCTGATCTCGATTCCCGGATTTAGTTCAGTAAAACGCTGAGCGGTTGCTACCATTGGTAACAAGCCTCTGGTGTGATTCCAAGTTATTCCTTTTAATCTCTTCATTTTATTTCTTGTAATTAGTTTATAGAGTCCCTCAATAAATGTAAAAAAGTCAAAATGACAATTGCAAATGTAGAGATAAGATTGGATTGTACAACACCTACAAGTGTAAATGTGACACTTTATCATTCAAGAGTTACTGTTTTTGTTTGGTTTTCGAGCCTTTTAAAGGCTCCGGATCTGCTATGGGGATAGGAAGCGAAAAAGGAAAATAAATCGCTTTTTACTTCTTAAAAGATTAAATTTCTTTTTTTATTGCAAAAATGAGGCGTTTTAGTTGTCTGATTTTGTCAAATATATAATTTTAGTTGAAGTCCAAATTGCTTAAATTAGCTGCTTTTATGTAAATTTCATCTTTAACATTTATTTTCTAAAATATTTAATTTAATAATACTTTTTTTATACTATATGTTTATTTATGTTGCAAATTTAAAATAATATTTAAAAAGTTTGGAATATAAATATTAAAAAGTATATTTGTGCAATCGATTACATTATGTGCTAATTGAATTTGGAATTTCTGTCAAAAGAGGCCTAATGGATTAATTTTAAGGACAGTATTTTATTTTTAATTGGAAGTTCAAATAGTATGCAACTGCTTTTACAAAGCAAGATGTAATCAAAACTCATTTAATCTTTAACCTTCTATAATTAATTGAAACTATGAACGAAACAAACAAAGCTATTGGAAACTACCGGTGGACGATTTGTGCGCTACTTTTCTTTGCTACCACTATTAACTATTTAGACCGACAGGTATTAAGTCTTTTAGCTCCAAGTTTATCGAAAGAATTTAATTGGAGTAATAGTGATTATGCAAATATTACTGCTGTGTTTCAATTCGTATATGCCTTTTCAATGTTATTTGCAGGAAGATTAATTGATAAATTGGGTACGAAATGGGGTTATATTATTGCTATAATAATTTGGTCACTAGGGGCGATAATGCATGCCTATGCTATTCCGATTGGAGGGGTGTTTTCAAACGTTCTTACCTGGGTAGGTCTTGGTGCAGTACCTATTTCCATTGCTGGATTTATGCTTTCAAGAGCCGTTTTAGGATTTGGAGAATCTGGAAATTTCCCTGCGGCAATTAAAGCGACTGCGGAATATTTTCCTAAAAAAGAAAGATCATTCGCAACGGGTATTTTTAACTCGGGATCAAATATCGGAGCGATACTGGCGCCGTTGACCGTTCCATGGATTGCGGTGAACTGGGGTTGGCAATCCGCCTTTATTATAATTGGTGCCGTTGGTTTTATGTGGATGTTTTTTTGGTTTGTATTTTATGAAAGGCCAGAAAAACAAAAGAGACTGTCAAAATCAGAATTGGATTACATCAATGCCGGGCATGAAGCTGAAGTTGAAATTAAGGAAGATGTAAATGAAGAAAAAGTATCTTGGTTTAAACTATTAGGCTACAGACAGACATGGGCATTTGTATTTGGTAAATTCATGACTGACGGTATTTGGTGGTTCTTTTTGTTTTGGTTGCCAAAGTATCTTGAAGCGCAATTCGGTATGGTAAAAACGGATATTGTCTTTCCTATAGCGGTGCTTTACAGTATGACGATGATCGGCAGTATTGGTGGTGGATGGTTTCCGGTATATTTTATTAAAAAAGGATATACGCCTTATGACGGCAGAATGAAGGCGATGTTAGTTATAGCCTGTTTTCCTATGGTTGTTTTGTTAGCCCAGCCTTTGGGGTACATTAGTTTTTGGATACCCGTTTTATTAATCGGGGTCGGTGCTTCTGCCCATCAGGCATGGTCTGCAAATATCTTTACTACAGTTTCTGATATGTTTCCTAAGAAAGCGATTGGTTCTGTTATTGGTATTGGTGGTATGGCCGGTGGAATAGGGGGCGTATTAGTAACAAAACTGGGCGGAGCCTTATTTGATTATTATGAAGGTCTGGGACATATTCAGACGGGTTATTCGATCATGTTTGTTATTTGTGCCGTAGCGTATCTTATAGCCTGGGGAGTAATGAAACTTTTAGTCCCAAAATATAGTCCAATTAGAGATTTGTAGTACAACTTAGTTACAAGCCGCTTTTTTATAATTAAAAAAAGCTAACGTATAACGCACTTGGAAGTATTCCGGGATTTAAACGTATACTTTTATTTTGAGAAGAGCGGCTCCTTTTAAATTCAATTCAATGGGTTGAAATAAAAATTGGAGCCGCACTAATTTTCAATGCATCAAATTTGGAGCAAGAAGCTGACAGAAACAATTGAATTTTAGATAAATAAAGTAATTAATTCATCATATGGACCCAATTTTTATCATTTTAATAGGAACTTTAGTTATTCTATTTTGCATAATTGTGTTAAAATTACATGCCGTAATTTCGTTATTACTGGCTGCCTTAGTTACTGGTTTATTGACTTCTCCGGCACTTATTTTTGAATATGCGACCCACAAAGGGATGTCAATTCAAGATGCAAAGCTGCTTTCAAACGAAGTAATTGGCAAGCGATTGGCTGATGCATTTGGTAATACCAGCGGGAAAATAGGTATTTTGATTGCCTTAGGTTCTATTATCGGAACTTCACTGATGAAAAGTGGTGGTGCCGAGCGTATTGTACGTAGTTTTTTAGGGTTGTTTGGCAAGAAGAATGCTTCTTTAGCACTAATGAGCGGGAGTTTTTTGCTGGCAATTCCTGTGTTTTTTCAAACCGTTTTTTATCTGATGTTGCCTTTGATTAAAAGTTTAGGTATTCATAATCCTAAAAAATACAGTCTTTATTTAATGATGGTAATTGCAGGAGGAGTTATGGCTCATTCATTGGTGCCGCCATCTGCGGGTCCGCTGTTTGTGGCTCAGGCCCTGGGAGTAGATACGGGAACAATGATTGTCGGAGGAATTGTTGTTGGATTGTTCACCAGTTTATGCGGATACATTTACGCACTTTGGGCAAATAAAAAATGGGATTTACCCATGAGAGATACGGCTGATGTCACTGTTGAAGATTTGAAAACACTGGCCGAAAAAGACAATGCAGAGTTACCGGTATTGTGGATTTCTGTTTTACCGGTTGTTCTTCCTTTGCTACTGATAACCGCGAATGCTTTCTCTGAAATTAGCAGCGGAGCAAATCCGGCGAATTTAAGTTCGTTTCAAAAATACTGGATTTCTATTTTTTCTGTTTTGGGGGACGCAAATATTGCACTGGCTATTTCTTCAGCAGTGGCTATCTTTTTATTATGGTCCAGAACAAAGGATACTAAGAAATTTCAAAAATTCATCACCGAATCGATAAGTAGTGCCGGAGTGATTATCCTTATAACAACAGCAGGAGGTGTGTTTGGAAAAATGCTTGAGCAGACAGGAATCGGAATTAGTTTAGGTGACTTGGCAGCAAGTTATCAGGTTGCCGTTTTGCCCTTGGCTTTTTTTATAACTGCCGCTGTTCGAACCGTACAAGGTTCAGCAATGGTTGCTATGGTAACCGCTGCAGGTATTATGAGCGGTATTGGGAGTACCGGTCTTGAATTTAATGCTGTTTATGTCGCCTTAGCTATAGGGTGCGGCTCTAAAATATTCACTTGGATGAATGACAGTGCTTTCTGGATTGTAACTGAAATGTGTGCGATGGAAGAAAAGGAAACGATACGTCATTTTTCTTTTCTATCAATGGTTATGGGATTTTCAGGTTTAATTCTAATTATGATTCTTTCAAAATTTTTACCTTTTATTTAAAATGCAAGTGACTAACAACATAGTAATTAAAACTACGCCATTAGATAATGTTGGGATCGTGGCCAATACACTCGGTTTAGGTGAGGGGACTTTGCTTCAGGACGGGACAACGCTACTGCAATATATACCTTCCGGACATAAAGTTGCCTTATGCGATATAGCCCATGGAGGACCAATTATCCGATACGCTCAAACGATCGGATATGCCAATAAATCAATTAGGCATGGAGAATGGATAGATGAATCAAAGATGTCCTTACCCAATCCTCCTGATCTGCAATTTATTTCCATGCCTGATGCAATGACACCGGAGATTGAACCTTTGGAAGGGTACACTTTTGAGGGCTATCGAAATGCTGATGGTAGCGTCGGGACGAAGAATGTTTTAGGTATTACAACCAGTGTGCAGTGTGTGGCTGGTTTGACCGAACATCTGGTAAAGAAAATTAAACAAGAATTACTTCCCTTATATCCAAATGTTGATGATGTGGTGGCGCTCAATCATTCCTATGGATGCGGTGTTGCTATAAATGCTCCTGCCGCTATTGTTCCAATTAGGACCATTAGGAATATTGCGACAAATCCAAATTTTGGCGGAGGAATAATGATAATAGGATTAGGATGTGAAAAATTAAGGCCCGAAAGTCTTCTGCCTGAAAACAGCCCCGCGATCAATAGCAGTGAAGAGGGAGGAAATTCCAGTATAACCTATATGCAGGATGAATCCTTTCATGGCTTCAATGATATGGTGAAAGGAATTATGAAAACGGCTGAAGCCCATTTAAAAAGTTTGAACAAGCGTAAAAGAGAAACCTGTCCTGCTTCAGATTTAGTTGTAGGGATGCAATGTGGAGGAAGTGATGCTTTTTCAGGACTGACCGCCAATCCGGCAGCAGGATTTGCAGCGGATCTAATCGTTCGGGCCGGGGGAAGCGTTATGTTTTCTGAAGTAACCGAAGTTAGGGATGCGATTCATTTGCTGGTTCCAAGGACCATAAATCCTACAGTAGGAAGAGCGCTTTTGGATGAAATGAAATGGTAT
Organism: Flavobacterium kochi; assembly: GCF_048286715.1. Taxonomy (NCBI): domain Bacteria; kingdom Pseudomonadati; phylum Bacteroidota; class Flavobacteriia; order Flavobacteriales; family Flavobacteriaceae; genus Flavobacterium; species Flavobacterium kochi. The sequence goes on from NZ_JBLVPW010000012.1 coordinate 126,946, forward strand.
GATGAGTACCTTTTGCAAGGGCAGGTAGATCGAAGTGCGAATACAACACCTGGTAATAAATTGGGTGGTTTGAGTACAATAGTAGAAAAGGCTTTGGGTTCCATCGCTAAATCAGGTACAAGTCCAATTGTGGATGTGCTTGGACCTGGGGAAAAAATTCGTCAAAAAGGACTCTCTTTTGCTGCTACACCCGCCAGTGATTTTGTTTGTGGAACGTTGCAACTGGCAGCAGGTATGAATATGCATGTATTTATGACTGGCAGAGGAACACCTTATGGTTTGTCGATGGTACCTGTTATTAAAGTCGGATCAAATTCTAAATTAAGTCAGAGATGGTTTGATTTAATTGATTTGGATGCGGGTCGGATTGCTACAGGAGAAAAGACAATTGAGGAAATGGGTTGGGAGCTTTTTAGTTTAATTCTGGAAGTAGCAAGCGGCAAAAAACAGGTTGCTTGTGACGTATTGGGATTGCACAATGATTTGGTTTTGTTTAACCCGGGACCGTTGACCTAGAAATTGAATATAAATTTTTAAACATTATTTACAATGGAGTTATCGTATACAAGAATTGAAAATGCATTACGTGATGGATTATTATCTTTTCCAGTAACGGATATGGATGAAAAAGGTCAGTTTAATGCAGTCACTTTTGCAGACAGATTGGAATGGTTTGTAAGCCATGAAGTTTCGGCTGTTTTTGTTGCAGGTGGAACAGGTGAATTCTTTTCCTTGTCAAAGGAAGAATACAAACAAATTGTAGGGGTAACTTCTAAAATTATTAACGGGAGAGTACCCACTGTTTCAAGTATTGGAAGAAGTATTCCTGAAGCTATTGAATTTGCCAAAATTGCTGAAGCAGCAGGTATAGATGCTTTACTTCTGATGCCTCCTTATTTAACGGAATGTCCTCAAAGCGGAATAGTGGAATATGCCAAAACGATAATGCAAAACACAAAATTACCTGTGATTTATTACAATCGTGGCAATGGGGTATTGTCAGGCGAACAAATAAAAAAACTGGCAGCTGCCTGTCCCAATTTCATTGCTTTGAAAGACGGAACCGGAAACATAGAAGAATTAAACGTTACCATTAAATCAATAGGAGATCGCTTGGTTTATATTGGTGGGGTTCCTACTGCAGAAATTATTTCGGAAGCCTATTTATCAATTGGGGTAAATACGTATTCTTCTGCAGTATTTAACTTTGTTCCAAAGCTGGCAAATCACTTTTATAAGTCGCTTCGCGCGGGTGATACGGAGAAAGTAAATCGAATCGTAAAAGAATTTTTCGTTCCTTTTATTCGCCTAAGAAGTAAAAACCAAGGGTATTCTGTGAGTTTGATTAAAGCGGGCTGTCAATTAATAGGCAAAAGTGCGGGAGCTGTTCGTGCTCCATTAATCATGCCTTCTCCAGAGGAATTATTGGAACTTCAAAAAATTATTGATAAGGAAGAGGAACTGCTGAATTAATACAAAGCAGGCGGAAAAGCTAATTTCCGTAAGGACTGTTCTGTTGTCAGAAGTTGATAAACCATATAAAAAAATACAAATGAGTAATCTCGAAAAATTCTACGCAGTAAATCCAACGAACAATGAATTATTGGACGGGGAGTTTATAAATTCAACGGAAAATCAGATTGATACTGTAGTAAAAAAAGCGATACAGGCTTTTGCTGTTTACAGAAAGAAAGATAAAGACAGCATAGCTGATTTCTTAGAGCGCATTGGTGAGGAAATTTTAAACCTTGGTGATGCACTTTTGGAACGATGTCATTTGGAAACCGCATTGCCATTGGCAAGGTTACAAGGTGAAAGAGGAAGAACTATCGGTCAATTAAAGTTATTTGCTTCAGTGGTAAGAGAAGGCTCTTGGGTAGATGCGCGTATTGATACGGCTATTCCGGACAGGGCTCCGCTACCAAAATCGGATATCCGACATATGTTATTGCCTTTAGGGCCTGTAGCAGTATTTGGAGCAAGTAATTTTCCTTTGGCATTTTCTGTAGCAGGAGGAGATACGGTGTCCGCTCTAGCGGCAGGCTGTCCTGTTGTTGTAAAAGCGCATCCCGCACATCCCGGAACATCAGCGATGGTTGCCGGCGCTATAGAAAAAGCTGTAAACGAGTGCGGAATGCCTGAAGGTATTTTTTCATTAATTCAAGGGAATACCAATGAGGTAGGCGTCGCTTTAGTGAAACATCCAGGAATAAAAGCGGTTGGATTTACCGGTTCATTTAAAGGAGGAAAAGCACTCTTTGATATTGCCAACACAAGGTCAGAACCTATCCCCGTTTTTGCGGAAATGGGAAGTACCAATCCGGTTTTTATTTTGCCGGGCATCCTTAAGGAGAAAGCGGAAGCAATTGCAACAGGAATGGCTGGTTCCATAACGCAGGGTGTCGGGCAATTTTGCACTAATCCAGGTTTGACGTTTGTTCAGAAATCCGATGCTGCCGATACATTTATTACAGACTTAATTGCTAAAATAAAGGAAGCCTCTGCTGCAACAATGTTAACAGCGGGAATCCACACAGCCTATGACAAAAAAATTAAAAGCACATTGGAAATTAGCAATGTAAAAGAAATTGCCATTGGACAATCAGTGGATTTACTTAATAGTGCTCAAGCGAGAATTTTTAAAACAACAATAGCTACTTTTTTAGGGAATACTGCTTTATCGGAAGAGAATTTTGGGCCCTCCAATGTTGTAGTGGAAGCGCAATCAAAGCAAGATATTTTAGATGCGGCCAGTAATCTTGAGGGACATCTTACGGCTACTGTTCACGGCACTGACAAAGATTTTTCTGAATTTAAGGAACTCTTCGATATTTTGGAATTAAAGGTAGGCAGATTGCTTGTTAACGGTTATCCTACCGGAGTAGAAGTGTGCCATTCCATGGTGCATGGAGGGCCATATCCTGCCACTACAGCCTCTCAAACAACATCAGTAGGCAGCAATGCAATCAAGCGTTTTGCCAGACCGATATGTTATCAGGATTACCCGGATACACTTTTGCCTGTTGCACTCAGAAATGAAAATCCCTTGCATATTTGGCGAATGATTAATGGTACTATGGAAAAGTAAATAAATTTAAAAAGGATAAGGCGACTGCTTTGTCCTTTTTTAGGTTACGTGCCAATCAAATGCAATACCCTCTTTAAACCTGTTTTTTTAATGGGATCGTATAATTTTAAATAAAAACGGATGAACAATATAGAACTGGAATCAAAAATAATTCATTGGGGTATAATTGGTTGTGGTGATGTCACTGAAATCAAAAGCGGACCAGCCTATCAGAAAACCAAAGGATTTGAGCTTTCAGCCGTAATGAGAAGAGATGCTCTTAAAAGTGCGGATTATGCAAAAAGACATCGGATTAAGAAATACTATTCAGATGCTGATAGTATGATTAATGATCCCGAAATTGATGCGATTTATATTGCCACTCCGCCTGATTCTCATAAATTTTATGCGCTTAAAGTCGCCCAGGCCGGAAAACCATGCTGTATTGAAAAACCGATGGCCCCCACTTATGAAGATAGCCTGACAATTTACAATGCATTTAAGGAAAAGGATATCCCGTTATTTGTGGCGTATTACAGGCGTTCCCTGCCCCGATTTAATGAAGTGAAAAAATGGCTTGATGCGAATGAAATTGGCACTGTCAGAAGCATCAGCTGGAATTTAAATAAGGGAGCATCCGATATTGATTTATCGGGGAATTACAATTGGAGAACAGATGCTGCAGTAGCCCAAAGTGGCTATTTTGATGATTTAGCCAGTCATGGTCTGGACCTGTTTGTACACTTGCTGGGCGCTATAAAAGACGTATCTGGTTTTAGTGTTAATCAGCAGCAATTGTATTCTGCAAATGATGCAATAGCAGCCTGCTGGATACATGAATCCGGAATTACAGGAACCGGCAGTTGGAATTTTGGTTCAGGGATTGAGGAAGATCATGTTCAGATTGTGGGGACTAAAGGGAAGATAGAGTTTGCTGTATTTGATGAAAAACCAATTCGGATGACTACTAAACAGAGTCAGATTGAATTGGTTATAAAACATCCGGAAAATGTTCAGCTGTATCATGTCGAAAATATGCGGGAGCATTTGTCTGGAAACAGGGAGCATCCTTCCACTGGACAATCAGGATTACACACCAGCTGGATTATGGACAGGATTATTAGAAATATTTAATGTAACTTGTTTATTGCGTTGTTTTTATCTTAAAATTGTAAATAATTTCCTTTAAATTTTATCAAATGAAACTAATTATGTTGTTTTTTTTACATTTGTAACATTTTTTTTTATAAAAAAATATAAATTAATGCAATTATAAAGTATATTTGTGCAATCGATTACATAAACTATTTATTATGACAAATTTTTCTTTTAGATACGCCTCAAATCCTACGGACGTAAACAAATATGGAACAAACGAGTTGAGAGAACAATTTTTAATTGAAAAGTTATTCGTTGCCAATGAAATCCAATTGACTTATTCTATGTATGATAGGTATATAGTTGGTGGGATAATGCCAGTTGGTGGCAGTTTGAAATTGGAAACAATTCCGTATTTGAAATCTGAAAACTTTTTAGACAGAAGAGAATTGGGAATTATAAATGTGGGAGGAAACGGAACGGTGACGGTTGACGGAGTGCCTTATGATTTACAGAAAAAAGAAGCGCTTTATGTAGGTCAGGGATGTAAGGAAGTTATTTTTTCCAGTGCAAAAGAGGAGCAGGCTTTATTTTATATTAATTCGGCGCCGGCGCACAAAAAATTTCCAAACAAAAAAATCGGAAAAGAGGATGCTGAAGTGATTCAGCTGGGTGAAGAAAAATTAGCTAATAGAAGAGTTTTAAACAAACTAATAGTGAACAGTATAGTGGAAACCTGTCAGTTGCAAATGGGGCTTACCGAATTGCTTCCGGGGAATGTCTGGAATACAATGCCTTCTCATACGCATAACAGACGCATGGAAGCTTATTTTTATTTTGACATAGAGGCGCCACAAACGATTTGTCATTTTATGGGGGAACCTCAAAATACAAGACATATTTTTATGCAAAACCATCAGGCGGTTCTGTCTCCTGAGTGGTCCATACATTCTGGTGCGGGAACTTCCAATTATTCTTTTGTCTGGGGAATGGCCGGAGAAAATTTAGATTATAGCGATATGGATATTTGTCAACCTAATGAATTAAGATAATTAAAGATGAATTTATTTAATCTAACAAATAAAAGAGCTTTAATCACTGGCGGAACTCATGGTCTGGGATTAGCTATAGCTGAAGGTCTTGCGCAGGCAGGAGCTGAGTTAGTGATTAGCAGTACAACTCAAAAAAAACTAGAAGAGGCGCTGGCGTATCTGAATGATAAAGGATATAAGGCAACAGGCTATATTTTTGATATTACTGATGAAAAAGGAGCTGCTGAACAGGTTGAAAATATTATAAAAAATGATGGTGAAATAGATATTTTGGTTAATAATGCCGGAATTATAAAAAGAGAATTAGCCGTAGACATGTCCGTCGCAGATTTTAGAAAAGTAATTGATGTAGACTTAGTCGGAGCATTTATTATGTCTCAATTGATCGGGAGAAGGATGATTGATCGCAAAAGCGGAAAAATAATAAACATTTGCTCGATGATGAGTGAATTAGGAAGGAACAATGTAAGTGCTTATGCTTCGGCAAAAGGAGGTTTGAAAATGCTTACCCGAAATTTAGCCACCGAATGGGCAAAATATAATGTGCAGGTAAATGGTATAGGACCAGGCTATTTTGCAACAACACAAACGGAACCTATTCGTGTAGACGGACATCCATTTAACGATTTTATAATTAATAGAACACCAGCTGCGCGTTGGGGTAATCCAGAAGATTTAGCAGGTGCTGCTGTCTTTTTGGCGTCAAAAGCGAGTGATTTTGTCAACGGACAAATTGTATATGTTGATGGTGGGATTTTAGCTACGATCGGAAAACCTTCAAATGAAAATTAATATTTTAAAAACTTAGAATGGCAACAACATTTATAAACGACAATTTTTTATTAGAGAATAAATACGCTGAAGAATTATATCATAATTATTCTAAAAATCTGCCTATTATTGATTATCACAACCACTTATCGCCACAACATATTGCTGAAAATACCATTTTCGATACCATTACAAAAGTATGGATAAATGGAGATCACTACAAATGGCGTGCGATGCGAACTTTGGGAATAAGCGAGCAATTTATCACAGGGAATGGTTCGGATAAAGATAAGTTTATGAATTGGGCCAAAACAGTTCCGTATACCATGCGTAATCCATTATACCATTGGACGCATTTAGAACTGGCGCGTTATTTTGATATTTATGATTTATTGAACGAGAAATCTGCAGAGAAAATTTATATTGAAGCTTCAGAAAAAATAAACTCTCCGGGGTATAGTACTCAGAATTTGCTTCGAAAAGTAAATGCGGAATTCGTATGTACGACTGAGGATCCGATTGATACCTTAGCATTTCACCAGCAACTGGCAAAAAGTTCTTTTGAAACTAAAGTCAGTACCGCTTTTAGACCCGACAAAGCTATTTTGATTTCAAATGACGGGTATAACTCCTACGTGGATACTTTAGGTGAAGCAGCAGGTGTAACGGTTAATTCGTATGCTGATTTGTGTACTGCCCTAAAAAACAGAATTGAATATTTTGATAAAAATGGCTGCAAACTTTGTGACCATGGATTGGATCAGATTTATTTTGAAAACTTTACAGAAAATGAAGTGAATGCGATCTTCAAAAAGAAAAGAGAGCATCAGGAAATTAGTAATGAGGAAGCTTTAAAGTTTCAAAGTGCTATTTTATTGTTTTTAAGTGAAACCTACCATCAATATGGATGGGTTCAGCAGTTCCATTTGGGGGCGCTAAGAAATAATAATGCGCGCATGCATAGAATTTTAGGACCTGATACAGGATGGGATTCTATTGGAGATTATCCACAGGCTCAAAAATTATCCGGTTTTTTAAATGCTTTAGACAGTAAAGATAAATTGACAAAGACAATTATTTATAACCTAAACCCTGCTGATAACGAGGTGATGGCTACGATGATTGGAAATTTTAATGATGGAAGCGTTAAGGGGAAAGTACAGTTTGGTTCCGGATGGTGGTTTTTGGACCAGAAAGACGGAATGACTAAACAATTGAATGCACTTTCTAATATGGGATTGATTAGTTGTTTTATTGGAATGTTAACTGATTCAAGAAGTTTCTTATCTTTTCCAAGACATGAATATTTTAGACGTATTCTTTGTAATCTTTTAGGAGATGAAATTAAAAGAGGCGAACTTCCAAATGACATGGAGTGGATTGGTAAAATGGTTTCAGATATCAGTTATAACAACGCCAAAGAATATTTCAAGTTTTAAGGATTAAACGAAGACGATAATCTTATAGTGATGTGGAACGATTTGGTAAAAAGCAATCTTTTTTTTAAAGAAGAAGAGACAGAATGGGAAGTTGTGGGAGAAGGGGTGCAGCGTCAAATAGTGGGATTTGATGATCGGATTATGATGGTCAATGTTAAATTTGACACAGGAGCAATAGGTTCTTTGCATCATCATCATCACGCTCAGGTTACCCATATTGCCGCCGGTACATTTGAAGTAACTATTGAAGAGCAAACAAGAATATTAAAAAAAGGAGATTCCTTTTATATTCCTTCTGATAAAATACACGGTGTTGTGTGCCTGGAAGAAGGGATTCTTATAGACGTTTTTAGTCCTATAAGAGAAGATTTTATAAAATAGACAAACATTTAATTTTATATATAATGAATAAAGTAGTCTCTTTTGGCGAAATAATGTTACGTCTTTCAACAGAAAGGCATTTGCGTTTTGAGCAGGCAAAAGCATTTACAGCTTCCTATGGTGGAGGTGAGTTTAATGTGGCTGTTTCTTTAGCTAATTATGGTGTAAATGCGGAGTTTGTAACAAGGTTACCCAATAATGAAATAGGTACCTGCGCGTTAAAGGAAATGCGAAAAATGAACGTAGAATCTAAAAATATAATTTATGGAGGAGAACGTTTGGGAATCTATTTTCTGGAGACCGGTGCAGGGACCAGAGGGAGCAATGTAGTATATGACCGTGCCCATAGTTCTATGGCAACCATTGAAAAGGGGGCTATTGATTGGGAAAAAGTTTTAGAAGGAGCGACCTGGTTTCACTGGAGCGGTATTACACCTGCCATATCACAGAGCGCAGCTGAAGCCTGCCTGGAAGCGGTTAAAATAGCGCATCAATTGGGCTTGCCTATTTCATGCGATTTAAATTACAGGTCTAAATTATGGCAATACGGTAAAACGCCAAGTGAGGTGATGCCTGAACTGTTGTCTTACAGTAGTGTGATTTTGGGAGATATTGATACGGCTTATTTTATGTTGGGAGAAGCGAAAGTAAATCCCAATTATCAGGACGAAAAAACACTTCCCGCGCTGTATACTAAGTTGTTTGAATTATGTCCCAACCTAAAAACAGTGGCCACTACCTTACGGTATTCCGTAAGTGCTTCTCATCAGAGAATTGGAGGTATTTTGTTTGACGGAAAAACCATTTATAATGCAGCTGTAAAAGAAGTGACTCCCGTGGTAGACCGTGTGGGCAGTGGAGATGCTTTTATGGGTGGATTAATTTATGGTTTATTGGAATATCCCAATAATGATCAAAGAGCGTTGGATTTTGCAGTTGCGGCTTGTTGTTTAAAGCATACCATAGCAGGAGATTATAATTTAGTTACCTTAAAAGAAGTTGAAAATATGCTAGATGGTGATTCCGCCGGATTAGTTTCAAGATAAATAAAAAAATTATGGCAAAATATTCAAGAATAGAAGTAGCAAGTGTAATGGCAAAAACGGGAATGGTTCCTTTGTTTTTTCATACCGATGTGGAACTAGGAAAAAAAATTGTAAAAGCCTGTTACGATGGTGGAGCACGTCTAATGGAATTTACCAGTAGAGGTGATTTTGCTTTTGAGATTTTTGGAGCGCTTAATAAATATGCATTAGCAGAATTACCGGGAATGATCTTGGGCGTTGGTTCTATAACTGATGCGGCGGCGGCTTCACTTTACATGCAATTGGGAGCTAATTTTATCGTCACTCCGGTTTTAAGAGAAGATATTGCTATTGCTTGTAATCGTCGAAAAGTATTGTGGTCTCCGGGCTGTGGTACACTTACTGAAATAGCGAGAGCAGAAGAATTGGGTTGTGAGATTGTAAAATTATTTCCTGGAGATATCTACGGACCCAATTTCATAAAGGCAATAAAAGGACCTTGTCCCTGGACAAGCATCATGCCTACCGGAGGTGTTTCCACCTCGGAAGAAAACCTAAGAGGCTGGTTTGAAGCTGGTGTAACCTGTGTAGGGATTGGTTCCCAATTGATTTCTAATGCCATTTTGGCCAATAAAGATTTTGACGGACTGAAGCTGAAAGTACAAGAGACCTTAGCTATAATAGATAAAATCAGAAATAAATAAAAGAAGAATTAGCGCTAAAGCCTGTTCAAAATAAAAAAATATAAACCGAATTATTTAATAAAATGGAAAAATTAAATAGAAAAAATATAGGATTAGAAAATAAACTTCCCATTAAAATTGTTCAATTTGGCGAGGGTAATTTTTTGAGAGCTTTTATCGATTATGCTTTTCAGGAGCTGAACGACACCGTGGATTTTAATGCCGGTATTGCAGTGGTACAGCCTATTGAGAACGGAATGGTAAATATGCTGAACGATCAGGACGGATTGTATACTTTGTTTATGAAAGGGCTGACAAAAGGCCAGGAAATTCAAGAAAAAAAGCTAATTACTAACCTTGTTAGCGGTATTAATCCCTATACGAACTTCAATGATTATTTGGCTTTAGCCAAAGAAGAAGCATTAGCATTTATTATTTCAAATACGACGGAATCCGGAATAGCGTATGTAAGCACTGATACGCCGACCATGCAGCCGCCAAGTTCTTATCCTGCAAAATTAACTGTTCTTTTGTATGAAAGGTTCAAACATTTTAATGGAGATGCAGCAAAAGGGCTTGCTATCATTCCTTGTGAATTGATTAATAACAATGCGGATACCTTAAAGGAAATTATCCTAAAATACAGTGATGATTGGCAATTGGAATCGGCATTTAAAAGCTGGATTCTGGAGAGTAATACCTTTCATAATACGCTGGTAGATAGAATTGTACCGGGTTATCCAAGAACTGAAATTGAGGAATACAATAAACAATTGGATTATGTTGATAATTTAATTGTTACTGCCGAAACTTTTTTCCTTTGGGTAATTGAAGGTGGAGCAGCTTTGAAAGAAAAGTTACCATTCCACAAAACAAATCTTGATGTAAAAATTGTTGCAGATATGCAACCTTACAGAACTCGAAAAGTAAGAATACTGAATGGTGCGCATACGGCCATGGTTCCGTTTTCAGTTCTATATGGTAACGAAACAGTTAAGGAAACTATTGATAATCCGTTTACCGGAGGTTTTATCAATAAAGCTATTTTTGACGAGATTAATGAAACTATCGCAATGGATAAAGCGGAATTGGACAGTTTTGCTGAGGAAGTTTTGGATCGTTTTAGAAATCCTTTTATCAAACATAATTTATCAAGTATCGCGCTAAATTCTATTTCGAAATTTAAAGTAAGAGTGTTGCCAAGTGTATTGGGATATATTTCAAAATACGACAAAGTACCGGCGCATTTAACTTTTGCATTTGCCTGCTTAATTCGTTTCTATCAGGGGTCTTGGAAAGGACAGGCTTTACCTGTAGATGACAGCAGTGATATTACAACTTTTTTCCAGGAAATTTGGAAATCTCAAAACACCGAACAAGTAGTGCAACAAACGCTTCAAAATACTGATTTTTGGGGTGAAGATTTGTCAAAAGTAAATGGTTTGTCAGCAGCTTTGATTCTCGCATTGAATGAAATTGAGAGTAACGGTATTGAACAGGGGTTTGTTAATTTTAACAAGCAATATGAAAACAAGTCAATCATTATATAATTATAATCATGCAAAAAAAATTAATAAAAGTAAACCCTTCAGATAATGTTGCTGTAGCCTTAGTAAATCTTACGGCTGGAGAGGTAATTAATTTTGAAGGAGAAGCCATCACCATCGAGAGTGATGTGAAAGCAAAACATAAAATTGCCCTGAATCCTTTTGATATAGGAGACAGAATTATTATGTATGGTGTTTTAGTGGGTAAAGCGAGCGCCAGAATTGAAAAAGGAGGATTGCTTTCTACAGTAAATGTGAAACATGAAAGTGATAAAGTAGTTGGAAAAACAGAAACGATCGGTTGGACGATTCCTAATGTTGATAAATGGAAAGACAGAACTTTTCAAGGTTATCATAGAGAAGACGGACAAGTTGGAACCGAGAATGTTTGGTTGTTTTTTCCACTAGTATTTTGTGAAAATAGAAATATAGAAATATTAAAAGATATTTTTGAAAAAGAATTGTTGAAGCAAAAAGTAAATGATTATCAGCTTTTACTGCGTTCTTTAGTAAGTAGTGAAAGTGGGGTTGCCGGGGATGAGGCAAAACCAAATGATACCGATTTATTTAAAAATATTGAGGTAAAATTCATCACGCATCAAGGTGGTTGTGGAGGAATTCGTCAAGATTCGCACAGTTTGGCAAAACTTTTGGCAGGCTACGTAAACAATCCAAATGTGGCTGGAGCCACCGTGCTAAGTTTAGGTTGTCAAAATTTGCAAATTCAAATATTCAAAGATGCCTTAAACGAAATTAACCCCAATAGTACCAAACCTGTTTTGATTTACGATCAACAACAAATAGGAACTATTGAAGCGATGTTAAGCAGTGTGGTAAAAGATTCTTTTGAAGCGATCAAAAAAGCAAATCAAATTGAACGAACGCCTGCTCCATTGTCTAAATTAAAAATTGGTTTGGAATGTGGTGGGTCTGATGGATTCTCTGGAATTTCTGCTAACCCAACACTAGGAGTAACTTCAGATTTGTTAACAGCATTAGGAGGAACTACAATTCTTTCCGAGTTTCCGGAATTATGTGGTGTAGAGCAGGAATTAGTAAACCGTTGCGTTGAAGATGAAGGCGGTAAACGTTTCTTAGAATTAATGCAATGGTATGAAAAAACCGTAGTGGATGCCGGTTCTGGATTTGACATGAATCCTTCACCGGGAAATATTAAAGACGGATTAATTACCGATGCGATGAAATCTGCAGGTGCAGCCAAAAAAGGGGGAACTTCTCCAATTGTTGGCGTTTCGGATTATGGAGAATACATTTCGAAACCAGGTTTAAATTTATTATGTACTCCGGGTAATGATGTAGAATGTACTACTGCAATGGTGGGTTCAGGAGCCAATATGGTTTTGTTTACAACTGGTTTAGGGACTCCGACCGGAAATCCAATTGCACCGGTTATTAAAGTTTCATCAAATTCTGAACTGGCTAAAAAAATGTCGGATATTATTGATATCGATACCGGCGGAATTATTACAGGTGAAAAATCAATTGACGAAATGGCAGACGAACTGCTGGAGTTTATTATAAATGTTGCCAGCGGTACTATTAAAACCAAAGCGGCTATTTTAAATCAGAATGATTTTATTCCTTGGAAAAGAGGCGTTTCTTTGTAAGAGGAGAAACAATTTTTTTAACATAAGAAAAAGTGTGAGGTACTACTTCACACTTTTTTTATGCTATTAAAGCGCATGTCTTAAAGATGATTTTCTAATATGTAATTCAGGATTCAGGACTACTTTTTTCTCTATTTTAAACCTTTCGGTACTGTTGATCTGTTCTAAGAATACTTTTGCTGCCATTTTACCCATTTCCATAGGGGACTGATCCACTGAGGATATGGAAAGTTCCATAAATTTTGTAAAAGGTTCGTTACCAAATCCGAAGACACAAAAATCTTCCGGGATTCTGATCCCCTGTTCTTTTAGTTCCTGTATTGCTCCTAAGGCCGCAAAATCACTTGACGAAAATATGGCATCTGGCGGGTTTTTTAATTTTAATAATTTTTGAACGGCTTCTCTTCCGGCTTCAACACTACTTTTTGTCTGGAGTACATAATTTTCGTCAAATTTTATTCCATTGTCAAGTAAAGCCTGTTTGTAGCCCTTATTTCGATTTTCATATATCTCTAAGGATTGATCCCCGGTTAAATGGGCAATTTTAGTGCATCCTTCTTCGATAAGGTGTTTAGTGGCTAAATAACCTCCTTCAAAATCGTTTATGGTAACCGAACTGACCCCATCAATATTTTTCTTTCTGTCAAAAAAGATCAGGGGAACATTTTTTTCAACCACTCTTTTAATTACAGTATCGTTCTCTTTGGAAACATTGGAAACAGACATCAAAATGCCATCTACCTGAGCATTTAATAGTGTGTTTATATTTTCAATTTCTCTTTTCTCGTTTTCGTGTGTCTGACATATGATAACATGATACCCTTCAGGTTGTAATTCATCTTCAATTCCGCGTATGACAGAAGCAAAAAAATTACTGTCGATACGCGGTACGATGACACCGATATTACCGCTCTTTCCACTTTGAAGTGCCAAGGCGAGCTTATTTTGTTTGTAATTCATGAGTGCCGCTGTTTCTAAAACAAGTTTGCGGGTACTGGCACTTATTTTAGGATTGTTATTTAAAGCTCGAGAGACCGTAGCGGCAGTTGTATCAAGTTTTTTTGCAATATCGTAAATTGTTGTTTTTTTACTCACTATGAATTAATGTTTATTAAGATCAGCAAAATTAATGTTTTTTTTTATTTGTTTTTGGTTAATGTTATCGATTACGTAAAATTTTAACAATTGCTTATTTTTGTAGGTATTTTTAGTATGAACTGCTAGTAATAATGTGCTTTTAGAGCAAAATCTTTATATTAAATGTATTAATAAGTGTTTTTTTTTATAAGAATAATATTTTAATTGATTTTATTTTGGTTTATTCAAAATTAATATTTACGTTTGTGTAATCGATTGCATCAATAATTTTTCAATAGAAAGGAATACGGTTAATTTAGAAATTTTAATAAAATCAATGATGAGAAATTTTTTTATAACAAAGAACAATGTCTTTCTTGCTTTGTTTTCAATGTTTTTTCTTTCCTGTGGGGTAAAACAGCAGCAAGCGATTGTAGCTACCGATCCCTGGAAAACGATGCAGCTCGTAATTGACGGTGTTAAAGTGCCTTCTTTTCGTGATAAAACCTATGCAATTACTGATTTTGGCGCCCAGTCGGGCGGTGTTTTTGACAATACTCAGGCATTTAAAAAAGCAATACAAAAATGTACTGAAAATGGTGGGGGAAAGGTTTTGGTTCCGTCTGGAAAGTATCTGACCGGTCCTATCCATTTGGAAAACAATGTAAATCTTCATTTAGAAGAAGGTGCTGAAATTTTATTTAGTACTAATACCGCGGATTATCCACTTGTTCAGACCTCCTTTGAAGGAACAGAATTGATGAATTATTCTCCATTAATCTATGCCTATAAGAAAAATAATGTGGCTGTAACCGGAAAAGGAATATTAAATGGTCAGGCAGACAATGAAAAATGGTTGTGGTGGTGTGGAAGCAAAAGATATGGCTGGAAAGAAGGAATGCCAAATCAGGGAGATCCTGCCAATAGAGTGCGATTGGTGGCTATGGCTGAAGAAGGAGTCCCTGTTTCGGAGCGTGTTTTTGGAGAAGGGCATTATTTGAGACCAAATTTCATAGAGTTTTTTGAATGTACCAATATGCTTTTAAAAGATGTGAAAATTATTAACGCTCCATTTTGGGTGATACATCCTATGAAGTCTACCAATGTTACAGTAGACGGGGTTACGGTTCAGAGCCATGGACCAAATAATGACGGATGTGATCCGGAATATTCAAAAAATGTTATTATAAAAAATTGTACGTTCAATACAGGGGATGATTGTATCGCTATTAAGTCTGGAAGAGATGCTGATGGTCGACGCGTTGCGATACCAAGTGAAAATATAATTGTGCAAAACTGCAAAATGATCGATGGTCATGGAGGCGTTGTTATGGGAAGTGAAATATCTGCGGGCGTAAGAAATGTCTTTGTAGAAAACTGTGTTATGGATAGTCCCAATTTAGACAGGGCTATCAGACTAAAATCAAATTCTAAAAGAGGCGGTCTGATTGAGAACGTTTATGTGAGAAATTTAACTATTGGCCAAGTGAAAGAGTCCGTTTTGATAATAGATATGTTTTATAACGTATATGGAAGTCAGTCGGGAAATTTTATTCCTCGGGTCCAAAATGTCTTTCTTGAAAATATAAAGGTTAAAGATGGTGGGAAGTATGGTATTTTGGCCAAAGGCTATAAAGAAGCTCCCATTAAAAATATAATATTTAAAAACGTAAAAATTGATAAAGTGGGGGAAGCGTATTCTATAGAAAATGTGGAAGGGCTCCAATTAATCGATACTTATGTTAACGGAGCACTGATAAAGAGCCCCAAAAGTTAATTACCTAAGTCCGCAAAATCCTGCGTGCTATACAATAAAATGAGTTTTGGTTTAATTTTTTTGTTTTTTACTAGGGGCTTGATTGGTTGTCAAGCTCCTTTTTTTACTCCTTACGAAGATTTAATTTTTTTTGTAATAAACGAATAATTCTAATACAACATAAAAATGAAATTAATAAAAAGCATTGCCGCATCATTATTGGTATCTCTGTTTTCTTGTAAAGCACAAGAGAAAAAATCAGCAGCAACAGCTAAGACCTATGCCGAAATTTCTGTAAAAGAAGGAGGCAAATGGGAAGGCAGAAAATACATAGGAGGGACTTTTAAAAATGTTCAAAAGTTAAAATTAGCCAAAGAACATACCGATCACTCTTTTGATATTCGTTATGAAGGGCCAGGTTGGGAAAGTAATAAAATAGGGTATCGCCTGTATCTGGATTGGAGAAATGCAATTGATATTTTCGGAAAAAAAACGGAAAAAATTGTTTTGCCACAAGTGGGACAGGATAATTTTGATTCCTATCACGAAATGAGCGCTTGGGGAGCAGATATTTTAAAAGCAGGAAAGGGAATCGGAATTGGTTCTATCGATCGCTACCTTAACAAGGAAAGATTACACTTTTATGCCGTTGATTCCACAATTGCCAAAGTAGAAAATAAACCCAACAGTTCTAATGTAAAGGTGCAGTATTATGGCTGGAAAACAGCTTCGGATAAAATTAACTTTACCTCCGAATTAACCATTAATCCGAATCAGCGTTATACCAAACATACCATTCATCCATCAAAAGAAATAGTGGGGATTTGTACGGGAATCGTAAAACAAAAAAACACTGAAGTATTTAAAAAAGTAAGTCAAAACAAAAAATGGTCTTACCTGGCTACTTATGGAGCCCAATCTTTGGTTCCTGATAATTTGGGAATGGCTATTTTTTATCAAACCAATACCATTGAAAATTTAGTTGATGCGGAATTTGATTATCTTCTGGTTTTTAAACCCAGAGCGACACCGACTTCGTTTTATTTTTTAGGGGCCTGGGAACAGGAACCAAACGGAATTAAAACCAAAGAAGCTTTTATATCTTATCTGGATCAGAAATTGAAAGAGCTGAATGCTAAGAATAAAATATAATTGAAATGGAAAACGATACTCCTAAAACAGGCTTTTATAGAAGACAATTGCTACATTGGATACACGATAAAAAGCTGTTTTTAATTAATTATCCCAGTTTTCAGCGATCCTTTTTACTTGGAAGCTGTAAACTGAGACCTGAAACTTTCCTCCAGTTTCAGGATGATTCGTCATTGTTTTTTAGAAACAGATTTTTGTCGTGCACCCTACTAGTGGCGGTGCTCTTTGTGAGTTGTAAAACTACGGCTCAGGAGCAGGTTAAAGCTGTTGTGCCTAAAAAAGAAATGGCCATTCCAAATACGCTAAAATGGTCAGAGCGAATGGCATTATCGATAATGAAACGGCATCCTAAAGCGTGGCAGATTGATAATCATGAAGCCCCTAAATGGGATTATAAAATCGGCATGATTTTGACCGGGTATGAAAAATTATACACTAAAACTAAAAATCAAAAATATTTCGACTATATCAAAGGGTATGCGGATGAATTGATTGACAGTAACGGATCTTTTCAAAATTTTAACCCTCAGGATCATAATATTGATTTTATTAATGCGGGGAAAATACTTTTTAATTTGTATGATAAAACAAAAGACCAAAGGTACTTTACAGCATTAAAAACATTAAGAAGACAATTTGATGATCATCCCAGAACTGCATCCGGCGGTTTTTGGCATAAAAAAATCTATCCGAACCAAATGTGGCTGGATGGCTTGTATATGGGGCAGCCTTTTTACGCAAGATATACTACTACATTTGAAAAAGGGGAGAAATTGAATGATGTTGCGCATCAGTTTGAACTGCTGCACGATCATGCACTGGATAAAAAGACCGGTTTGTTTTTTCATGCTTGGGATGAAAGTAAGCAAATGGCCTGGGCAAATGCAACAACTGGAACGGCACCTCATATTTGGTTGAGAGCTTTGGGCTGGTACGCAATGGCATTAGTGGATGTGTTGGATTATTTTCCAAAAGATCATCCTAAACAAAAGGAATTAGTAGGGTATTTGAATGAATTAGCGGTAGCATCAAGCAAGTTTCAGGATGCGTCAGGACTGTGGTATCAGGTTCCGAATTTAGCAACTAAAAAAGGAAATTATTTAGAAGCATCAGGTTCATCGATGCTTGCTTATGCGTTTGCTAAAGGCGTAAACAAAGGATATTTGCCTTCGAAATTTAAAGGCGTAGCCAATAAAGCTTTTAACGGTTTAACAAAAAAACTCATAAAAGTGGATGCTGACGGGGAACTACATATTACTCAGGTTTGTGCCAGTGCAGGACTTGGTGGAAATCCTTATAGAGATGGATCGTTTGAGTACTATATCAGTGAAAAGATAAAAGTTGACAATTCTCATGGATTAGGTGGTTTTCTTTTGGCAGCGCTGGAATTGGATAAATAGACGTTTCAGAAAATAATACTACTAATAACAAATATAATTTTAAATGAAAAACAGTATTAAAACTAATTGTTTTGCAACTTTGGGGATCCTCCTTGCAGTACTATTTGCAAGTTGTAAAACCATTTCTCAGACCGGTACAAAATCAGTTGACAATAAAAAAGAGCTCCTTATTTCAGATCATTTAAAATGGTCAGAACGAATGGCCCTTTCCATTATGAAACGCCATCAGGAGTCTTACATGATAGATGATGCTAAAGCACCGCATTGGGATTATGTTCATGGTTTAGTGCTAAAATCATTTGAACAGTTGTATAAAGAAAAGGGGAACAGTAACTATTACGATTATATCAAAAGTTACGTAAATGTCCTGGTTGATAAAGACGGAACTATTGCTACCTATAAAATGGATGCGTACAATATTGATATGATTGTTGCAGGACGATTGTTGTTTAATTTGTATGCTACCACGAAAGATAACCGCTACTTAATTGCAATGCAAACATTAAGAAAGCAACTGGACGGACAACCTCGAACGCCTAGTGGAGGATTTTGGCACAAAAAAATATATCCAAACCAGATGTGGTTAGATGGTTTGTATATGGGTGAACCATTCTATGCAGAATATACCGCTACTTTTGAAAATGGAGAAAAACTGGATGATGTTGCGAAACAATTTGAATTAATTCAATTGCATGCCACTGATAAAAAAACAGGATTGTTGTACCATGCCTGGGACGAAAGCAAACAAATGCCTTGGGCAAATCCAGCAACAGGAACTTCACCTAATTTTTGGTCAAGAGCAATCGGATGGTACGCAATGGCATTGGTAGATGCGTTGGATCACTTTCCAAAGGATCATCCAAAACAAAAAGAATTGGTGGGTTATTTGAATAATGTTGCGAATGCTTTAGAGAAATTCCAGGACAAATCAGGTTTGTGGTATCAAGTTACCGATAAGGGGGGTAAAGCAGGAAATTATTTAGAATCATCAGGAAGTTCCATGTTTGCTTATGCTTTGGCAAAAGGGGTAAACAAAGGGTATTTGCCAAAAAAATTTAAAACAATTGCCAGTAAAGCATTTGATGGTTTAACAACCCAATTGATTCAGGTTGAATCCGATGGTGAAATTAATATCACTCAAGCCTGTGCCGTTGCCGGACTTGGAGGAAATCCTTACAGAGACGGATCGTATGAATACTATATAAACGAAAGAAAAAAGGATAACGATCCTAAAGCTACAGGGCCGTTTATATTAGCCGCACTAGAGTTGGATAAATAAAAACAGACTGCACAATTAAGTTTGCAGTCTACTAAAACCGTTTCATTTTTTTAAATACAACTGGAGCATTAAATACTAATTTCTTACCTATGAGAGGAATACTGATGGTTACCTGCGTTTTAATGTCTCTTTCAAATCAGCTGATTTTTGGACAGGCAAAAATAAATAATAGTAATTCGCAGGTATGGGTATCTGATAATGGGGACGGGACCTATAAAAATCCAGTCTTACATGCCGATTATTCTGATCCGGATGTCGTTAGGGTTGGAGATGATTATTACATGACATCTTCTTCTTTTAACTGTATTCCCGGATTGCCTATTCTACATTCTAAAGATATGGTAAATTGGGAACTGGTAAATTATGCACTTCCAAAACAGCCTCCTTTCGACGTCTTTGATAAACCACAGCACGGAAATGGGGTATGGGCGCCCTGCATTAGATACCATAATAATGAATTGTATATTTATTATCCAGATCCGGATTATGGTATTTATATGATTAAGACCAAAGATCCGAAAGGTGTTTGGTCCAAACCAATTTTGGTCAAAGAGGGGAAAGGTCTGATCGATCCGACACCGTTATGGGACGATGATGGTAAAGTATATCTTGCTTTTGCTTTTGCGGGAAGCAGGGCAGGAATTAAAAGTCTTTTGGCAATTTGTACACTTAACGCTCAAGGAACCGTTGCAAATGATGATGATGTTATCATTATTGACGGCCATGATGGCGAGGCAACGATTGAAGGACCAAAATTATACAAGCATAACGGCTACTACTATATTTTTGCTCCGGCAGGAGGTGTTGCTACTGGATGGCAAACCGTGTTAAGAGCAAAAAATATTTTTGGTCCATACGAAAAGAGAAAGGTTATGGATCAAGGAAAAACAAACATTAATGGCCCACATCAGGGAGCTTGGGTACAAACTAAAACCGGAGAAGATTGGTTTTTCCATTTTCAGGACAAAGGTGCTTATGGAAGAATTGTCCATTTGCAGCCTATGAAATGGGTAAACAATTGGCCGGTAATAGGCAGCGATCAAGATGGAGATGGTATTGGTGAGCCGGTGGCAATCCATAAAAAACCAAATGTTGGAAAAACGTATCCTGTTGTAACTCCAAATGACTCCGATGAGTTCAATACTTCTAAGTTAGGTCTGCAATGGCAATGGCATGCGAATCAGCAGGTTTATTGGGGTTTTCCTTCAGCAATGGGGTACTATACTATGTATTGTCGTCCCATGCCAAAAGAAGCAACAAATTTGTTTGATGTCGGGAATTTATTATTGCAAAAATTTCCTGCCGAAGAATTTACAGCTACGGCAAAAATGACTTTTAATGCCCGTTTTGATGAAGAGCAGACAGGGCTGCTGGTAATGGGGCTTGACTACAGTTATCTGAAAGTAAAACAATCGGCAGGGGAGCTCTACCTGTCTCAGGTGCTGTGTAAAAATGCAGATAAAAAAGGGACAGAGACAGAAAGTGAATCCATTAAATTAAAAAGCAACCTGTTTTATCTTCAGGTAAAAGTAAGTGCCGGCGGAAAATGTGATTTCTTTTATAGTGAAGATGGGGTAAAATACATGGCTATAGGTACTGGTTTTACAGCAAGGGAAGGCAAATGGATAGGAGCAAAATTAGGTTTTTTAGCGCTTCGAAACGGAATAATAAATGACGCAGGAAGTGTTCGTATTGATTGGATTCGAATTAATAAATAAAAAATGAACTATTTTCAAAAAGTTGCAAGTATTGTAATTATTTCTTGCTTGGGAAGTTTTAGTGTACAGTCGCAAAATCCCGGTAAATCCTGGAAAGAGATTGTTACTACTAAAGAAGGGACTTGGTTTGCTTCAAATGAAGCAAAAGATATAGCCGAAAATGTGCTGTTATATCAGCGCAATATTGGCGGATGGCCCAAAAACATTCAGATGCAGAGAACGCTTTCGAATGATGAAAAGCAACATTTAATTGCACTTAAAAGCGATCCTAACGAAATCACCACAGACAATGGTGCTACATTCCAACAAATGATTTTTCTTTCTAAAAGCTATAGACAGGTACCTGATGAAAGATATAAAAAAGCCTTTCTTTCCGGACTTGATTATGTATTGGAAGCACAATATGAAAATGGAGGATGGCCTCAGTTTTATCCGTTAAAAAAAGGGTATTATACGCATATTACGTATAACGATGACTCGATGGTGAATATTCTGAATATTTTAAAAGAAATTATTAGTTCAACAGATTATTTCTCCATAAAGCCATCTGAACAAACGGTTAAAAGAGCACAGAAAGCATTTGATAAAGGTATTGATTGTATCCTAAAAACACAATACAGGCAAAATGGGGTTTTAACAGGCTGGTGTGCGCAGCACGATGAATACAGCTTGGCTCCGGCGAAAGCACGTGCTTACGAATTGCCTTCTTTGAGCGGAAAAGAATCGGCACAAATTGTATTGCTGTTAATGTCCATTGAAAATCCATCAAAAGAAATAATAAATGCAGTTCATTTTGCTGCAGCATGGTTTGATAAAGCAAAAATTAAAGGGCTGAGAGAAGTACGTTCTTATGATGAAAAAGGTAAAATAAGCAACAAGAAAATGGTTTCAGATGCAAATGCTCCTGATCTATGGGCTCGTTTTATGGAACTGGATAACAATACTCCCTTTTTCTGTGATCGGGATGGTATAAAAAAAGGATCGTTAGCTGAAATCGGCGAGGAACGCAGAAATGGATATTCCTGGTATTCAAATGAACCAAAAGAGGTGCTGGAAAAATATGAGGTGTGGAAAGAAAAGCATTTAATTACAGCGACTAAAGCAGGGGTGGAACAGCATAAAGCCAAAGACGAATTTAATGTGACTGTTGCTCAAGACGGAAGCGGTGATTATACAAGTATTCAGGAAGCGATAAACAATTCGCCATCCTTTCCTTATAAACGCGTTACGATTAACGTAAAAAATGGAATCTATAAGGAGAAAATTAAAATTCACGAATGGAACACCAATATTTCATTAATAGGAGAAAGTAAAGAGAAAACTATTGTTACCAACGGGGATTATTTTAGTAAGATAAATTTGGGTAGAAACAGTACTTTTTATACCTACACGATGTTAGTTGAAGGGGATGATTTTTTTGCTGCCAATCTAACCATAGAAAACAGTTGCGGAGAAGTGGGTCAGGGAATTGCTTTAGCACTGCATGCCAATAGGGTCGCTATTGCAAATTGTAATGTTTTGGGTAATCAGGATACTTTGTACGTAACCGGAGCGGGAAACAAACAGTATTTGAAAGATTGTTATATAGCCGGAACGGTCGATTTTATATTTGGTAATGCAACGGTTTTATTTGAAAACTGCGTGCTTCACAGTTTGAAAAATGCTTATGTTACTGCAGCTTCTACTGCTGAAGGTGCAGCCTATGGGCTTGTATTTAAGAATTGCACCCTTACCGCTGCTGCAAAAGCAACTGAAGTTTATCTCGGCAGACCATGGCGTATTTACGCAAAAACGGTTTTTATTAACTGCGAAATGGGAAAACACATAAAGCCTGAGGGCTGGAATGACTGGTCTAAACCTGAAGTGGCAAAGACCTCTTTTTATGGTGAATATAATTGTACGGGGGAAGGATATCGTCCTGAAAAAAGAGTTGCATGGTCACACCAATTAAAAAAGGCGGAAGCAAATAAATACACAATCGAAAATATCATGGGATTGGATTTTTCCAACAAAATAAAAGAATGGTATCTGAAATTAAAGTAAGGCAACAAACAAGCAATTTTTAACAACGTTAAAAACAAAATCATGAAATACCGAATCTTCCTTTTTTTGCTAATTTCGATAAACTGTTTGGCTCAGCAAACAACTATTTATTCTATAGGTGATTCTACGATGGCTAATAAAATTAAGCCGGAAGAAAATCCGGAACGAGGTTGGGGACAGCTGTTATCTTCTTTTTTCAATGATAATATAAAGGTAGACAACCGAGCGGTAAATGGCAGAAGCAGCCGCAGTTTTATTACTGAAAAACGTTGGGATTCCGTTTATAAAGCGTTGAAACCAGGCGATTATGTTTTTATTCAATTTGGGCATAATGATGAAAAATTTGCTGATTCAACTCGGTACACCAATCCACATACAACGTATCGCTATAACTTAATCCGTTTTGTAAAAGAAAGCAGAGAAAAAGGTGCCATACCAATATTATTCTCTTCCATAGTCAGAAGAAATTTTAATGAAAATGGAGTCTTGATAGCCACGCATGGGGAATACCCTTTAGAAACTCGTTTGGTCGCTCAGGAATACAAGGTACCATTTATTGATTTAGAATATTATACAGAACTATTGGAGCTGTCTTACGGACCGGAAAAATCAAAAAAATTGCATTTACATTATAAGGCAGGAGAAATTCCGTATTATCCGGAAGGGAAGGAAGACAATACGCATCTTTGTGTAAAAGGGGCAACTGAGGTTGCAAAATTAGTTGTAAATCAAATCAGATTATTGGATAGCCCTTTAGTTAGCACGCTGAAAAAAGCAATTAAAAAATAATCAGTATTCAAAAGGACAACTTTATACTGTTTTTAAAACGCATGAGGTCTAACACTGTAGTAAAAATGAAAATGATAAACGCATATCTCTGTATTGTTTCTTTGTTCATTCTTAGTTGTTCTGCCGGGAATTCCAATAAAGCAACCAAATTATATGATATAATTGTGGATGTTAAAGGGACAGGCGATTTTGTAACGGTTCAGGAAGCAATAAATGCAGTGCCTTTTCTACAAGCGAAAGAGACCCTTATTTTCATTAAAAATGGTGTTTATAAGGAAAAATTAATCCTGCCACAAAATAAAATAAACATCACTTTAATAGGGGAGAATAAAAATAAAACGATTCTTACGTACGATGATTATGCTTCTAAAAAAAATGAAAAGGGACAAAATATAGGAACTTCAGGGTCTTATAGTTTTGCTGTTAACGGAGCTAATTTTAAAGCTGAAAATATCACATTTGAAAATTCTTCCGGTCCGGTGGGTCAGGCCGTTGCCGTAAGAATAGACGGTGATAAAGTGATTTTTACCAACTGCAGATTCCTTGGATTTCAGGACACGCTTTATTCTCATGGCAATAAGAGCAGACAATATTATAAAAACTGTTATATAGAAGGCACTACAGATTTTATTTTTGGAGCGGCAACAGCCGTATTTGAGAATTGTGAAATTTTTGCAAAAGCAGGAGGGTCTTATATTATAGCAGCTAATACACCCAAGGCAAATCCTTATGGTTTTGTGTTTGTGAATTGTAAATTAACAGGCAGCGCTGCAAATAACTCTTTTTATTTAGGAAGGCCATGGGAAAATTATGCCCGGACTGTTTTTATTAAATGTAAAATGGGCAATCATATCAAATCAGCAGGGTGGGATAACTGGGGTAGGCCGGAAGCGGAGGGAACGCTGTTTTATGCAGAATATCAATGTAAAGGGGTGGGCGCTGATGTACAAGCCCGGGTGGCTTGGTCACATGTTCTGACAGCCCAACAATTTCAGTCAGACTATACAATTGAAAAAATATTTAAGGATTGGACTTCTCTAACAAAATAAAAGAATTCCATTTAGGTCAAAATAAATCCTCACAAAGTTGTTTTCACAGCAGCGTTACAATAAAAAATCATGAAACATAAACTGCTCATTTTCTTGCTTATTTCTTTAAATTGTTTAGCCCAAAACAGTAGTTTTCCATCTGACACCGTTGATTCTATAGTCAAACGGATTCAATTGCCTCAAATTCCCTCGTTTAAAATTGAAGTCACACGATTAGGAGCAAAAGGGGATTCCATTAGTGATGCCAAACCTGCTTTTGACAAAGCCATGGCACTTTGTAAAAAGAATAAGGGAGGAACAGTCATTGTTCCTAAAGGTGTTTACACGCTAAATGGACCGATTCACTTTGTAAGTAATGTAAAGCTATTAATTGAAAAGGGGGCTAAAATCCGCTTTAGTGACAATCCGAAACAGTACTTACCTATGGTTCTCACGAGTTGGGAAGGAACCATGATTTATAATTACAGCCCGCTTATTTATGCTTCTGGTTGCACTAATATTGCCATAACCGGAGAAGGAACTATTGATGGAGAAGGAAGTAACGTTTGGAATAGTTACAAAGCAAAAGAAGGAGATGATAAAAAATTAACGCGTGACATGAATCACAATAATGTGCCTTTGAAGGACAGAAAATTTGGTGCTGGACATTTTCTGAGACCGCAACTGATTCAGTTTTTTAATTGCAAAAACATTTTAGTCGAAAATGTAAAAATTGAAGATTCGCCATTCTGGTGTCTTCATTTACTAAAATCACAAAGCATCACCGTTAGAGGTTTAAAATACAAAGCATTGAACGCCAATAATGATGGGGTTGATCCCGAGTATGCCAAAGATGTTTTAATAGAAAACATTGCTTTTGATAATGGAGATGATAATATAGCCATTAAAGCGGGCAGGGATCATGAAGGCAGAGCTAATAGTGAAACCCCAAGTGAAAATATAGTGATTCGCAATTGTAATTTCAAGGGGTTGCATGGCGTGGTCATTGGCAGTGAAATGTCGGCGGGTGTTAAAAACATTTTTATTGATAACTGCAGGACAAGCGGATATTTAAAGAGAGCGGTCTATTTGAAGACTAATGCCGATAGAGGTGGATTTATTAAAAATATACATGTCAGAAATCTTCAGTTGGATGAAGTTGAAGATTGCATTTACATCACAGCTAATTATATGGGTGAAGGTACTGGCGGTTTTCCATCGGATGTATCCGATATTTTCCTGTCCAATATTAGCTGTGCAAAAGTAAGAGAAACTGCGATTATTATTCAGGGATATGCACAAAAAAAAGTGCGAAATGTATATTTGGATACTGTAGAAGTTAAATCAGCGAAAAACGGGCTGACTATTCTCAACGCTGAAAATGTAACAATGAATGATGTCATAATTGGTCAGAAAGCGACAGTTCCAACCGCCGCCAGTACGTCAGTTAAACACTAAAAATAATGAAATACAGCATTTTTTTGTTGGGGAACAAGCTTTTTTTAATGAGGACTTGTTGTTATTTTTGAAATGTTACGGAATCGTCCGATTTTTATGGACACACCAATCTATACTATGAGTTATTAATACCCTGTTCTTTTAACCTAAAAAACTATTCTAATGGAAACATTTAAATATATTGAAATTGATGAAACTTCCAGGATGCCAAAATACAAACAAATAGTAGATTCAGTTATTTATAATGTATCGATTGGGAAGCTTTCAATGGATCAGAAAATCCCATCAATTAACATGCTTAGTGAAAGGTTTAATCTGTCAAGGGATACTGTAGAAAAGGCTTATAATATATTAAAAGAGAGAAATGTAATTTCACCAATCCTGGGCAAAGGCTATTATGTTACCAGAACAAAATTAATTTCTAAAATAAATATTTTGTTTCTGGTCAATAAATTAAGTTCGTATAAGATGAGTGTTTTTAATTCTTTTATTGATAGTATAGGAGGGAATTCACATGTGGATCTTCATGTATATCATTTTGATGAAACCTTATTTTTAAATTTATTAGAAAAAAATATGTTCGCTTATGACAAGTATGTTATCATGCCTCATTTTAAAACAAAAGATTTAAAACATGTCAGCCTTACTGATAAAGCGTTAAAAGTCATAAAAAAAATACCAAAGGAAAAACTAATTATTTTAGATGAAAAAAATAGTTTAATAGAAGATGGAATCGTTGAGATTTACCAAGATTTTGAAAATGACATTTATAATGCTTTGAAAGAAGGCCTTTCCAAAATAGCCCGGTATGATAAATTAATATTAATTTATCCGGAGCATGCTGTTTATCCCTATCCCAGGAGAATTTTACATGGTTTTAAGAAATTCTGCATTGAACATGCTATAGATTTTGAAATCCTGGAGGAGATCTGTGATGATATGGTTTTGATAAAAGGCGATTTATTTATAACAATTGAAGAATCTGATCTGGTTAGTTTAATAAAACAGATCAGAGATTATGAATTTCAATTAGGAAAAGACATAGGGGTCATTTCTTATAATGATACCCCTTTAAAAGAGTTGCTGGGAATAACGGTGATTTCAACAGATTTTAAAATGATGGGGGAAACCGCGGCAAGGATGATTCTCAATAAAGAAATAGGTAAAGTAAAAAATCCATTCAATTTTATTGACAGGGATTCCGTTTAATTTAAATTCAGGAGTTGGTAGGCACCCACTCTTTCGAACCATCACAAACCTCCAAAGCTAAGCCTTTGGAGGTTTGTTCGTTTTTGAGGGACCATGCGGAAGCAACTATTTACGAGCCAATTTATACCTGATTTGAAGTAGCTAACCTGAAAATAATGGTAAAATTGGGTGTAGCTGCCACTGGAGAATTTGTCATAAAGCAGTTTGTTATTTGTAATTAAATAAGTTTTATATTAGCTAAACAAAATGAATTCATGATACAGGTCTAACATAAATTGAGCTCATAACTGCCATTTTACAACTATAATGAAAGGGCTTCTAAAATTTAAATAACTTACAGACAAACACTTGAAATAAAATAACACGCTATGACGAAGATTGGAACGAATCCTAAGGTTGATGTCTATTTAAGTAAAATCGAAAAGTGGAGGGAAGAAGTGGAGCAATTGAGAATGATCCTTTTTGACTGCCAGCTGACCGAAGAATTGAAGTGGGGCGTTCCTTGTTACACGTTTCAGAAAAGGAACATAGTTTTAATACACGTGTTTAAAGAATACTGTGCGCTTTTGTTTTTCAAAGGAGCTTTGTTAAAAGATACCCATCGCATTCTAATCCAACAAACGAATAATACGCAGGCGGCGCGCCAGATTCGGTTCGCCAGTGTCCGGGAAATCGTTGATATGGAAACTGTTTTGAAAGCGTATGTTTATGAAGCCATTGAAGTGGAAAAAGCCGGCTTGAAAGTGGATTTTAAAAAGACTGAAGAATTTATCATTCCTGAGGAATTTCAAAATAAATTAAAGGAGATTCCCGCCTTGAAAACTGCTTTTGATGCATTGACTCCGGGACGGCAAAGGGCATACATACTGCATTTTTCAGCCCCTAAACAATCCAAAACCAGGGAGTCGAGGGTTGAGAAATGGATGCCGCAAATTTTCAATGGAAAGGGATTAAATGATTAGTGATGAAATAGTCTCCTTATTTATCTCTAATGCTGATTGTAGTGCTATGGTCTTTCAGGCCAGCTGATAGAAAATCATTTCAGTTAATCAATATTACTTAATCAATTTCAGATTATCAATATATGAATAAAAAGAATCCTAAGGTTGATGAATATTTAAGGAAAGTAGAACAGTGGCGGGAAGAATTGGAGCAATTGAGAAGGATACTTCTTGACTGTCCGCTGACCGAAGAATTGAAGTGGGGCGCTGCTTGTTATACGTTTCAGAAAAAAAATATAGTTATAATAGGTGGATTAAAAGAATACTGCGTGCTTAGTTTTTTCAAAGGAGCCTTGTTAGAAGATGCTACTGGTGTTTTGAGCAGGCCAGGGGACAATACGCAGTCGGCGCGCCTGATTCGGTTCTCCAACGTTAAAGAAATAGCTGAGATGGAAAGCATCATAAAAGCCTATATTTACGAAGCCATTGAAGTGGAAAAAGCTGGTTTGAAAGTGAATTTTAAGAAGAGTACAGAATTCGTCATTCCCGAGGAATTTCAAAATAAATTAAAGGAGATCCCCGCCTTGAAAACTGCTTTTGATGCATTGACGCCGGGACGGCAAAGAGCATACATACTGCATTTTTCAGCCCCTAAACAATCCAAAACCCGGGAGTCAAGGATTGAAAAATGGATGCAGCAAATTCTCAGTGGAAAGGGATTGAATGATCGGTAATTTGAGGAGAATGAGCCATGATGTTCCTTACTACTCATAGACAAGACCGTTTTTAAATTATGTATTGACGGTTTAGTGTCAGGAGAAGCCTGATGTGATTGATATAAAACATAAATCTTAAGGTAGTCTGGTTTACTTCATGTCAAGTAAGTCTTTCTTCAATCAGATCTTTGCAAATTACAGATCCTTTTCTTTCCTCGCAATAGTCGTGAAGTAACATTAAACAATGAGAAAGCCTAAAAGACTTTTTATGCGACTTTTTTATTACATGTAAAACACGTTCCATTTGTGCCCGTCCGGGTCTGCAAAACTAAAGCCATAATAGCCTTCTCCAAATTCAGCAGGTTCACTGAATATATTTCCGCCTGCATTCCTAACTTCTTCTGCCCATGCGTTCACTTCGTCTTTATTTTCGGCAGAAAGAGTGAACATAATTTCATTTCCCTGTTTCGGATCAGAAAGTGTTCCTTCCATAGCTTTATTTAAAGTGTCATTTGCAAAGAAGTGTACTATAAAGTCATCATTTCCGATAAAGAAACTGACAAGTTCTTTTGCATTACCGTGTCCATTGCGTTTAAAACCCAATGCACTATAAAATTTTTTGGTCTGCTCAACATCTTTTACGCCAAGATTTGCCCATATTTTTTTTGGTTTCATATTAGTTTCAGTTTTAAAAATGAATTTAAATTTAAAATTTAAAAAATAAATTCAAGTTAAATAAAAGTTATATTACGGTGAGTTCTGACTTACCTGTAGCTTTTTTCGTTGACCAGCCAATCCAGAGCGAAACTGTAATCTGTTTAAAAAACATTCAAAAATCAACACCAAAAAAGATAGTTAAAATGACATTTCAACACATTTTTTTTATTCCAACCATTTCCTTCTAGGGTTCCTATTTGGAACATTAATTTCTGAAAGAAGACGAAATAAACTGACAGTAACACATTCTGAATTGCCTGATTCAGCGCGAGGGACATCAGGGAAGATTTTGCTATTCACTTTTTTTATTTTTATTTGTATATTTATTGTTACTCACTTATTTCCTGTTCCATACGGATTGGAAATAGTGCATAATGCATTAGGAGGTTTAGAGATATTTGATAAACAACCATCATTTTCAAGCAACGAAGTTTATAATCGTTTACAATCCTTTCTTTTAGAAGGTTTGGAGGTATATAAGCGATTCACTTATACAATTGACATAATTTTTCCACTCACTTTTTTTAGTTTTCTTATTACACTGGCTCGATTTGTTACACAGCGAACCTCATTATCTAAATATTTAGTGAATGCCATTATTGTTTTACCATTTATTTGGTTATCTTTTGATTTACTAGAAAATTTAATTGTTTTTATTTTACTTTCAGAATTTCCAATTAGGAATAATTTTCTTGGAAGTCTTTTGGGCTTTGTGACGGCAACTAAGTTTGGGCTACTTTTTTTATCGATTTTAATCCCCTTGATTCCCGTTAATTCAATAATTTTACAAAAGGGCAAAAAAACTTCTCAATTTCTTGAGAAGTTTTGTGGTTCTTAAGAATTTGTTTGCGAACCATTTTTTGCAGAATTTGAAGAAATTTTCAATAAAATAGCTCTGAGAAATCCTTTTAAGTTTATAGTAAAACAATAGTAAAACTGTCACCAAACCTTTGTAGCAATTGCTGATTCAGTTTGTGTTTTGGAGTTTTCTCCGAAAATTCTGGTAGTTTTGTACTGGTAATCTTTTGTCTTAAATTTGCGCAACTGCCACAAGCGGCATAATGCTGAAAAATATAAATTTCTCTCGTCAAATTATATAGAAGTAACGAAAGTCAAAATGACTACTTTACTATTAGGTCCAGCATTAATTGCATCGGCTAAGTTTTTTCTTATAGAGGGGAGTCAAGATCAAGTTAAATAAAGAGGAATTGAAAAAAGTGGAAAGTGAAAAAGCAAGCTGGACTACTTGTCAGGAATGTCAGGGGCGTGGCAAAAAAAGTCGAGGGCTCAGCAATAAAGTACGACTCCGCTACCAGATTGCATTCGATCAATTTGAAAAAACGAAAGGCAAGGGTACGGCTCCAGTTCGTCCTAAGGGCCATCTATACTCGTGCTTGACCTGTTGCGGATCTGGGTTGCTTCATTCTGCAAGCCATCCTATAGCGGATAAAGAAAACTACCCGCACGTTGCTATTATTGGTGGTGGTATAGGAGGAGTGGCTCTAGCTGTGGCTTGTTTGCACCGTGGAATCCCCTTCACTCTTTATGAGCGCGATAGCGACTTTGACGCTCGATCTCAGGGTTACGGGCTCACTTTGCAACAAGCTAGTAAAGCGATCGAGGGATTGGGTGTTTTCTCGTTAGAAGAAGGGGTGATTTCGACAAGACATGTGGTTCATACTACAGAAGGAAAAGTGATTGGTGAATGGGGGATCAGAAAGTGGATGCAGTCAGATGCGAAAACGACTCCGAAACGTTCAAATGTACATATCGCACGGCAATCTTTACGCTTAGCTCTACTTGAGCAGCTCGGCGGACATGATGCCATACAGTGGGGGCACCAGTTAGTAGATTTTAAGGAATGTACGGGTGAAGGTGTTGATCTAAGCTTTCAAGTGGACGGGGAGATGAAGAGTTTTAAGGCGGATCTTGTGGTTGGAGCCGATGGTATTCGTAGTTCGGTGCGGAGGTTGCTGATTGGTGAGGATATTACCCCTTTACGTTACCTAGGTTGTATTGTGATATTGGGTATTTGTCCTTTGAGGGCTCTCGAAGGTCTTACCAGTTCTTTACTGGATTCGGCCACTGTATTTCAAACCGCCAATGGCAATGAGCGGATCTACATGATGCCTTATACGTCAGACTCGGTGATGTGGCAACTTAGCTTCCCAGTGCCAGAAAAAGAAGCTAAGGCATTAAGTGCTAAAGGACCTCAAGCACTCAAAGAAGAAGCGTGTCGTAGAACTCAGTGGCACGATCCCATTCCTCAAATTTTAACGGCGACGCTGGAAGCCCAGATTTCAGGATATCCCGTGTATGACCGAGAATTACTCGCGTCAGAATTGTTGGAGAAAGGGGGGCAAGTGACTCTGATCGGAGATGCGGCTCACCCAATGAGTCCATTCAAAGGACAGGGGGCGAATCAAGCTCTGCTTGATGCTCTGACGCTGGCTCGGGGAATCTCAAGAGGATGTAGATCTTTATCTCAATGGAGAAAAGCTGGTGTGAGGGAAAGTGTATTAACTGAGTTTGAATCAGAAATGTTAGAACGAAGTGCTTCCAAAGTGAAAGATTCAGCGGAGGCCGCACAGTTCCTACATTCCGAAATTGTGCTTCATGAGGGTGATGAGCCAAGAGGGCGGTGTCTAAAGAAAAAAGACGCATAACAACGCTTAACCATAACGCTCATTGACTGATTGCTCACTTGGTGTGCATAGAAAACACTTGGCATCCATGTTTTTGATGGGTAATATAGCTAAAAAATGGGGCCAACTCAATTGTCGTGACAGTGTCACGACAATTTGTTTGTCTGAAAATTGATCAGCAAATTGCATCATTCGTCGAAGATTTTTTTCTTCAAAATATCTTCCGTAAGTGTTTTCCGTATTCGGCATGTTTATTTTGTAGAATACTTTGGTTGATGGATGATCGCCAATATGCCAAAACAATCTGGTGAATGAACTATTGGCCTGTATAGCTACTTGTTGTTGCGTTTGGTTTTGGTGAAAATATAAATAATAATTTACTTATTTAATTTTTCAGTAAATCCCTTTCCTTTTACAAAGAACACCCCGCTTTTATTGAATAGATGCTATACTTAAGCCTCTTTGTATTCAACTACAAATGCCTTTTTTTAGACAATAATCGTTGATGCTTTTTACAAGAAAATGAAATTCAAGAAGGTTCTTCGCCTAAATTAGTGGATTTGCATTTTTTAGGTATTTCCTAAATAATACACCATTTTTATAAAATTCTCGGGATTTCTATAACCTCTTGCTCTGGATCTTGCTAACTGCAT